>NZ_MEHJ01000001.1:1965000-2312500 GCF_001746415.1 Streptomyces agglomeratus
TACGCCACCGAGGGTGCCAGCCTCGACGACTTCCCCCGCCTGCTCGACCACCTCGCCAAGGTGCACCCGAGCCGGTACGGGGCGCTCACGGACGACGTGCGCGCCGTCTGCCTGACCGATGTGCGTCCGGTGCCGGACCAGTCGACGGCGCTGCGGCTCGTCGTACTCGCCGACCGGCTGTACGACCGGGAGGTGCCGGTACTGGCCTCCGGGATGCCGTTCGACAAGCTGTTCAGTGAAGAAATGCTGAACGGCGGCTACCGGAAGAAGTACTTCCGGGCGATCTCCCGGCTGACGGCGCTGGCGCGCGACGCGAAGGGCTTGATCGCCCAGTAAGTTGGCCCTGGATCACCATCCGCGAGAAGGGCTTTCGATATGGCTGCAACGCGTCAGGCACACAGCGTCTGGGAAGGCGACCTCTTCAAGGGCAAGGGCACCGTCACCCTCGACTCGTCCGGCATCGGCGAGCACCCCGTCTCCTGGCCGGCCCGCACCGAGGAGCCGAACGGCATGACCAGCCCCGAGGAGCTGATCGCCGCCGCCCAGTCCAGCTGCTACAACATGGCGTTCTCCAACGTGCTCGCCAAGGCCGGCACCCCGCCGACCCGTCTCAACACCAAGGCCGAGGTCACCTTCGTGCCGGGCGAGGGCATCACCCGCGTGCACCTCACCGTGCAGGGCGAGGTGCCGGGCATGGACGAGGCGGACTTCGTCAAGGCGGCCGAGGAGGGCAAGGCCAACTGCCCGGTCAGCAACGCGCTGGCGGGTACGACGATCACGCTGAGCGCGTCGCTCGTCTGACCTGGGGCGGGACGCGTCGGGCAGACGCGCCCACTGAGGCGGTGTGGCCCGCATGGTTCACGCGAGATCACTTGCGTGGTACACACGTGCGGGTCACGTTCCTGTCCGCCAGCAGGGAGTTACCTCATGTCTGAAACAGCCCCCACGTCCGCGTCACGCCGTCAGGTCCTCGCCCGCGCGGGCGCCCTGGGCGTCGGTATCGCGTTCGCCGGGTCGGTGTCGGAGATCTTCGCCGGCACGGCCGCCGCCCAGGGACTGGGCCGCGGCGGGTACGGGCCGCTCGTCCCGGACCCGGACGGGCTCCTCGATCTGCCCGAGGGTTTCCACTACAAGGTCCTCTCCCGCGAGGGCGCCGCGCTGCGCTCGGGCGAGGGAAAGGTTCCTTCCAACCACGACGGCATGGCTGCCTTCAGAGGCCACCACGGCCGCGTCCATCTCGTCCGTAACCACGAGAACCGCCACAACGCCAAGATCGGCGTCCCGACGGTCAAGGGCCTCACCTACGACCCGGCGGCCAAGGGCGGCTGTACAGCCCTCGCGCTCGACGGCCGCGACAACGTCCTCGGCGAGCGCGTCGCCATCGCCGGCACGGCCGTCAACTGCGCGGGCGGGCCCACCCCTTGGAACACCTGGCTCACCTGCGAGGAGAACGAGGACAAGGCCGGCACCAACGGCTACACCAAGGACCACGGCTTCATCTTCGAGGTCGACCCGGTCGACCCGCGCCGCACCGGCGCCGTCCCGCTCACCGCGATGGGCCGCTTCCAGCACGAGGCGATCGCCGTGGACCCGAGGACCGGCATCGTGTACGAGACCGAGGACGCGTTCCAGAAGCCATTCGGCCTCTTCTACCGCTTCCTCCCCGAGGCGCCGCTCGGCGGCACCGGCTCGCTGCGCGCGGGCGGCGCGCTGGAGGCGATGCGCGTTCCGGGCGTACCCGACCTGTCGGCGGTCCAGGAGACGGGCGCGAGCTTCGGCGGCGTCGAGTGGGTGCCCGTGCCGGACCCGCTGGCGAAGGAGACGCCAATCCGGCTCCAGGACTTCGGCCCGAAGGGCATCACGCACGCGCAGAAGCTGGAGGGCTGCTACTGGGGCGACAAGGCGGTGTACTTCGTCTCCAGCTTCGCGCGCAGCGCGGAGGGCTCCGCGGCCGACCACTTCGGCCAGGTGTGGAAGTACGAGCCGGGGAAGCGGCGGCTGACGCTGGTCGTGGTCTTCGGCCCGAGCACGGACATCCAGCTGCCCGGCGAGTCCCCCGACAACATCTGTCTGGCCCCGCGCGGCGGCCTGATGGTGTGCGAGGACGGCAACGGCGCGCAGCACGTCTACGGGCTGACCAAGCGCGGCGACGTGTACGCGATGGCACGCGGCCGGCAGAACATCGGCACACCGGAGGAGCCGGAGTGGGGCGAGTTCGCGGGCGTCACCTTCTCGCCGGACTGCGCGACGATGTACGTGAACTGCTATACGCCGGGCACGACCTTCGCCGTGAGGGGGCCGTTCCACGGCTGAGTTGGGCGCAGGGGGCGGGTCGCGCCGGCCCGCCCCCACTCCCCCGGGTGAATACCGGCCCCCGGTGCCCGTCCCGTACGGCCACCCCCCGGTGGCGTCCCGTACCGGTCGCGGATTTCGCCGGGCCGTCGCAGGATCGAGGGAACCGACGGGACCGGCGAGGAGTGTGCGGTGGCCAGGAGGAAGCCCGCGAGGGAGCAGCCGAGGCCGGGGAGCCCGCTGCGTGTGCTGCTGCGCGTGCCGGAGGGTGAGCGCGTCAGCCTCTCCTCGTACGACACCGGGGGAACGCCGGGGTTTCCCGCCGGCCCGCCGCCGCTGAAGGCGGCCGGGCTGGCCGCCACCGCCCAGCTGGGTGAACGTCTCGCCGGGCTCCAGGAGCGTCTGTACGCGGCGAGCACGGCGGGCGACCGGCGGCGCCTGCTGCTCGTGCTCCAGGGCATGGACACGAGCGGCAAGGGCGGCACCGTCAAGCACGTCATCGGTCACTTCAATCCCTCGGGCTGCCGGGTCAAGGCGTTCAAGGCGCCGACGGCGGAAGAGCGGAGCCACCCCTTCCTCTGGCGGATCACCAAGGAGCTGCCGCGTCCGGGCGAGATCGGCATCTTCGACCGTTCGCACTACGAGGACGTGCTGATCGCCCGCGTGCGCGAGCTGGCGCCGCGCGAGGAGATCGGCCGCCGCTACGGGCAGATCAACCGCTTCGAGCAGAACCTCGCCGACGAAGGCGTCACCGTCGTCAAGGTCTTCCTGCACATCGGCTACGAGGAGCAGCGCCGCCGGCTCCTCAAACGGCTCGACGATCCGGACAAGCACTGGAAGTTCAGCCCGGACGACATCGAGGAGCGCGCGCTGTGGCCCGCCTACCAGGAGGCGTACGAGCTGACCCTGGAGCGCTGCTCGACCGGGGCCGCCCCGTGGTTCGTGGTCCCGGCCGACCGCAAGTGGTACCGCAACTGGGCGGTCAGCAGGCTGCTGCTCGACCACCTGGAAGCGCTGGATCCGCGCTACCCGCGGGGGGATTTCGATGTGGAGGAGTGCCGCCGGCGGCTACTGGGCGACCCCTGAGCCCAGGATCTGACGGGTGGCGCCCGACTCGGCGACCCGGCCCGCGGACAGTACGAGCAGGGACTCGGTGCGGCTCGCGACCATGCGCAGGTCGTGGCTGATGAGGACCAGGGCGAGGCCGCGGCGCTCCCGCAGGTCTTCGAGCAGGTCCATGACCGAACCCGCGGTCCTGTCGTCGAGCGCCGAGGTCACTTCGTCGCAGACCAGTACGTCGGGGTCCGCCGCCAGCGCACGCGCTATGGACGCGCGCTGGCGCTGGCCTCCGGAGAGCTCGTGCGGGTAGCGGTCCGCGAAGTTCGCGGGCAGACCGACCTGCTCCAGCAGCTCCAGGACGCGGGCGGGGGCCTCGCGGCGGCCGGCGCGCCGGTGCAGGCGCAGCGGCCGTCCGAGCGTCTCGCCGACGGTACGGCTGGGGTTGAGGGTGCCCAGCGGGTCCTGCGGTACGAGCTGGAGACGCCGGCGCTGTTCGCGCGTACGGCCCTGGGCGGCCGGGGCGAGACGTACTCCGTCGAGGGTCACGGTGCCGGCGGTCGGGCGGTGGAGGCCGACGACGGCGCGCACGAGGGTGGTCTTCCCCGACCCCGAGGGGCCGACGATGCCCGTACTGGCTCCGGCGGCGACGGTGAGGCCGACGTCGTAGAGGACGGGAACCCCCCGGCCGCCCTGTACGAACGCCGCGCGGAGGCCGGAGACGGAGAGCCTCGGTTCGCCCTCGCCCTCGCCCCCGCCTTCACCTTCGGGGAGCGGGCGGGCGCGGGCCGCGGGCCGCGGGGCGGCCGGCGGCCCGAGGGTGTCGGGCGAGAGGTCCGTGACGTCGTCCGCCAGCCGGGCGACCAGGTCCGCGTCGTGGCAGGACAGGGCGACGGCCAGGCGGTGATGGACCGCCAGGTGCCGCAGCAGCTCGGCGATCTCGTCCCTCAGGTCCGGGTCGAGACCGGCGGTCGGCTCGTCGAGGAGCAGTACGGCGGGGCGCCTGGCCAGCGCCCTGGCCAGGGCGACCCGGCGCTGCTGGCCGCCGGACAGCTCGCCGGGGCGACGCGCCATGAACCCGTTGTCGGTGGGCAGTTGCACCTCGGCGAGCAGCGCGCGTACGGCGTCGGGGTGCCGGTCGACGGCGACTTCGGCGAGCAGCCGCCGCACCTTCATCCGCGGGTTGAGTCCGGAGCCGGGGTCCTGGCCGAGGTAGGCGACGCGGCGGCGGCGCAGGGCGCGCAGCGCGGCCGGGCCGAGGGACAGCACGTCGTGCCCGAGCGCTTCCACCCGGCCGCCGGTGCACCGGGCTCCGGGCGGCAGTACGCCGGTCACGGCCCGCAGCAGCGTGGTCTTGCCGCAGCCGGACGGGCCGGTGAGCGCGGTGACGCGGCCGGGGCGTATCTCCAGGCCGCCGCCGTCCAGGAGCAGGCGGCCGTCCGGCGCCGCGACGGTCAGGCCGGTCACCTTCACCGCTGTCCCGGAGCCGGGAACCTGGCCCTCGGGGTACCACTGGGGCATGTGGTTCACAGTGCGGTCACCGTCTTCCTGCCGGGCTGCGGAACGAGCGCCGAGGCCGCGAGATTGACGCTCATGGCGAGGAGGCCGATGGCGATGCTGGGGGCCAGGACCGCCCAGGGGTTGAGGACGATGCCGCCCGAGTTCTCACGGATCATCAGCGCCCAGTCGGCGGCGGGCGGCTGCGGGCCGACCTGGAGGAAGCCCGCGGTGGCGACGATGTAGACGGCGGCGACGAAGCGCAGTCCGAAGAGTGCGAGCAGGGTGGCGCGCAGATTGGGCAGGACTTCGCGTACGACCAGATGCCACAGCCGTTCGCCGCCGACGGCGGCGGCCTCGATGTAGCCGGAGGCCGCGACCGGCGCCGCCGCGCCGGACACGAGACGCACGGCGTAGGGCACGCCCATCACGACGGCGGCGGCGATCACGGCGTACCGGCCGCCGCCGGGCCAGGACAGGGCGATGAGCAGGATGCCGAGTACGGCGGGGAGCAGCATGAGCACGTCCGCGGCGCGTTCGACGACCCGCCCGACGGCCGGGCGCAGGGCGCCGACCGCGCCGAGCAGCGCGGCCGCGGCGGTGACGAGGACGGCTACGAGGAGGGAGGTCGCGATGAGTTCGCGCCCGCCGGCGAGCAGGCGGGTGAGTACGTCGCGCCCGAGCTGGTCACCGCCGAGCGGCGCGCCGGCGCCCGGTTCGGCGTACGGGGCCGTCACCGGGGTGTCGATGGCGTGCGGGGCGAGCCACGGTCCTACGGCGGCGAGGGCGACGAGCAGCAGTGCGGGCAGGACGCGTAGGACGAGGCCCTTGCGGGTCCGGTGGCGCGGCACGCCCCGCGCGGGCCGGGACGGGCCGGGAGCGGACGGGGTGGTGGCAGCCGCGCCGGCGGGGCCGCACTCAGCCGCCGCCTCGGTCGGCGCCGCCTCGGCGGGGCCGGAAGCCGGCGGTGGTTTGCGGGCGGGGGTCATGTGCGGCCTCCGGAAGCCCAGGCGCGTACGAGATCGGCGAGCAGCAGTACGCCGGTGATGACGGCGCCGGTGACGGCGACGACCCCGGCGATGACCGGACTGTCGCGGTCGGCTACGGCACCCGCCAGCACCGACCCGATGCCGGGGTAGTTGAAGATGGTCTCCACCACGACGGCGCCGCCCAGCAGCATGCCGGTCGAGGTGGCGATGCCCGCCGCGATGGTGGGCATGGCTCCCGGCAGCAAGTGGTGGGTGAACACCCGGTGCCGCGGCAGCCCGTCGATCACGGCGCTCTCCACGTGCGGTGCCTTGGCCTCGTCGGCCAGGGCGGCACGCACGATGCGCGTGTTCCATCCGATCTGCGGGACCGCCAGGGCCAGTACGGGCAGAACGAGCATCTGCCAGGACGCGGGTGACCCGTCGGAGTCGGTGAGGGTGACGGCGGGCAGCCAGCCGGTCCACAGCGCGAAGACCAGCACCAGGGCCACGGCGACCACGAATTCGGGCAGCGCGAGGATGCCGGTGGCCGTCGCCGAGACCGCCCGGTCCGCGCCGCCGCCGGGCTTGAGCGCGGCCCAGCAGCCGAGGCCGAGCGACACGGCCAGGGTGACGAGGAGGGCGAGACCGCCGAGCAGCAGGGTGTTGGGGAACGGGCGGGACAGCAGGTCGGCGACGGACTCGCCGCGCGCGGACGTGCCGAGGTCACCGGAGGGCAGGCCGGTCATCCAGTCGGTGAAGCGGCTGAGGACCGGCCGGTCGAGTCCGAGGAGTGCGCGCCGCTGCTCCAGATCGGCCGCGCTCTCGCCGCGCTCCGACGTCGCGTTGGCGGCGTCGCCGGGGAGCAGTTCGACGGCGGCGAACACGGTGGCGAGCAGTACGGCGAGCAGCAGCGCCCGGCGGGCGAGCAGCGCGAAGAGGCGGCCCACCCGCCTCGCCCTAGCCAGCATGGTCCCGGCCGGCCGGGGTTGTCCGACGTCCGGCCCGGCCGCGGGCCGCCGCGCCGTACCGCTCAGCGCGCCAGCCATGCCCGCTCGAGCTGTACGCGTCCGTAGCCGGGCAGGGTCGGCAGGCCGCGCACGGGGGCCGCGGCGAGGTCGATGCCGTCGGCGACGCCCCACAGCAGGTAGCCGGACTCGTCGTGCTCGATCCGCTGGAGGTCGCGCAGCACCTTGGCGCGCGCGGCGGGGTCCTTCGTACCGGTGACCCTCCGGTACGCCGCGTCGAACTCGGCGCTGTCCCAGGCGGCTTCGTTCTGCCCCGAGTCGGAGACCATCGTCTTGCTGGCGAGGAACACGACGGAGTCGTTCGTGCCCCAGTACGTGGTGTACAGGTCGCCCTTGAGCCAGGTCTTCTCCCAGAAGGTGGCGGACTCCTGCTTGACCACCTCGATGCGCACACCGGCCTCGCGGACCTGCGTCGCGAACAGCGTCGCGGACTCGGCGAGCCCGGAGATGTCCTCGGTGGTGTGCAGCTTGTACGTCTTGGAGGTGTCGAAACCGGCTTCCTGCAGCAGCGACTTGGCCTTCGCCAGGTCTCGGGCGCGCTGCGGAATGTCTTTGGCGTAGGCGGGGTCGCCGGTGCCGAGGATGTCGTTGCCGACCTTGCCGTATCCGGACAGGACCTGCTTGACCATGGCTTCGCGGTCGACGGCCAGCTTCAGCGCCTCGCGCACCTTGGGGTCGGCGAAGGGGCCGGACGACGTACGCATGACGATGGGCATCGCCATGTCGTCGGGGCGGCGGACGATCCGGATGTCCTCGCGCTTCTCGGCCGTACGGGCGGCCACCGCGCCGACGTTGGAGGCGACGTCGATCTGTCCGGCGAGCAGGGCGTTGGACATGGCCTGCGGGGACTCGAAGATCTTGACCTCGACGGCGTCGAGCAGGACTTCGCCGCCGTGCCAGTCTTCGTTGCGTACGAGCCGGGCGTTGCCGGAGCGGAACCAGTCCAGCTTGAACGGGCCGGTGCCCGGGGCCTTCCCGATCTCCTTGTCCTTCGTGCCCTTCTTGAGGACGAAGGTGGTCAGGCGGGTGAGCAGGGGCAGTTCGGCGTTGGGGTGGTCGGAGACCAGTACGACGGTACGGGCGCCCTCGGCCTTGATGTTCGCGGCCTTGATGCCCGGCAGCCGGGAGGCACCGGACGGGGTGCCGCGCAGCCGGCGCAGGGACCAGACCACGTCGTCGGCGGTGACCGGAGTGCCGTCGTGGAACGTGGCGCCCTCGGCGAGCGTGAAGCGCCAGGTCTTCAGGTCGTCCGACGCCTTCCAGGCCGTCGCGAGGCGGGGAGCCGTGTTGGTCTTGGCGCCGGGCGCGGTGAGCGTGTCGTGGACGAGCGAGATGATGAGGTAGTCGCTCTCGTTGGCCTGGGTTCCGTGCGGATCGCGGGTGATGGCGCCGGCCCGGCCGAGGGCGCCGATCCTGAGCGTTCCGCCCTTTCTGGGCTTGGCGTCCGCGCCGGCGGGTTCGGCCGACGTACCGCCGTTCCCCGAGCAGGCGGCGAGGAGTGCCGTCGTGACTGTCGCTCCGCCGGCCCACAGCACTTGGCGCCTGTTCATTTCCACGTACGTCCTCGATCCGCTTCGGCACAACTGATGCTTAGGGTTGCCTACCCTAATAGTGCAGGTCGCCGCAACCTCACCCTCGCTTTCAACTATCTTTTGCGTCGTGGAAGTTGATGGATCGAACAAATATGGCCATGACTCAAAAGTAAGGTTTGCCTAACCTAAGTTAGCTGCTACGTTCGAGCCATCCCTGCCACCCACGGAAACGGACGACTTCGCCATGAGCACGGCAGCCGCACCTGTCCGCCAGCTCGATGCCCACACGGTGGGCGAACTCCGCCGGGCCGCGGAGAAAATCCTGACCGAGTTCGGGACCTCCGCCACGTCCCGCCCGCTGCTGGAGCGCGTCGCCCAGCAGGCCGGCGAGTTCAGCCAGACGCTGCGCCACCACTGCCGCCCCGTCGACACCGCCGACGGCCTGTTCGTCCTGCGGGGGCTGGAAATCGACGACGAGGCCGTGGGCCCGACGCCCGCCGACTGGGCGAGCGCGGGCGGGAGCGGCGCCCTGCACGACATCGAACTGCTGCTGCTCGCCACCGCGATGGGCACTCCGCTCGCCTGGGAGGGCCAGCAGGACGGCCGCTTCGTCCACAACATCGTGCCGTCTCCCGGGCACGAGACCGAACAGACCGGCGCCAGCAGCACCGTGCTCCTCAGCCCGCACACCGAGGACGCCTTCCACCCCGGCCGCGCACACCTTCTGATGCTCGGCTGCATGCGCAACCACGACAGCATCGCGACCACCGCCGCGAGCATCCGCCGGGTCCGCCTGAGCGACGAGGACATCGACCTCCTGACACGCCCGGCCGTGCCGATCCTGCCCGACGACGCCTACGCCGACGCCCAGGGTTACGCCGCCGAAGCGCCCCCGCCCGTACCGGCCCTGTACGCGAGCGACGAGGGCATGACGCTGCGCTTCGACCCGGCGTACACGCCGCTGGAGGGCGCCGACGAGGAGTACCGGGCCGCGTACGGACGGCTGGAGGCCGAACTGTCCCGCGTGTCCGTCGCGGTCAGCCTCTCGCCCGGCGAGGTGCTGGTCGTCGACAACGACCTGGTCGTGCACGGCCGGGTGCCGTTCGCGCCCCGGTACGACGGCACCGACCGATGGCTCAAGCGCGCCTCCGTCCGCATCCCCGGGCGGCTCACCCGCCCCCCGGCGGAAGCCCGCGAACACGGATACGGACAGGCCGCCCTCGAAGCGCGCGCCGCCTGAACACCCGCCCACGGCCCGGAGGGACCACCATGACCGGTATATCGAAAGCACCCGACGACAAGCACCTGCGGATCCTGTCCACCACCGACCTGGCCGGGATCGACATATCCCTGGCCGACGTCGTCGACACGGTGGAGGGCGCCTACCGCACCCTGCACGCCGGCGAGTCCGACAACCCGCGCAAGCTGAGCGTCAAACCACGCGACGGCCACTCGGTGTCGTACGCCATGCTCGGCCGGGACGGCTCCCGCGACGTCGTCGCGATCAAGACCTCGTACAAGCACGGCCTGGACAAGGACCGCGACGCGCAGCACTACTACACGGCGCTCACCCTGTACGACGACGTCACCGGTCTCCCGCTGGCGATGATGGACTGCTCCCGCATCGGATCGCTGCGCACCCCGGCCGTCTCCGCCCTGCTGGCACGCGAACTCGCCGCGCCCGGCGCCCGCAGCGCGCTCGTCATCGGTACGGGAACGCAGGGCCGCCTCGCGCTGCCGTTCCTGCTCACCACACTGCCGGAGCTGGACCGTCTGATGCTGTCCGGCACCCACCCCGACGGCATCGCCGCCGTACGCGAGCAGTTGCGGGTCCACTTCCCGGACCGTGACGTGGAAATCGTCACCGACCTGCGGTCCGCCGCCGGTGAAGCCGACGTCGTCGTCGCCACCGCCGGGCCGCACACGCCCGCAGCCGTCGAGGCCGACTGGCTGCGGCCCGGCGCGCTGTCCGTGCTCGTCGGCCACGGCCTCGCGCCCTCGACCCTGCACGAGGCCGACCGGGTCATCGCGACGAGCGAGGCGCAGATGAACGTCACCGGTACGGACATGGCCGACGCCGACGGCAAACTCCCGTCCGTCGACGCCGAGTTCCCGCCCGTGATCGCGGGAGCGGCGGTCGGCCGCCGCTCTCCCGGCGAGCGGATCTTCGCGTACAACAGCGGTCTCGTCGTCACCGACATCGCCCTCGGCCACCGCTTCGCGCAGCTCGCCGTCGCCCAGGGCCTGGGTACCGAGGTGCCGCTGTGGCAGTGAGCACCACCGGCTGGCCCACGCTGCCCGCCCTGCCCGACTCCGCCACAGCGGCGGTGCTCGGCAGCGGGCTGCTCCAGGAACTTTCGTACGCCTTCTCGGGACCGTTCCACTTCCTGCTGCCCGAGGCTTTCGACGCCAACCTGCGGGACCTGCGAGCGGCCCTGGACGAGGCGGGTGTGGACGGCAGCGTCTACTACGCGAAGAAGGCGAACAAGGCCGCGCTGTGGGTCGAGCGCTGCTCGCTGAACGGCGCGGGCGTCGACGTCGCCTCGCTGGGAGAGCTGCGCGAGGCGCTCGGCCACGGCGTACGCGGCGAGGACCTCGTCGTCACCGGTCCGGCCAAGGGCCGCGACCTGCTGCGGCCGGCCGTCCAGCACGGCGCCCTGATCGCCGTCGACTCGCTCGGCGAACTCGACGACCTCATCACGACCGTGCTGAGCGGCGCCCGCCGCCCGGCCAGGCTGCTGCTGCGCTGCCTGCCGCCGGACCAGCCGCACAGCCGCTTCGGCATGAACGAGGCCGAGCTGTCCGCGGCGACCGACCGGTGCCTGCGGGCGGGTGACGCCGTACGCATGGAGGGCTTCAGCTTCCACCTGTCCGGGTACGCGATCCAGCCGCGCGCCGACCTCGCGGCGCACCTCGTCGGCCTGTGCCTCAAAGCCCGCGTGCAGGGCCTGGAGGCGGGACGCATCAGCATCGGCGGCGGGCTGCCCATGAGCTACACCGACGCGGACAGCTGGCACACCTTCCTCAGCGAGCAGAACAGCGGGCACTACCACGCGGGCAAGTCCTTCAGTACGGGTGACTTCTACCCGTACTACGCCCCGGCCTCCGGGGCCGACGCGCTGCGCGCACTGCTGGCCGCCCGCCCCGAGGGGCACGGCGGAAGCCTCGCCGGGCTGCTGAAGGAGGCGGGGGTCGAGCTGCTCATGGAGCCGGGGCGCGCGCTGCTGGACCGCGCGGGCGCGACCGTGTTCCGGGTGCAGGGCGTCAAGGAGCGGGACGGCTACCGGATACTGACCGTCGACGGGAGCAGCCTGAGCCTGTCGGAGCAGTGGTTCAACAGCGAGTACCTGCCCGACCCGTACCTGGTCCCGGGCAGCACGGGCGCACCCTCGGAGACACCGTCTTCCGACACTCCTGCCGCCGAAACGCCTCCCGCCGGTACGTGGCCCGCCTGCGTGGGAGCCGCGACCTGCCTGGAGTCGGACATGGTCAGCTGGCGGAAAATCCCCTTCCGCCGTCCGCCCGGCGTCGGTGACCTGCTGGTCTACCCCAACACCGCCGGCTACCAGATGGACTCCAACGAGTCGCCCTTCCACGATCTGGCCATCCCGCCGAAGGTCGTCGTCGACCACACCGAACGCCCGCGCCCGCGCTGGCGCCTGGACCGTCACTTCACCTGACAGGAGCATGCGAATATGCCCGGAGCACTTCAGCGCCCCGCCGTGGTCTCCCGCGTGTCCGACCTCATCGGCTGCACCCCGCTGCTGGAACTGGCCACCACCGAGACCGGCAGCCGCCTGCTGCTGAAACTGGAGATGTTCAATCCCACCGGCACGGCGAAGATCCGCATGGCGCGCCAGATGGTCATCGACGCCGAGGAACGCGGGGAACTGCGCCCCGGCGGCCGGATCATCGAGTCCACCTCGGGCAACACCGGCCTCGGCCTCGCCGTCGTCGCCGCCGAGCGCGGCTACACCTTCACCGCCGTCGTCGACCACCACGCGTCCCCCGACAAGCTGCGCGGCATGAAGGCACTGGGCACGGAGCTCGTGTACGTCGCCGACGAGGGCACCGAGGAACTCGCCACCGCCGCCCGCGAGGAACTCGCCAAAGAGATGGCGCGCGGCCAGGACAACACCATCTTCACCGAACAGCACAACAACCCGAGCAACGGCGTCGGTTACTTCCCCGTGGCCCACGAACTCCACGAGGCGCTCAACGGCCGGCTCGACATCCTCGTCGGCGCGGTCGGCACCGGCGGAGCCCTGTGCGGCACCGCCCGCGAACTGCGCGGTCTCATACCCGGCTTCACCACCATCGGTGTCGAGCCGAAGGGGTCGATCGCGTTCGGCGGGCCCGCCCACGACTACTACCAGTCGGGCACCGGAACCCCCGAAGGAGCCGAGATAGGCGCCCTGGTCGACTTCTCCCTGATCGACGAGGGCGTGAAGGTCGGAGACGTGGAGGCGTTCGCGACCTGCCGCGCCGTCGCCCGTACGGGCCTGCTGATCGGCGGCTCGGCGGGAGGCGTCGTGCACGAAGCCCTGACCCGGCTGCCCGGCCTGCCGCCCGGCACGACTATGGTCGCGCTGGTCAACGACGGCGGGGAGAAGTACATGGACAGCGTCTTCAACGACGACTGGATGCGGGAGCGGGACCTGCTCGACCCCGCGGCCGAGCGGGAGATCGAAGAACTCCTGACCAAACTCCGCGGGAACCGATAACCCTGATGCTGACCACGCTCCTGCGCGACAGCCGCGCACTCGCCGCTCTCGCCGTCCCGCTCGTCCTCACGCAGCTCGCCCAGGTCGCGCTCACCACCACCGACACGGTGATGATGGGCCTGCTCGGTACGCGGGAACTGGCGGCGGGCGGCCTCGCCATCGTCATCTTCAACCAGGTGCGCACCATGGGTGTCGGCCTCGTGACCTCCGTCGGCAACCAGGTCGCCGCGGCGGCTGCCCGCGCCGAGCGGGCCGCCGCCGACGCGGGCCGCGAGGGTGCGCCCGACGGCCGGGTGGAGGAGCGGCGCGAGGAAGTGCGCGCCATCGTGCGCGCGAGCCTGGCCGTGGCGACGCTGGCGGGCGTCGCCGGCGCCGTGATCATGCTGCTGATCGGCCAGGTTCTCGTACGGCTCGGCCAGGACGCCGCCGTCGTCGAGCTGACGCGGACCATGCTGCTCGCCCTGGCGCCGGGCCTGCTGCCGTGCCTGTGGTTCCAGGCCGTCCGGCAGTTCACGGTCGGCATGCGCCGGCCGCAGGCGCTGCTCCGGATCACCATCGCGTCCATCGCCGTCAACGCGGGGCTGAACTGGGTGCTGATCCACGGCACCTGGGGGCTGCCGAAGCTGGGTCTCACCGGCATCGGCGTCGCGACGTCCACCGTGTACCTGCTGTCCTTCGTCGCCCTTTACGCGTCGGCGAAGCGGGACAGCGAGCTGGCGCCCCTGCTCACGCTGAACGCGGCCAAGGCCGATCCGGCCACCGTGAAGCGCCTCATCGGGCTCGGCGTGCCGATCGCGGCGACGTACGGCTCGGAAGCGGGCTTCTTCTCCGTCACCGCGCTGATGGCCGGGGCTTTCGGACCCGCCGCGCTCGCCGCGCACACGGCCGTCAACCAGCTCGTCTACATCGTCTTCCAGGTCGCCGTGGGCCTGTCGCACGCCGCGTCCATCCACGTCAGCCGCGAGCTGGCCCTCGGCCGCACCGACGACGCACGCCGCATCAAGAACACCGCGCTCGCCTGCGCGGGGGCCGTCATGGCGGTCGTCGGCGTCGTGTACCTCACCGTCCCCCGGCTGGTCCTGCGCCCCTTCCTGGATTCCGGTTCCGGGTCCGAGCAGGCCCTGACGATCGCCACGCAGCTGCTCGTCGTCACGGCCTTCCTCCAGTTCTTCGACTGCGCGCAGAACATCGGGGTCGGGCTGCTGCGCGGCCTCGACGACACCAAGAGCGGCTTCCGCATCACCCTGATCGGTTACTGGGCGGTCGGGCTCCCGGCGGCCTGGCTCCTCGCCCGCCCTCTGGGTCTCGACACGCTCGGCATCTGGCTCGGGCTGCTCACCGGCCTGGCCACCACAGCCGTGCTGCTGCTTCGCCGTTACTCCAGCTCGCTCGCCGCCCGCTCGGGCACCCATTCGGCAGTAGCGCCCGCGTAGCGGACGGAAGATTGACGCATAATCATATAGCTTCCGTCGGTGACCACTTTTGTACGAAGAATGGCGACGGTGGCGGTCCTCGGTGCGGCCCTCGCGGGATGCGGCAGCGGCGGCGGCGATCCACAGGGGTCGCTCGCCGCCCCGCCGCCGACCTCGGCTTCCGCTTCCGGTTCCGCTTCCGTCGCCCCTTCCGGGCGGGCAGCTCCGCCGACCCTCGCGGCGGGCCCGGGCGGTCTCACCCCGGTCTTCGAACGCGCCCCGGACACCCGTACCAAAACCGTCGCGCTGACCTTCGACGCCGACATGACGGCCGACCAGGGCCCCCGGGCCGCGCGGGGTGAGCACTTCGACAACCCGGCCCTGATCGCCTCCCTGCGCAGGCTGAGGGTCCCGGCGACGGTCTTCATGACGGGCCGCTGGGCCGAGGAGTACCCGGACCAGGCCCGGTCCATCGGGCGGGACCCGCTCTTCGAGATCGCGAACCACTCGTACAGCCACCACGCCTTCGCGACCCCCTGCTACGGCCTGCCGACGGTCTCCGGGCAGCGGATGCGCGCCGACGTGGAGCGTGCCTTCGCCGCGTTCCGCAAGGCCGGGGCGCGGAACGTCGTCCCGTACTTCCGTTTCCCGGGCGGCTGTTACGACGACGAGGCCCTGCGCGCCATCGCCCCGGCGAAGGTGACGGCGGTCCAGTGGGACGTGGTGAGCGGCGACGCCTTCGCCCGCGACGGGGACGCGGTGGCCGAGCAGGTCCTGGCGGGCGTGCGGCCGGGCTCGCTGGTCGTCATGCACTGCACGCGCAGCGCGGCCCCGGTGACCGCGCAGGCGATCGCGCGGATCGTGCCGGAGCTGCGCGAGCGCGGCTACCGCTTCGTGAAGGTCTCCGACCTCATGAAGCGCTGAGGAAGCGGGAGGCCGGCACCTCGTACAGGGTCTCCATGCCGTCCTCCTCGTCCCACAGTTCGCCTGTCGCGGTGAACCCGAAGCCGGCAAGGGTGGCCAGGGACGCCACGTTGTCGGGCCGGACCGACGCCCGGACCGTGGTCACCCCCGGCTCGGCGGCGGCGCGGCGCAGCAGCTCGGTGAGGGTGGCCCTGGCGTACCCGCGGCGGCGGAAGGCGGGGTCGACGGCGTACCCCAGCTCGACCATGCCCGCGTCGTCGGGCGGCCCGTGGAAACCGCCGTGCCCGACCACCGCACCGCCCTCCCCGCACACCGCGAGCCGCCCGCACCAGCGCGCCCGTGCCGGGTCGCCGGCGATCTGCCCGAGGCGGTAGCGCCACAGCCACAGCGCGCCGTCGGTCAGGAAGAAGTCGGTCAGGGCGACCCCGGCCACGGCGCTCGCACCGGCCAGGTCACGGTCCAGCAGGGCCGTCATGACCGCCCCGTCCAGCTCCACGAAACTCGGCTCTTTCACGCTGCGGATGATCGTCCGCCGTCCGTCCGGCTGTCCACCGGATTTCAGCCGGAGCAGGCCGTGCGCTGCGCCTCCTGCCATGCGCAGACCGGGCAGTACACGACGCCCTTGACCGACTCCGGGTATTCGGTGGGCTCGCGGCACAGCACGCACTCGGCGTACGCCGTGTCCTTCTCGTCGACTTCCTTCTCGTCCATACCTACGAGCCTACTCAGCCGCGCGCCGCGGACCGGGCGCACCGACCGCCGGGCCCCCGCCGCGCGGAATCCGGGGGGCCGCCGACGCCGTACCGGCGGCCCGCCCCCGCGAGCGTCAGCTGGACGCCGCCTTCTCGGGCTTCAGCTCGCTCGGCCGGACGATGACGAAGCCGTCGCCCTGGAGCATCAGCTGGACCGCCTCGCCCGAGCCGCCGCGGATCATCGAGCCGACCGACTGCGAGCGGTGCAGCGACGTGTTGAGCTGGGCGCTCCAGCCCACCACCGCGTCGGTGTCGACGTACACGGGCTGCTGCTGCGACACGGGGATCACGATCGGGTTGCCCTCGCAGATCACGGCGAGCTTGCCGTAACCCGAGAAGACGCTGTTGAAGAGGCCGCCGCCGGTCATACCGGCGCCCTTCACCGTCTTGATCTCGTACGAGAGGGTCGCGTCGAAACACAGCACGTTGCGGCCGTTCACGGTGAGCGCGTCGCCCTGGTCTATGTCGACGATGAAGCAGTTCTGCGCCTCGTGCGCGAACCACGCCTCACCCTGGCCGCGCACGGCCATCAGCGCCAGCCCCTCGCCGGTGACGGCGCGCTTGAGCATGCCGCCGATGCCCTGGCCCTTGCGTTCGAACTGGAGGTTGCCGCGGAAGGCGATCATCGAGCCCTGCCGCGCGTGCATCTCGCCATTGACGGCGTACTTCACCGACTTGGCGTTCTGGAGGGTCATTCCCGGGGCAGTGGCCTGCTGCGCCATGTTCTCTGTGGCAAAAAGATCACTCTTCATGCGGATCATCCTTACCCGGAGGCATACGCTCCGCCAAGATGCCGGGGGATGAGAGGGCGCGTGACCCCGGCTGGCAGACTGGGCCCGGTGAGCAGCGACAGCATTCCCGGCACCCCGGACGTCCCGGACAGCCCCTTCCGGCACGAGCCGACGGCACGCGACGAGGCCCCGCAGTTCGTGCTTCCCCTGGTCGTCCACATCGAGAAGGACGACCCGCCGGCCCGTACGGACGCCCTGGAGACCGCGGCCCGCGCGGTGCTGGTGATGCTGTCCGACGAGCGGTCGCTGGGCGAGGGCGAGTGGGCCGGGGTGATGCGGCTCTGGCAGGACGCCCGGATCCGCAAGGTGGTGCGGCGGGCGCGCGGCGCGGAGTGGCGCAAGGCGTCCGCGCTGCCGGGCATCACGGTCACGGGGAAGGCGGCTGAGGTGCGTGTCTTCCCGCCCGTACCGCTGGACGGCTGGCCCAAGGAGCTGGCGAAGCTCCAGGTATCGGGCACGGACCTGGACGATCCGCTGCCGCCGCCCCCGGCCGCCCCCGACGGCGCGGTGCTGTGGCTCAGCCCGGACCTCGACATGTCGGCGGGCAAGGCGATGGCGCAGGCCGGTCACGGGGCCCAACTGGCGTGGTGGGACCTGCCGGAGGCGGAGCGCGAGGCGTGGAGGGCCGCCGGCTTCCCGCTCGCCGTCCGTACGCCCGAGGCGGGCCGGTGGCGCGAACTCACCGCGGGCGGGCTGCCGATAGTGCGGGACGCGGGCTTCACGGAGATCGCGCCCGGCTCCTGCACGGTGGTCGCCGACCACCCGGCACTGCGCCGGGCGCCCCGCGCCTAAACCCTTTCCCGCCGTACGCCGTTGAACGCGCCGCCCGTGCCGTACGTACCTACGAATACTTTACAAGTAGGTTGTCCGGCCGCCCGGCAGGCGGTTGGTTCGACGGTGTACCGCATCGGCTCAGGAGACACTTTGTTGCGACGCATCAACGGAACAGCACTCATCATCGCGGCACTTGTCGCCACCATCGGCGCGCTCGCCTTCCCCGTGTGGTCCTACGCGGACCGGTCGGGCACCGGCCAGGCCAACCTCAACGCGTCCACGGTCGCCACGCAGTGGGGCCCGTTGTCCGCCACCGACCGGGATTTCCTGGTGAAGGTGCGGCTGGCGGGCCTGTGGGAGCTGCCCGCCGGACAGCAGGCGATCGAACGCGCGCCCAGTGAGGCGATCAAGGAGGCCGGCGACCACCTGATCGTCGGCCACGCCGATCTCGACAAGCGGGCCCGCAAGGTGGCCGCCCAGCTCAACGTGCCGCTCCCGAACCAGCCCAACGAGCAGCAGCAGGGCTGGCTCAGGGAGCTGTCGGCGGCGAGCGGTCCGGAGTACGAGCGCAAGTTCGCCAACCTGCTGCGCAACGCGCACGGCAAGGTCTTCGCCCTCGTGGCCCAGGTGCGGCACACGACCCGCAACGCGCTGATACGTCAGCTCGCCAGCGACGCGAACCAGACCGTCCTCGACCACATCACCATGCTGGAGGCCACGGGCCTCGTCGACTTCGACGCCCTGGCGAACGAGGCGGCGGGCAACGCGACGGCGAGCCCCTCGGGTCCGCCGGCGCCCGACAACTCGATCACGGTCCCCTCACCGCCGGCCGCCGTACCGACCGGCAACCCGCCCGTCACCTCACGGCCTTCCGCGCAGCCGGAGGGCGAGATCGGCAGCCCCGCGGTGAACACGAACCGCCCGGAACCGGCGCCGTAACCTCAAATCAACCTCTGAAGGTCCCCTCCTCCGGGTTCGGCGCGCCACGCCGGGGCCATTACCCCTGCACGAAGCGGAGGAGGGGGACCCATGGAGCGTCTTGGGCGTCTGGGTACGGGTATCGGCTGGCGGCCGGAGACAGCGGACGCGGTGGAGCGGTTGCCGGATGTCGACTGGGTGGAGGCGGTGGCGGAGAACCTCTGCCCCGGCCACCTCCCCGACTCCCTCCTGAGGCTGCGCGCCCGCGGTACGAAGGTGATCCCGCACGGCGTCTCCCTGGGGCTGGGCGGCGCGGACCGCCCGGACGCGGACCGGCTGGCGGACCTGGCGGCGCGGGTGGAAGCCCTGGACGCGCCCCTGGTCACGGAGCACATCGCGTTCGTACGGGCGGGCGGCCCCCTCACGGCGAGCCCGCGTCTGGAGGCCGGTCATCTGCTGCCGGTGCCGCGCACCTGGGACGCGCTGGACGTGCTGTGCGAGAACGTGCGCATCGCGCAGGACGCGCTGCCGGTGCCGCTGGCGCTGGAGAACATCGCGGCGCTGATCAACTGGCCCGGCGAGGACATGACGGAGGGCCAGTTCCTGGCGGAGCTGGTGGACCGTACCGGCGTACGCCTCCTGATCGACGTGGCCAACCTGCACACCAACCACGTGAACCGGGGCGAGGACCCGTCGGCCGCGCTCGACGAGCTGCCGGTGGAGGCGATCGCGTACGTCCATGTGGCGGGCGGGATCGAGAAGGACGGGGTGTGGCACGACACGCACGCCCACCCGGTGACCCGGCCGGTCCTCGACATCCTGGCGGACCTCCGCTCCCGCACGGACCCCCCGGGTGTCCTCCTGGAGCGCGACGACAACTTCCCGCCGGCGCAGGAGCTGGCCCGCGAGCTGGCCGAGATCCGCACGGCCCTCGCACCTCCTGCCACCGCCGCCCCGCCGCGGACGGCGGCGGCTCGCCCCGCCCGGCGGCCGGCACCCGGCCCGCGGCCCGCGGCAGGGGCCGGGGAGGGGAACAGCGCGCGCACCCGGGTCGCGGTCGCGCAGACGGCGCTGCTCTCCGCGCTCGTCGCCGGGACGCCCGCGCCCGCGGGCTTCGACTCCGCGCGCCTGGGCGTCCAGAGCCGGGCGCTCGCCGGGAAGCGGGCCGATGTCGTGTCGAAGATCGCGCCCGAGCTCCCGGAGATCCTCGGTTCCGGCTACCGGGCCGCCTTCCTCACGTACGCCAGGTCCCGCCCCATGTCTGCGGGTTACCGGCGCGACGCGCTCGACTTCGCCGAGCACCTGCTGGCCGACGGCAGGCCCGGGGACGAGGCCGCCCGCAGGCGGCTGACCCACTGGTGGCAGGACCGGGTGGCACCGCACCCGCCCCGCCGTACGACCCGATTCGTCCGTGCGGCGCGCGCCGCACTCGTCCGGAAGTGACGCGCCCGTGATCATGACCGTCCTCACCCTGCTGATCGTGTCCGCCGTGGTCGCGGCCTGCGTCGTACTGACCCGAAGCGTCTCCGCGCTCCACGACGGCCGGGGCGGCGGCCCCGCCCCGGCCCACGACCTCATGGAGGTCGCGTTCCTCAACGGCGGCCCCGCCCGCGTCGTGGACACCGCCCTCACCACGATGTACGCCGACGGCCGCCTCGCGATCGGCGGCCCCGGCATCGTCTCGGCGCGGAGCACCGTCGCACACGACCCGGTGGAGCGGGCCGTGCTCGCCGAACTCGCCGCCGCGCCCAACGGCGCACTGCACACCCTGCGGCACGCCGTGATGCTCAGCGCCCCGGTGCAGGAGATCGGTGACGGCCTGGCGTTCCGCGGCCTCATGGTCCCGCCGGGAGCCGGGCGCGGCCGGCGCAACGGCAGCATCGCCTTGCTGGTGGCCTGCTTCGCCGGGCTGCCCGCCACCCTCGTGGCGTCGGTCGTGTCGGCCGCCACCGGCCACTTCACCGTCCTGTTCCCCGTCCTGGTGCTGCCCGCCCTGATCGCCGGAATCATCTGCGGCTCCGTCAACGCGGGCCGGGCCGGTGCCCGGGTCACCCCGGCAGGCCGGGCGGCGGCCGGGAGGTTCGCCCTCGCGCACCCCGACGACGGCCGCCCCGGCCGTCTCGTGGCGGTGCACGGGCTGCGGGCGCTGCCCGACCCCGTGCTCCAGGACCAGTTGCGCACGGCGGCGCGGCTGACACCCCGCGTCTCCCGGACCGCAACCCGTGTCCCCGCGCCGGACAGCACCGGCTCGTACGCGGCCGCCGCCATGGTCTGGTGCGCCGGATCGGCCCCCGGCCATTCGGGCTGCGGCAGCGACTCGGGCTCCGGATCGGGCGGCTCCGGCTGTTCCGGCGGCGGGTCGGGCTGCGGCAGCGGCGGGTCCGGCTGCGGGTCGAGCTCCGGTTCCAGTTGCAGCTCGGGCTCCAGCTCCAGTTGCAGCTCGGGCTCCAGCTCCAGCTCGGGCTCCAGCTGCGGCAGCAGCTCCTGACCGACCCCGCGCCCCCACCGGCCGGTCCGCCGGCGGGGGCCCGGCTCGCGGCGTACGCACGGTCGAAGGTCCGTACCCGCGTGCCGCCCGCGCGACTCGTCGGGGTCATAGACACCGACACCGCCCACCGGTGCTTTACATCGCCAACTGCCCAGCCAAGTATCCCCTTTGTCCTGAACCTGTACGAAGGGAACGCGATGAGAGCACTGGCGATGTACGGGACCCTGGCGTCCGTCGGCTCCCTGGTCCTGACCGCCCTCGTCGCCGCCCCCGCCGGCAGCGCCGAATCCACCGCCTCCCCGGAGATCCGCGGCACGGCGGCGGCCGCCCACCGCGCGGCCGCCGCCGGTATCACGTTCGGCGCCTGCCCCAAGTCCGAGGGGCTGCCCGGACACGTCAGGTGCGGCAGCGTCAAGGTCCCCCTCGACTACGCCGAACCCGGCGGCCGTCAGATCTCACTGACCGTCAGCCGCGCCCGGGCGACCGGGAAGCCGGCGGCCCGCCAGGGCGCGCTCGTCTACAACCCGGGCGGCCCCGGCGCCTCCAGCATGTTCTTCCCGATGGCGGGCGTGCTGCCCGAGTGGAAACGGCTGGCAGCGGCGTACGACCTCGTCGGCTACGCCCCGCGCGGCGTCGGCCGCTCGGCCCCGCTGTCCTGCCAGAAGCCCTCGGAGCTCGCCCAGGCGCCCAGCGAGGCCCCGACGTACCCCTCCCACGCGTACAAGAAGGAACGCAAGGCGCGGGCCAGGGCGTACGCCGACGGCTGTGCCCGCACGGCGGGCGACGCGCTGCGCCACTACACCTCGCTCAACAACGCCCGTGACCTCGACGTGCTGCGCGCGGCGCTCGGCGAGAAGAAGCTGACCTTCATGGGCGCGTCGTACGGCACCTACTTCGGCGCGCTGTACGCGACGCTCTTCCCGTCCCACGTGCGCCGCATGGTCTTCGACTCGGCGGTCAATCCCGCCCCGGGGCAGATCTGGTACCGCAACAACCTCGACCAGTCGCTCGCCTTCGAGAGGCGCTGGCTGGACTTCCGTACCTGGGTCGCCAAGCACGACAGGACGTACCACCTGGGCACCACGCCCGAAGCGGTCCTCGCCGCGTACGAGAAGGTGCGCGCCGGGCTCTCGCGCAAGCCGGCGGGCGGCAGGGTGGGCACCGCCCAGCTCCAGTCGGCGCTGCTGAGCGCCGGTTACTACGACGACTACTGGGCGATGCGCGCCACGGCGCTGTCGGAGTACCTGAAGGGCAACCCGAAGCCCCTGATCGAGCAGGCGTCGCCGAGGGCCGAGTCGGCGCGCGACGACGAGAACAGCAAGGCCGTCTACACCGCTGTCGAGTGCAACGACGCGCCGTGGCCGACCGAGTGGTGGGTGTGGGACCGGGACAACAGCCTGCTCGCGGCGCGCGCGCCCTTCGAGACGTGGGACAACGCGTGGATGAACCTGCCGTGCGCGTACTGGAGCGTTCCGCGCCAGGAGCCTCTGGACGTCGGTACGCGGCCGGGTGAGCTGCCCCCGACGCTGATCCTGGCCGCCGAGCGGGACGCGGCGACGCCGTACCCGGGGGCGCTGGAACTTCAGCGGCGGCTGGCCGGTTCCGTGCTGGTCACCGAGCGGGACGCCGGCACGCACGGGATCGGCGGCGGGGCGAACAAGTGCGTCAACGGCCATCTGGAGACGTATCTCCTGACCGGTCGGACACCGGTGCGGCGCGCGGACTGCGCGCCGCACCGGGAGCCGAACCCGGTGTCGCTGGACAAGCGGGCCGTGGCCAAGGAGCCGGCGCCCACTGTCTGATCTTCCGGGTAGGGGGTGGGGGGCCGCCGCTCGGGCGAGCCCGCCACCAGGTCTGTGAACGGCCCTGCGGACGGCCGGTGCCTGTCCGGGGACAACCCCCGGGGCACCGGCCGAAGGCGTCAGGCCAGGCCGGCGACCAGGTCCGCGACCGACTTGCGGCGGCCGGTGTAGAACGGCACCTCTTCACGCACGTGCATGCGGGCCTCGGAGGCGCGCAGGTGACGCATGAGGTCGACGATGCGGTAGAGCTCGTCGGCCTCGAACGCGAGCAGCCACTCGTAGTCGCCGAGCGAGAACGAGGCGACCGTGTTGGCGCGCACGTCCGGGTAGCCGCGCGCCATCTTGCCGTGGTCGGCGAGCATGCGGCGACGGTCCTCGTCGGGCAGCAGGTACCAGTCGTACGAGCGCACGAAGGGGTAGACGGAGACGTAGTTGCGCGGCGTCTCGTCGGCCAGGAAGGCCGGGATGTGCGACTTGTTGAACTCGGCGGGACGGTGCAGCGCCATGTTCGACCAGACCGGCTCCAGCGCGCGGCCCAGCTTGGTGCGGCGGAAGAGGTTGTACGCCTCCTGGAGCTGGTCCGCGGTCTCTGCGTGCCACCAGATCATGACGTCCGCGTCGGCGCGCAGCCCCGACACGTCGTAGGTGCCGCGCACGGTGACGTCCTTGGCGGCGAGCTGGTCGAACAGCTCCTGGACCTCGTCGGCGTACCCGGCGCGGTCCTCCGGCAGCACGTCCCGCAGCTTGAAGACGGACCACAGGGTGTAGCGGATGACGTCGTTGAGGTCCTTCGCCTTCTTGCCGGCGTTGGGGCCTCGGGGGGATGTCACAGTCTCCGGAGCATCAGTCATGTCCCTATTCTCCCGCCTCGTGATCCGTGCCTCGCGCCGGGTCCGGGGTGAGCATGATCTCGTCGGCGGCGCGCTGTCCGCTCGCGACGCAGGCGGGGATGCCGACACCGTCGTACGCCGCTCCGCAGACCCGCAGGCCGGGCAGCTTGGCGACCTCGTCACGGACCCGCGCGACCCGGGCGGGGTGGCCGACGGGGTACTGCGGCAGGCCGCCGATCCAGCGGGTGACCTCGGTGGCGACGGGGCGGGCGGCGAGGCCGGTGGCCGCGCCCAGGTCCCGCAGGGACACCTCGACCAGCTCGTCGTCCTCGCGGTGCAGGTGGTCCTCCTCGCCGTAGCGCCCGATGGAGGTGCGCAGGAGGAACAGGTCGGGGGCGGCGGCGTCCACCCATCCCCATTTACGGGTGGAGAACGTCGACGCCTTGATCGTGCGCCCGTCCACCGGCGGCACCAGGAACCCCGATCCCTCCGGCAGCGCCGCCACGTCCCGGCGGCGGAACGCCATGGTCACCAGCGCCATCGACGCGTACTCGACGGCGGACAGCTCGGCGGCCGCGGCCGGTGACTCGGCGGACAGGAGCGCGGAGGCCGCCCAGGCGGGGGCCGCGAGGACGACGGAGTCCGCCTCGATCACCCGCTCGTCGGTACGCACCTGCCAGCCTGCCGCGCCGCGCGTCAGCCCGATCACCGGGGTGCGGAGCAGGACCTCGCCGCCCCCGGCGCGCACAGCGTCCGCGACGGCGTCGGGGAGCGTGCCGATGCCGCCCTCGATGCCCATGAAGACGGGCCCGGCCGGCTGCTTCGCGGCGGCCCCGCGCTGGATCTCCCGCACACCGTCGAGGAGCGAGTCGTGCGTACGTGCCGCCTCGAAGAGCTGCGGTACGGCGGCGCGCATGGACGTCCGGTACACATCACCGGCGTACACACCGCCGAGCAGCGGTTCCACCAGCCGGTCGACGACCTCCCGGCCGAGGCGGGCCGCGACGTACTCGCCGAGCGCGACGTCGTCGCCCACCTCGGTGCGCGGGAGTTCGCGCTCGCGCCGCATCCGTGCGAGGCCCTCGGCGGAGAGGATGCCGCCGAGCACCTCCGGGTCGCCGGGCACGCCCATCACGTGCCCCTTGGGCATCGGGGTCAGCGCGCCCCGGTTCCACAGCGAGGCGGTGGCGGTGGCGGGCGGCTGGAGGCGGTCCCCGAGCCCCACCGCGCGCGCCAGGGCGACCGCCTCGGGCCGCCGGGCCAGCATCGACTCGGCGCCCAGGTCGACGGGCACGCCCGCGATCTCGCCGGCGAGGAGCTTGCCGCCGAGCTGGTCCGTCGCCTCCAGCAGCGTGACGAGCGCACCGGCGCCGACCAGCCGGTGGGCGGCGGCGAGACCGGAGATGCCGCCGCCGATGACGACGACACGGCCCGTACGAGATTCCACGTTCATGGGTCCACTCTCTCAAACCCTGATCGAGTCCTGACCGTGACCGCTTCGGGACCGGAATCCGGCAACCCCCTCCCCCGCCTCGTACGTCGAACCGGCAACACTCACCACGACGTTCGGGGGGAACCGACATGCGTGCATCACGTACGTCAGGGCACCGGTCCACCAAGGTCCTGGCGGCCGCTCTGCTCACCGCCTCACTCGCGGTCGGCGGCTGCGGGGCCGGTGACGACAGCGGGGCCGGTGACAGCCACAAGGGGGTCGCGGCCGATTCCAAGGGCGGCGGCCAGGAACAGCGGGCGCCGGGCACCGGTTCGGACACCGCTTCCGGGGCCGGGGCGCAGCGGCCGGCCGGTCCGGCCGGGGCGAAGAAGCCGCCGCTCGCCAAGAGCCACGTCATCCGTACCGCGACGCTCTCCGTCGAGGTCGAGAGCGCGACGAAGGCGCTCGCCACGGCCCATACGGCGGCCGAGAACGCCGGCGGCATCGTCGGCAACGAGACCACCGAGCGGATCGACGACAGCCACGTCTACGCCCGCATCGTGCTGCGCGTCCCGCAGGAGGAGTACGACGGCGTACTGAAGGAACTCTCCGGCACCGGGAAGCTGCTCAGCCGCAAGGCGAACGCCAAGGACGTCACCGAGCAGGTCGTGGACGTCGAGAGCCGCGTCAAGTCGCAGCGCACCAGTGTCGCGCGGGTGCGGGACATGATGGACCGGGCCACGAAGATCAGCGATGTGGTCATGCTGGAGGGCGAGCTGAACACGCGTCAGACGGAGCTGGAGGCGCTGCTCGCCCAGCAGGCGTCGCTGAAGGACCGTACGAGCCTGGCGACCATCACCCTCGAACTCTCCGAGCCCGAGGCGGCGCAGCGGGCCGAGGACGAGGACCCCGGCTTCCTGGACGCGCTCGCGGGCGGCTGGGACGCGTTCGTCACGACGCTGAAGTGGGTGGCGATGGTGCTCGGCGCGGTGGCCCCGTTCGCCGCCGCGCTGGCCCTGCTGTACGTCCTGTGGCGGCTGCTGCGCGGCCGCCTGCCGCAGCGGCGTACGGCCGCGCCCGCACCCGCGCCCGCTACCGGCATGGGCGCCATGGCCGCCCCGTTCCCGTCGGCCGGGCCGGCGACCGGGGCCGGGGAGCCCGCGGAGAAGCCTCGTCCGCGGGAGTAGCCCTTAGCGTGTCCCTGCGGGAGTACGGATCTACCGAGGGGACTCGCATGGCAGCGGCGGAACGACTGGTGGTCATCGGCGGCGACGCGGCGGGCATGTCCGCCGCGTCGCAGGCCCGCAGGCTCAAGGGGCCGGACGAGCTGGAGATCGTCGCCTTCGAGCGCGGCCACTTCACGTCGTACTCGGCCTGCGGCATCCCGTACTGGGTCGGCGGAGCGGTTCAGGACCGGGACGACCTGATCGCGCGTACGCCCGAGGAGCACCGCGCACGCAACATCAGCCTGCGCGTCCGCACCGAGGTGACCGCGATCGACGTGGCGGGCGGCCGGGTCCGGTCCCGGGACCTGGAATCGGGCGCCGAGTCGTGGACCGGCTTCGACAAGCTGGTCGTGGCGACCGGCGCACGTCCCGTGCGACCGGCGCTGCCCGGCATCGACGCGCCGGGCGTGCACGGCGTGCAGACCCTGGACGACGGCCAGGCCCTGATCGACACGCTGGAGCGGACGAAGGGGCGGCACGCAGTCGTCGTCGGGGCGGGCTACATCGGTGTGGAGATGGCGGAGGCGCTGGTCGGCCGCGGCTACGAGGTGACCGTGCTGAACCGGGGCGAGCAGCCGATGTCCACGCTGGACCCCGACATGGGGCGGCTCGTCCACGACGCGATGAACGGCATGGGCATCACCACCGTCTCCGGCGCCGAGGTCACCAAGATCCTCACCGGTGACGACGGCCGCGTCCGGGCGGTCGCCACGGACGGGGAGACGTATCCGGCGGACGTGGTCGTGCTGGGCATCGGCGTCGAGCCGGAGACGGCACTCGCGCGGGAGGCGGGGCTGCCGGTCGGGTCGTCCGGGGGACTGGTCACGGACCTGTCGATGCGCGTGGCCGGCCACGAGAACATCTGGGCGGGGGGCGACTGTGTGGAGGTGCTCGACCTCGTCTCGGGCCGCCGCCGCCACATCGCGCTCGGCACGCACGCGAACAAGCACGGCCAGGTGATCGGGTCGAACGTGGGCGGCGGTTACGCGACGTTCCCCGGTGTCGTCGGTACGGCGGTCAGCAAGGTGTGCGATCTGGAGATCGCGCGCACGGGTCTGAGGGAGAAGGACGCGCGGGCGGAGGGCCTGCGGTTCGTGACGGCGACGATCGAGTCGACCAGCCGCGCGGGGTACTACCCCGGGGCGTCGCCGATGACCGTGAAGATGACGGCCGAGCGGCGGACGGGGCGGCTGCTCGGCGTGCAGATCGTCGGGCGCGAGGGGGCGGGGAAGCGGGTCGACATCGCGGCGGTCGCGCTCACCGCCCGTATGACGGTGGAGCAGATGACGGCGCTGGATCTCGGGTACGCCCCGCCGTTCTCCCCGGTGTGGGACCCCGTCCTGGTCGCGGCCCGCAAGGCGGTGACGGCGGTACGGAAGGGGGGCGCGTAGGGGGGCGCGTAGGGGGCGGTCGCCCGCGGCGGGCTTTTGCGGCCCGCCGCGGCGCCAGCGGCTAGCGTGCCGTGCGGGTGTGCACGTACTCCGTGAGGCGGGTCAGCGCGTCGGGGTCGGTCGTCGGCAGGACACCGTGGCCCAGGTTGAAGATGTGCCCCTCCAGGCCCGCCGCCGCGTCCAGCACCTCGTCGGTCTTCGCCATGACCGCGTCCGGCGTCGAGAAGAGCACGGCGGGGTCGAGGTTGCCCTGGAGCGCCTTGCCGGGGCCGACGCGCCGCGCCGCCTCGTCCATCGGCACCCGCCAGTCCACGCCGACGACGTCGGCGCCGGCCTCGCCCATCAGCCCGAGCAGCTCGCCCGTGCCGACACCGAAGTGGATGCGCGGTACGCCGTACGACGCCACCGCGTCGAAGACCTTCGCGGAGGCGGGCATCACCGAGCGCGTGTAGTCGGCGGGGGCGATCGCGCCGACCCAGGAGTCGAAGAGCTGCACGGCGGACGCGCCGGCCTCGATCTGGACCTTCAGAAACGCCCCGGTGATCTCCGCGAGCCGGTCCAGCAGATCGGCCCACAGCCGCGGGTCGCCGTACATCAGGGCCTTGGTGTGCTCGTGGTTGCGCGAGGGGCCGCCCTCCACGAGGTAACTCGCGAGAGTGAAAGGCGCGCCCGCGAATCCGATGAGCGGAGTGGACCCGAGCTCACGCGTGAGCATCCCGATCGCCTCGGTGACGTAGGTGACGTCCTCCGGCGTGAGGTCGCGCAGGCGCGCGAGATCGGCGCGGGTGCGGATCGGCTCGGCGATCACCGGACCGACGCCGGGCTTGATGTCGAGGTCGATGCCGATCGCCTTCAGCGGCACCACGATGTCGCTGAAGAAGATCGCCGCGTCGACGCCGTGACGTCGTACGGGCTGGAGCGTGATCTCGGTGACCAGCTCGGGCCGCATGCAGGAGTCGAGCATCGGGATGCCCTCGCGCACCTTCAGGTACTCCGGCAGCGAGCGCCCCGCCTGCCGCATGAACCAGACCGGCGTGTGCGGCACCGGCTCGCGCCTGCACGCCTTGAGGAAGGCCGAATCGTACGTCTGGCTCTGCGGGCTGCCCACGGGGCGGCGGTCATTGGCACTCACGCCCAAATCTTCGCACGCGGGCCGAAGCGGTTGTCGCGGGGCGGGTGTCCTTCCCTGCGCGAGGCGCACGTTCCGCCTACGCTTCCCCGCATGGCTCCGGCGCAGGGACGACTTTCGGATGATGCTGACGACAGGAGCGGAGCGGAGGACAACTCCGCCCCGCCCGCGTTCCGTCAGGCGGTCGAAGCCCTGTGCTCGGCGCGCCTGCGCCCCGAGGTGGAGGTGGACCCGACCCGCCCGCCGCAGAGACTGGCTCCGTACGCGTACGCGCTGGAGGCGGCGGTCGTGCACGGGGACGAGGACCTGGCGGACGGCCGGCTGGTGCTGCTGCACGACCCCGCCGGGCACGAGGCCTGGCACGGAACGTTCCGGCTGGTGACGCTCGTACGGGCGGAACTGGAGCCGGAGATGGCGGCCGATCCGCTCCTTCCCGAGGTGAGCTGGTCCTGGCTGACCGGAGCGCTGGAGGCGCGCGGGCTGTCGTACGCGGAGGCGAGCGGCACCGTGACGCGGGCCGGCTCGTACTACTTCGGCGGGCTGGCCGAGCGCAGGCCCGCCACCCAGATCGAGATCAGGGCGTCCTGGACGCCCCGCGAGGGGCACGGCGGGGTGCCGGACACGGCGTCGCACCTGGCGGCCTGGTGCGATCTGCTGGCGCAGGTCGCCGGGCTGCCGCCGGTCTCCGGGCACGGGCCGGGCTGCGCGGACACGGGCGCGGGCGCCGGTGTGGTGTCGCTGCCGCAGCGGCGGGGACCGCAGGCGCCGTAACTGACGGCTCGGGGGGGCGCGCCCGTGTGGCGCGCCCCCTTTCGTGTCCCCGGCCCCTCCGGCTGCCGCGAATTTCTTCACATGATCGATCACGCGTCCGAATTGCCCGAATTGTTACTCACCAAATCGTGATCTTTCCCTAAAGGCGAGCGCCACTGCTGCCGAAGAGGTTGATGACCCTTCAGCACGGTTCCCCCCGGCTTCACCCCGAGCCGGCGAGTCCCGCCACTCCCCCAGGAGGCCTGGTGTCCGTTCTCCTCGAGCAGCCCGCAAGCCTGGTCGCCTACCGCCCTAACAAGCCGACGGCCATGGTCGTCGTGGCCGACCCACGCGTCCGCTCCACCGTTACCCGCCACCTGTGGGCCCTTGGAGTACGTGACGTCATCGAGGCGTCGTCCATCGCGGAGGCACGCCCCCGCGTCGGCAGTCCGCGCGACATCTGCGTTGCCGACGTCCACCTGCCCGACGGTTCCGGGCTGACCCTGCTGTCCGAAACCCGCGCCGCGGGCTGGCCCAACGGGCTCGCTCTCTCCGCCGCCGACGACATCGGCGCCGTACGCAACGCCCTCGCGGGCGGCGTCAAGGGCTACGTCGTCACCGGTACGCGCAACAACATCGGGCACCCCACCCGCCCCGGCGCCGCCCCCATCGGCGCCGCGGCCGCACGAATGCACCGCCGCCCCCCGGGCGCTCCGAGCCACCCGGGCGGTTACCGAGAGCTCTCCGGCCGCGAGGTCGAGGTGCTCAGACTGGTCGCGGAAGGCCAGTCGAACAAGGCGATCGGCGTCTCGATGGGCCTCTCCGCCCTGACGGTCAAGAGCCACCTCGCGCGCATCGCGCGCAAGCTCGGCACGGGTGACCGTGCCGGAATGGTGGCGGTCGCACTGCGGACCGGAATCATCCACTGACCGGTCCGCAACCCTCGTGCGCCCGCCGACGGAACGTTCCGTCGGCGGGCGCCATCCATGTACGGGGCTGTCGCGGGCCGTCACGGCGCCCGGAAAGGGCATATTCGGGCGGCATCGCGCCGCGACTGGTTTTCGCAGGTCACCCGCACCTTCGAGGCCGAGTGCAGGTCAGGCGTTCGCTCGTGCAGATACCCTTTACACGTGACCGACGCCCAAGAGACCGCAGCAGAGCCAGACCTGCGAAACCCCGGGGGCGCCCCCCTGGACGATGACGTCGAGACGGCGCCGATTCCCTTGCTGGAGCCTCGTGAGGGCATTCCGCCGGTGGTCGCGACCCGGGAAGCCCTCGACGAGGTCATCGCAGCCTTCGCCCGTGGCACCGGCCCGGTGGCCGTCGACGCCGAGCGGGCGTCCGGATACCGGTACGGACAGCGGGCCTATCTCGTGCAGCTGCGCCGCGAAGGCGCCGGCAGCGCGCTCGTCGATCCGGTCGGCTGTCCCGACCTGTCCGGCCTGGGCGAAGCCCTCGCCGGCAGCGAGTGGATCCTGCACGCCGCCACCCAGGATCTCCCGTGCCTGCGCGAAATAGGCATGGTGCCCACGCGGCTCTTCGACACCGAGCTGGCGGGCCGCCTCGCGGGCTTCCCGCGCGTCGGCCTGGGCGCGATGGTCGAGTCCGTACTCGGATACGCCCTGGAGAAGGGCCACTCCGCGGTCGACTGGTCCACCCGCCCGCTGCCCGAGCCCTGGCTGCGCTATGCCGCACTCGACGTGGAGCTGCTCGTCGACCTGCGGGACGCGCTGGAGAAGGAGCTCGACCGGCAGGGGAAGCTGGAGTGGGCCCGCCAGGAGTTCGACGCCATCGCGTCGGCCCCGCCCGCGCCGCCGCGCAAGGACCCGTGGCGCCGTACGTCGGGCATGCACAAGGTGCGCCGCCGCCGGCAGATGGCCATCGTGCGGGAGCTGTGGAACGCGCGGGACCGCATCGCCCAGCGCCGTGACGTGTCGCCCGGCAAGGTACTGAGCGACACGGCGATCGTCGAGGCGGCGCTGGCCGTGCCGCTGAACGTACAGGCGCTGTCCGTACTGCCCGGGTTCGGCCACCGCATGGGGCGCCGGCAGCTGGAGCAGTGGCAGCAGACGATCGACCGGGCCAAGGCGCTGCCGGACTCGGAGCTTCCGCAGCCCGGAGCGGCCGTGACCGGTCCTCCCCCGCCGCGTTCCTGGGCGGACAAGGACCCGGCCGCGGCGGCCCGCCTGTCGGCCGCCCGCGCGGCGGTCTCCGCCCTCGCGGAGGAGCTGAACATGCCCCAGGAGAACCTGATCACGCCGGACACGGTGCGCCGGGTCTGCTGGGAGCCGCCGAAGGACGCGACGCGCGAGGCGGTGGCGGCTTCGCTGGCGTCGTACGGCGCACGCCAGTGGCAGGTGGAGCAGGTTTCGCCGCTGCTGACCAAGGCGCTGGCGGTCACCGCCGCGACCTGACCGGGGCCGCCGCGCCCCCCGCGAACGCGAGCCCCCGGCCGTCCTCGGCCGGGGGCTTCTTCGTGTGACGTTCGCCGCTCCCGCCGTGGGGGGTGGGCAGCTTGGTTACCCGCAAGTAGCATGGCGGTACGCAGCACGCCCACGCGGCGTGCCACGGACACCCCGAAGTGCAGCAGTGCCACCCCGCACCTGGAGGAGAGCCAATCGTGCCTCGTACCGTCAGGGATGTCGTCTTCGTCGACGGCGTCCGCACCCCGTTCGGCAAGGCGGGCCCGAAGGGCATCTACCACGAGACCCGCGCCGACGATCTCGTCGTGAAGGCCATCCGGGAGCTGCTGCGCCGCAACCCCGGCCTCGACCCCGCGAAGATCGACGAGGTCGCCATCGCCGCGACCACGCAGATCGGTGACCAGGGCCTGACCCTCGGCCGTACGGCCGGCATCCTCGCCGGTCTGCCGCAGTCCGTCCCCGGCTACTCCATCGACCGCATGTGCGCCGGCGCCCTGACGTCCGTGACCGCGCTGGCCGGTTCGATCGCCTTCGGCGCGTACGACGCCGTCATCGCCGGTGGTGTCGAGCACATGGGCCGCCACCCCATGGGTGAGGGCGTCGACCCGAACCCGCGCTTCGTGTCGGAGAAGCTCGTCGACGAGTCCGCCCTGTTCATGGGCATGACCGCCGAGAACCTGCACGACCGCTACCCGAGCATCACCAAGCGCCGCGCCGACGAGTACGCCGTGCGCTCGCAGGAGAAGGCCGCCAAGGCGTACGCCGACGGCAAGATCCAGAAGGACCTCGTGCCGGTCTCGGTGCGCCGCACCAACGCGGACGTCGGCGAGACGGGCTGGGGCCTGGTCACGGCCGACGAGCCGATGCGCCCGGGCACCACGCTGGAGTCGCTGGCGAACCTGAAGACGCCGTTCCGCGTCCACGGCAACGTCACCGCCGGCAACGCGGCCGGTCTCAACGACGGCGCCACCGCCTCGATCCTCGCCTCCGAGGAATTCGCCCGCGAGAACGACCTCCCGGTGAAGATGCGCCTCGTCTCCTACGCCTTCGCCGGCGTGGAGCCCGAGGTCATGGGCTACGGCCCGATCCCGGCGACCGAGAAGGCGCTGGCCAAGGCCGGTCTGTCGATCGAGGACATCAACCTCTTCGAGATCAACGAGGCGTTCGCGGTCCAGGTCCTCGCGTTCCTGGAGCACTACGGCATCGCCGACGACGACGCCCGCGTCAACCAGTACGGCGGCGCGATCGCCTACGGCCACCCGCTGGCCTCCTCCGGCGTGCGTCTGATGACTCAGCTGGCCCGCCAGTTCGAGGAGCAGCCGGAGGTCCGCTACGGCCTCACCACGATGTGCGTCGGCTTCGGCATGGGCGCCACCGTGATCTGGGAGAACCCGAACCACAAGGACGCCGGAGGCAGCAAGTGACCACCACCGTTGAGCTTTTGAAGGGGGCGGCCGAGCTGTTCCCCGACGAGGTCGTCACCAGCGCCCACGTACGGCACTTCGAGCTGCCGTCGGGCGCGGGCCGGTTCGCGCTGATCACGCTGGACAACGGCTTCGACCACACCAAGCCGACCACCTTCGGCCCGCAGTCGCTCGCCAACCTGAACACGGCGATCGACCAGGTCGAGAAGGAGGCCGCCGAGGGCTCCATCGTCGGTGTCGGCCTCACCGGCAAGCCGTTCATCTTCGCGGTCGGCGCCGACCTCAAGGGCGTCGAGCTGCTGAAGCGCCACGAGGACGCGCTGGCGATCGGCAAGGGCGGCCACGACGTCTTCCGCCGCCTGTCGGGCCTCGCGGTCCCCACCTTCGCGTACTACAACGGCGCGGCGATGGGCGGCGGCGTCGAGGTCGGCCTGCACTGCACCTACCGCACGGTCTCGGCCGCGCTCCCCGCGTTCTCGCTGCCCGAGGTCTTCCTCGGCCTGGTTCCGGGCTGGGGCGGCTGCGCGCTGCTGCCGAACCTGATCGGCGCCGACCGCGCGGTTTCGGTCATCATCGAGAACTCGCTCAACCAGAACAAGCAGCTCAAGGGCAAGCAGGTCTACGAGCTCGGGATCGCCGACGCGATCTTCGAGGGCGCGGACTTCCTGGAGCAGTCGCTGATCTGGACAGCTTCCGTGCTGCGCGGCGAACTCCAGGTCGTACGGCCGGAGATCGACCGCGGTGCGGCCTGGGACCAGGCCGTCGCGCGCGGCAAGGCGATCGCGGACTCCAAGGTGCACGGCGCGGCCCCGGCGGCGTACCGCGCGCTGGAGATCATCGCGGCGGCGAAGGACGGCGACCTGGGCGCCGGCTTCGACGCCGAGGACACCGCGCTGGCCGACCTGATCATGGGCGGCGAGCTGCGCAGCGGCATCTACGCCTTCAACCTGGTCCAGAAGCGCGCGAAGCGTCCGGCCGGTGCGCCGGACAAGTCGCTGGCGCGTCCGGTCACCAAGGTGGGCGTCGTCGGCGCCGGCCTGATGGCCTCGCAGCTCGCGCTGCTGTTCCTGCGCCGCCTGGAGGTGCCGGTCGTCCTGACCGACATCGACCAGGCGCGCGTCGACAAGGGCGTGGGCTACGTCCACGCCGAGATCGACAAGCTGCTCGGCAAGCGCCGCATCAACCAGGACAAGGCCAACCGTCTCAAGGGCCTGGTCTCCGGTGTGCTGGACAAGGCCGAGGGCTTCTCCGACGCCGACTTCATCATCGAGGCTGTCTTCGAGGAAATGGGCGTCAAGCAGCAGGTGTTCGCGGAGGTCGAGGCGGTCGCCCCGGCGCACGCGATCCTCGCCACCAACACCTCGTCGCTGTCGGTCTCCGAGATGGCGTCGAAGCTGAAGCACCCCGAGCGGGTCGTCGGCTTCCACTTCTTCAACCCGGTCGCGATCCTCCCGCTCCTGGAGATCGTGCGCGGCGAGCAGACCGACGACGCCTCGCTGGCCACGGCCTTCGGTGTCGCGCGCAAGCTCAAGAAGACCGCCGTGCTCTGCAAGGACGCCCCGGCGTTCGTGGTGAACCGCATCCTCACCCGCTTCATGGGCGAGATCCAGAACACCATCGACGAGGGCACCCCGGTCGAGGTCGCCGAGAAGGCTGTCGAGCCGCTCGGTCTGCCGATGTCCCCGCTGGTGCTGCTGGAGCTGGTCGGCCCGGCCATCGGTCTGCACGTCTCGGAGACCCTGAACCGCTCCTTCCCGGAGCGCTTCACGGTGTCGCCGAACCTGGCCGCCGTGGTCAAGGCCGGCAAGCGCGGCTTCTACGTCTACGACTCGGGCAAGCCCGAGCTGGACCCCGAGGTCGCGGCTCTCCTCAAGCAGGGCGACAACGTCCTGACGGAGGAGCAGGTCCGTACCCGCGTCATGGAGGCCGTGACGCAGGAGATCGGCCTCATGCTCCAGGAGGGTGTCGTCGCCGAGGCGCAGGACATCGACCTCTGCCTGATCACGGGCGCCGGCTGGCCCTTCCACCTGGGCGGCATCACGCCGTACCTGGACCGCGAGGGCTACTCGGAGCGCGTGAACGGCAAGAAGTTCCTGCCGCAGGGCGTGGCGAGCGTCCCCGCGTAACCGCTCCCGTACGCGACTGAGCCCGGTGCGCCGAAAGGTGCGCCGGGCTCAGTCCGTTGGTCGCGAGCGGTGCGGAAGCGGTGGGGCGGAAGTCGCGGCTCGGACGGGGCGGGTCAGGAGTCGCGGGTCGGGTACGGCCGTTCAGAAGCGGGCCCAGGCCGCCAGGGCCAGGCCCTCCTCCTCCGGCCTCTGGCGTGCCACGTACAGCGCGCCGTCGCGGCCGACGACCGCGAGGACCACGCGGCCCCTCGCGTCGACCGCGAGCGCCGGTGCGCCCACGCATTCCTCACCCGTCGCGGTCCACCACACGCCGTCGCTCTCGGCCTGCGTCACGCAGGCCGCCAGCACGGGCCGGCCGTCGCTGCCGCGGTGGGCCAGGACCGTGCAGTCGTGGCCGCCTATCGGTGTGCGCAGGGCGGCGACGGGGCTGTCCGCCGGCGTGCCGGACAGCGGGACGGTGTCGGCGCCGGGGCGGTGGGCGGTGATGCCCTTGGTGTCGGAGTCGTTCCAGTAGTACGTGACACGGTCCTCGGCGGTCTCCAGGCCGGTGACCGTGCGCAGGGCGGGCGTGAAGGGAAGGTCCTCGGTCTGCGTCAGGTCGCCGCCGGGCTTCTCCTGCGTCCAGCGCAGCATCCGGCCCTCCGCGGGGACCACCAGCTCCACCGTGCCTGACGACGTGGCGACCGCGGCCGGACCGTCGTGGGCCTTGCTGCCGCGCAGGTCCTTCCAGCCCTCCCACTTGCCGTTGGCGGCCTGACGGCGCATCTGCATGCCGCGCCCCGCGTTGCGTACGAAGACGTGCACCGCGCCCGCCGTGTTGACGGTGGCGGCCGGGACGCCGACCTTGAGACCGCGCTCGACCGTCTTGTACGGGTTCCCGAGGGAGTGCCAGGCGGTCAGCGGGCGGCCGGTCTGATACTGGATCGCGTGCACGATGTCCACGGCGTCGCCGTTCTGGCGCCGGCCGATGAAATGGACGTAACCGTCGGGCCCCTGGGCGAGGGTGAGGTGCTCGATGCCGGGGGCCGGGAAGAACTGGGGGCCCGTCCAGCCGGGGCCGCCGGGGGCGGTCTCCGTCCAGCGCAGCAGCCCGCCCTCGGCAGGGGCGTAGGCGGTGAGCCGCTCGTCCTTGCCGCGCAGCAGCCAGCCGCTGGTCCGGGGGCCGGTCGCGGGCGGGGGGCCCGACGGGGACGGGGAAATTCGCTCGGTCTTACGCGCGCTCCGCGGCCTCATGGCGTCAGGCCAACCTTCTGTACATCGGCTTTTCGGATCTCGGGGGGGGTATCGAACAAGCATAGCGTTTTGCCTGGTCGCGACTGCCTCACGCGTCACGCCCGTGCTATGAGGATGGTATGAGAACTCTGCTCGTCGTGGACGCCGCCAACGTGGTCGGATCGGTGCCGGACGGCTGGTGGCGCGACCGTCACGGCGCCGCCGAACGCCTGCGCGACAGCCTCCGGGCCCATGCCGGGAACGGCCTCCCCGGCCACCCCGGCCCGCTCACCGTCGTCCTCGTCGTCGAGGGCGCGGCCCGCCGCGTCGCCTCCGTGCCGGGCGTACGGGTCGAGTCCGCGCCCGGCAGCGGCGACGACCGCATCGTGGAGGTGGTCGCGGAGGAGACCGGCAGGGGCGCGGACGTCCTCGTCGCCACCGCCGACCGGGAGCTGAGGCGGCGGGTGGAGGCGTACGGCGCCCGGTGCGTGGGGCCGCGCACGGTGCGGCCTCAGCGGGGCGACGCGGAGGACGCACAGGACGCGGCCGCCGTGCAGGGCGTGGAGGACGCGGAGGGTGTGGAGGGCGCGGACGACGGGGGCGAGGGGGGCCCGGCCGCCGGTGAACGGACGTAGAGCACCGCTCCGTCGACCGTCGTCAGGTGCTCGTACTCCCCCGCCAGCAGCCTGCGCAGCGTCGGCACGCGCTCCGGCGCGAAGGGCTTCCCGCGTGAGTCGTCGACGATGAGGACCGGCGGCCGCGCCGCCATCTCGCCGCGGAAGACGGGCCAGGCGCCCGCCATCGCGTACTTCTCGCCGACCTGCGGACCGTCGCGGCCGCCGCTGTAGTTGGTGAGCAGGCCCGCCGTGAGGTAGCGGGTGGCGGGGGCGCGGTCGGCGAGCCAGTACGCCTCGGGGTGTATCCCCCAGATGAGGACGCGGTCCTGAGGCCCCGTCCGTACCTTCACCGCCTCCGCGACCTTCCGTACGTGCGCGAGTTCCGGCCGGGGTGCCAGCAGGCCCCAGGCCAGGAACACCGCGCACGTGCCCGCCGAGGTGAGGAGCGCCCTGGTCCGGTGCCGGGCCGGCAGGACGTGGAGGGCGCCCGTGGCCAGCAGGGCGATCGGCGGCATGAGCTGGAGGTAGTAGTGGCCGAAGAAGTGGAAGCCGAGGACCACCGCGCCCGCGGCGGCCAGGAGCCACACCCACAGGTCCGCCGCCCCCGTCCTGGCGACGCGCGGGGCGCGCAGGACGGGTGGGACGAGGCCGGCGCAGGCGAACGCGAAGATGAGGGTGTTCACCAGGCCCCGGAAGAGGACGTGCAGTTCCGAGCCGGTGAAGGACGCGTACGTCCCCGAACCGGTGACCGTCCAGAACAGGAAGCGGTGCGGACCGGTGAGCAGCGCGGCGTACAGGACGGGCAGGCAGAAACCGAAGGCCGTACGGAACAGGGCGCTTCGGGCCGGGGCGTTCTGCCACAGCAGCCACAGCACCGGGGCGAGGACGGCTCCACCGGTCTGCTTGGTGAGGAACGCGGCGGCGACCGCCACGCCCGCGCCGCACCACCGGCCCCGGTCCGCGCACCAGACCGCCGCCGCCGTGAACGGCAGTATGAACACCTCGAACGTCGCCGCCTGCGCGTCCTCGGGGTTCAGCCCGATGGAGACGAGCAGGTACAGCGCGCCTGCCGTGCGTCCGGCCGTGTCGCCCCAGCGGCGGCGGGCCACGGAGGCGAGCAGGGCGGCGGTGAGCAGCTGGGCGGCGACCGCGCACAGGTGCAGGGGCAGCAGCGATTCGTCGCCGAAGAGCGCGAAGGCCGCTTCGTAGAGCCAGGGCAGCAGGGGCGGTTTGCGGTCCACGACCGTGTCGTAGAGCACCCCGCCGTCGGCCAGCATCCTTGCCTGTACGGCGAGATAGCCCTCGTCCGGGTTCCACAGGGCGTGCCGGAAGGAGGGCAGGCGGGTGAGCAGGGCCAGCAGCGCCAGGGCGGGCAGCAGGTGCCGCCAGTAGGGGCGCGGTGCAGGCCGGGCGCCGCCGGCCGGCCGCTGCCGGGGCAGGACCGGCGCGGACACGGACGGTGACGGGATCGGCGGCCGCGTGAGCATGCGAGCCAAGCTATCCGGCTCCGCAGTCCGTGCCGAACCGGGACATACGGAGCCGGGGCTGTACCTGAGCGTCAGGGCCGGCCGGAAGTGGCCGGATATCGGCTAGTACTTGGCGCCGGGACCCTCGCGCCCGAGTCGGCTGTGGCTGCGGCCGTACGCGAAGTACAGCACGTAGCCCACCGCCATCCAGATGCCGAACCGCAGCCAGGTCTCGGCCGGCAGATTGAGCATCAGCCACAGCGAGGCGGCCACCGACAGGATCGGGACCAGGGGCACCAGCGGGGTGCGGAAGGCCCGGTGCAGGTCGGGACGGGTCCGGCGCAGGACGATGACGCCGAGGGCGACGACGATGAACGCGAAGAGCGTGCCGATGTTCACCAGCGTCGCGAGCTCTTCGAGGCTGGTGAAGCCGGCGATGATCGCGATCAGCACGCCGAGCAGGATGGTCGGGCGGTACGGGGTGCGGAACTTCGGGTGGGTGACGGAGAAGAAGCGCGGGAGCAGCCCGTCCCGGCTCATCGCGAAGAACACCCGGGTCTGCCCGAGCAGCAGGATCATGCACACCGTGGTGAGGCCGACGGCGGCCCCGAAGCTGATCGTGCCGGCGTAGAAGGGGTGCCCGGTGGCCTTGAAGGCGTCGGCGAGCGGGGCGCTCACCGAGAGCTCGCTGTAGTGCTGCATGCCGGTGACCACGAGGGACACGGCGACGTACAGCACGGTGCAGATGAGGAGCGAGCCGAGGATGCCGCGCGGCATGTCCCGCTGCGGGACCTTGGTCTCCTCGGCGGCGGTGGCCACGACGTCGAAGCCGATGAAGGCGAAGAAGACGACGGACGCGGCGGTGAAGATGCCCATGACGCCGAAGTTGGTGGGCTCGTAACCGAACATCAGCTGAACCAGGGGCGCGTCCCAGCCCGATCCGGCGGGCGGGGTCACGGCGTCGGGGATGAAGGGCGAGTAGTTGTCGGCCTTGATGAAGAACGAGCCGGCGATGATCACGATCAGGACCACGGTCACCTTGATGGCGACCACGATCGCGGTGACCCGTGCGGACAGCTTCACGCCGGCCACGAGGATGGCCGTGAGCAGCAGGACCAGGACGAACGCGAGCAGGTCGAAGCCGAACCCGTCCGCCGCTTCGGGCCCGGACAGCGCTTCGGGCATTCCCCACCCGACGTTGTCCATCAGCGAGCGGACGTAGCCCGACCAGCCGACCGCCACCACCGCCGTGCCCAGCGCGAATTCGAGGACCAGGTCCCAGCCGATGGTCCAGGCGACCAGCTCGCCGAGGGAGGCGTACGAGAAGGTGTACGCGGAACCGGCCACAGGGACGGTGGAGGCGAACTCGGCGTAACAGAGCGCGGCCAGGGCGCAGACGACGCCGGCGGCGACGAAGGCCAGGGCGGTCGCGGGGCCTGCCGTCTCCTTGGCCACCTTGCCCGTGAGGACGAAGATGCCGGTGCCGATGATGACACCGACGCCGAAGACCGTCAGGTCCAGCGCGGAGAGGGATTTCTTGAGCTCGTGCTCCGGCTCCTCCGTGTCGCGGATCGACTGTTCGACCGTCTTGGTCCGGAACATGCCCTCTTTGGCTGGCCCTGGGTCGTGCTGCGTACTCACCGGCGTACCTCCGACTGTCGGCTGTCGCCCAACCTTGAAGTGAGCGAGTTTCAGTCATGATCGTGAGTGAACCGGTCAGTTCCCACGAGGACCGCCGCCCGGTTTCACCCGATGAGAGGCACAGACCGGTATGCGTACCGCCCCTGCGAGTTGACCCTTTCGGAGTAGCGAAAGAAGAAGGCCCGCCCGGAGCGTGTGCTCCGGGCGGGCCTGTTCCGCCGTACTGGCGGGGCGTCAGTCGCGGGCAGCCTCGGCCGGCGCGTCCTCCAGACGGCCGTCCAGCTTGGCCACCAGACCCGTCACCTGACGGGCGATGTCCGGCGCGGTCAGCCCGATCTCGGCCATGACCTCCTTGCGGGAGGCGTGGTCGAGGAACCTCGGCGGGATGCCGAAGTCGCGCAGCGGTACGTCGACGCCCTCGTCCCGCAGCGCCTGGGCGACCGCGGAGCCGACGCCGCCGGCGCGGCTGTTGTCCTCGACGGTGACGACGACGCGGTGCTGCTCGGCGAGCGGCGGGAGCGCCTCGTCGACCGGCTTGACCCAGCGCGGGTCGACGACGGTCGTGGTGATGCCCTGCTTGTCGAGGAGGTCGGCGATCTCCAGGCACATCGGTGCGAGGGCGCCGACGGAGACCAGCAGGACGTCCGCGGTGCCCTCGTCCGGCCTGCGCAGGACGTCCATGCCGCCGACCTTGCCCACGGCCTTGACCGCCGGGCCGACCGCGCCCTTGGAGAAGCGGACGACGGTGGGCGCGTCGTCGACCTCGACGGCCTCGCGCAGCTGTGCGCGGACCTGGTCGGCGTCGCGCGGGGCGGCGATGCGAAGGGTCGGGACGCACTGGAGGATCGACATGTCCCACATGCCGTTGTGCGAGGCGCCGTCGGTGCCGGTGACGCCCGCGCGGTCCAGTACGAACGTCACGCCGCACTTGTGCAGCGCCACGTCCATCAGGACCTGGTCGAAGGCCCGGTTGAGGAACGTCGCGTACACGGCGAAGACGGGGTGCAGGCCGCCGGTGGCCAGGCCCGCCGCGGAGACCGCGCCGTGCTGCTCGGCGATTCCGACGTCGTACACCCGGTCCGGGAACGCCTTCGCGAACCGGTCGAGGCCGACCGGCTGGAGCATCGCGGCGGTGATCGCGACGATGTCCTCGCGCTCCTTGCCGAGCTTGACCATCTCCTCGCCGAACACCGAGGTCCAGTCGACGCCCGAGGACGCGATCGGCAGACCGGTGTCGGGGTGGATCTTGCCGACGGCGTGGAAGCGGTCCGCCTCGTCGGCGAGGGCCGGCTGGTAGCCCCGGCCCTTCTCGGTGAGGCAGTGCACGATGACGGGGCCGCCGAAGCGCTTGGCGCGCTGGAGCGCGGACTCCAGGGCCTCGATGTCGTGGCCGTCGATCGGGCCGACGTACTTCAGACCCAGGTCCTCGAACATGCCCTGCGGCGCGATGAAGTCCTTGAGGCCCTTCTTCGCTCCGTGGAGGGTCCCGTAGAGAGGCTTGCCGACGACGGGCGTGCGCTCCAGGAGGTCCTTGCCGCGGGCGAGGAAACGCTCGTAACCGTCGGTGGTGCGGAGCGTGGCCAGGTGGTTCGCGAGGCCGCCGATGGTGGGCGCGTACGAACGCTCGTTGTCGTTGACGACGATGACGAGCGGGCGGTCCTTGGCGACGGCGATGTTGTTCAGCGCCTCCCAGGCCATACCGCCCGTGAGCGCGCCGTCACCGATGACGGCGACGACGTGGTGGTCCTCCTTCTTGAGGACCTCGTTTGCCTTGGCCAGTCCGTCGGCCCAGCCGAGGACGGTCGAGGCGTGCGAGTTCTCGATGACGTCGTGCTCGGACTCGGCGCGCGAGGGGTAGCCGGACAGGCCGCCCTTCATCTTCAGCTTCGTGAAGTCCTGCCGGCCCGTGAGCAGCTTGTGCACGTAACTCTGGTGTCCGGTGTCGAAGAGGACCTTGTCCTTCGGCGACTCGAAGACACGGTGCAGAGCGATCGTCAGTTCGACCACACCGAGGTTGGGCCCCAGGTGTCCGCCGGTCTTGGAGACCTCGTCCACGAGAAATGTCCGGATCTCGGCGGCCAGCCGGTCCAGCTGCTCCGGGGTGAGCCCGTCCAGATCGCGCGGTCCCGTAATGCGGGTCAGCAGCGCCACCCGTGCCTCCTTGCAGTTGAACTGTCTGCTTGCCGGTCTGTCGAGTCTAATGTTCCGCCACCGACGTTGGTCATCGGGCGGTGCTTTCCGCGTCACGCGTCGGTCACAGCCGGGCGCACGCACAGCCGTGCCCGGCACCGGAATCCGGTGCCGGGCACGGCTGGGGACACGTGGTCAGGCGCGACCCGCGGTCTTCTGGGTCTTCCGGGTGACGGAGTCGATCACGACGGTCGCCAGGAGGACACCGCCGGTGATCATGTACTGGATCGGCGTGGCGATGCCCTCGAGGGCCAGGCCGTACTGGATCGAGGTGATCACCATGACGCCGAGGAGCGCGTTCCAGGTGCGGCCGCGCCCGCCGAAGAGGCTGGTGCCGCCGATGACGGCCGCCGCGATGACGTTCATCAGCAGGTCGCCGGCGCCGGCGCTCTGGTTGGCCGCGGCGATCTTGGAGGCCCAGAACAGGCCGCCGACGGCCGCGAACGTACCGGCGATGGCGAAGACCGAGATCCGCACCGCCGTGACGTTGATACCGGCGCGCCGGGACGCCTCCACGCTGCCGCCGAGCGCGAAGATCTTGCGGCCGTACGCGGTGCGGCGCAGGACGAAGTCGGACGCGACCAGGACCACCAGGAAGAGCAGCACCGCGAGCGGCAGGCCCTTGTACTGGTTGAACGTGGCCGCGGCGGCGAACGCGATGACGGCGAGCAGCCCCGTGCGCAGGGCGATCTCGCTGAGCGGCCGGGACGGGACGCCCGCGGCCTCGCGGCGGCGGCTGTCCGTGAAGGAGGAGAGGAAGAAGGCGACGACGGCGACGAGGGCGAGGCCGTAGGCGGCGGCGACGTCCGAGAAGTAGTACGTCGTGAGCTGGCCGACCAGGCCGTCGGAGTCCAGGTTGATCGTGCCGTTGCTGCCGAGCAGCTGGAGCATGAAGCCCTGCCAGAACAGCAGGCCGGACAGCGTGACGGCGAAGGCGGGGGCGCCTATCCGGGCGAAGAAGAAGCCGTGGATCGCGCCGATGAGGGCGCCGCCGGTGACCGCGGCGATGATCGCGAGCCATTCGTTGATGCCGTTGGTGACGCTGAGTACGGCGACGATGGCGCCCGAGACACCGCTGACCGAGCCGACCGACAGGTCGATCTCGCCGAGCAGCAGCACGAAGATGATGCCGACGGCCATCATGCCGGTCGCGACCATGGAGACGGCGATGTTGCTGAGGTTGCCGGCCGACAGGAAGTTCTCGTTCAGGCCCTGGAAGATCACGCAGATGACGAGCAGGCCGATGACGACGGGGATGGACCCCAGGTCGCCGGCGCGCAACTTGCGCTTGAACTCGCCGAGGTAGCCGGCGAAGCCCTGCTCACGGACGAGCAGGCGCGGGTCGACGGCGGTGACGGCGGCGGGGGCCGGCGCCGGCGCGTCCACGGCGGCCGCGTCGGCAGGCGCCGCGGGGGCCTCGCCGACCGCCGGGGAGGTCTTGTCGGTACTCACTTCTGGACCTCCACGTTGCGCGCCGCACGACGGGTCACGGCGTTGTCCGTGGCACCGGTGATGGCGGAAATGATCTCTTCCTGCGAGGTGGTCTTGACGTCGAAGACGCCGTTGTTGCGGCCCAGCCGGAGGACCGCCACCTTGTCCGCGACGGCCTTGACGTCCGCCATGTTGTGGCTGATGAGGATGACCGCGTGGCCGCGGTCACGCAGCCGCTCGACGAGGTCGAGCACCTGTGCGGTCTGCTCGACACCGAGGGCCGCTGTCGGCTCGTCGAGGATGACGAGCCTGGGCTCGCCCAGCATCGAGCGGGCGATGGCCACGGTCTGGCGCTGGCCGCCGGAGAGCGAGGCGATCGGGATGCGCACGCTCGGGATGCGGATGGACAGCGTGGTGAGCAGCTCGCGGGCGCGGCGCTCCATCTCGACCTCGTCGAGGATGCCGCGCTTGCGGATCTCCCGGCCGAGGTAGAGGTTGCCGACGACGTCGATGTTGTCGCACAGCGCGAGGTCCTGGTAGACGGTCGCGATGCCGAGGTTCTGGGCGTCGTGGGGCTTGTTGATCTGTACGGCGCCGCCTTCCCACTCGATGACACCGTCATCGATGGGGTGCACGCCGGCGATCGTCTTGACCAGCGTGGACTTTCCGGCACCGTTGTCGCCCACCAGGGCGACCACTTCACCGGCGTGGACCTCAAGCTCTACGTCGGTGAGCGCCTGGACGGCACCGAACCGCTTGGAGACCCCTCGCAACGCCAGCACGGGCGTAGCGGACACGTGAACCATCTCCTTCGCCGCCTGACCGGCGGGGATGCCGCGCCGGGGGAAGGCGGCGCGGAGGTCGAGCAAGAAAGTGGAGGTGCGGGAGTGTTTCTGTCCGGCGCCCCGCCCGAGCTGCGGGGCTGTGGAGGGCGGGGCACCGGACAGGCTTCAGCCGCGGTGAAGTCCCTGCGGGGGCAGTGGACTCGGCGGGGTGGTTACTTCAGCCCGAGCTTGTCGCAGGCGGCCTTGTACTTCGGGGTGCAGATCTCGGCGACCGTGTAGACGCCGTCCTTGAGGACGGTGTCCTTGATGTTGTCCTTGGTCAGCGAGACGACCGGAACCAGCACGCTCGGGACGCCCTTGGTGGTGGGGCTGTCGACGGTGTCCTTGGCGATGGAGTCGAGCTTCTCGCCCTTGGCCAGCGCGACCGCCATCTCGGCGGCGGCGGCCGCCTCGGGGGCGTACGGCTTGTAGACGCTCATGAACTGCTCACCGGAAACGATGCGCTGCACACCGGCGAGTTCGGCGTCCTGGCCGGTGACCGGCGGGAGCTTGGAGAGGCCGGCGCCCTTGAGGGCGGTGATGATGCCGCCCGCCATGCCGTCGTTGGCGGAGTAGACGCCGTCGATCTTGTCCTTGCCGAGAGCGGACAGCGCGCCTTCCATGTTCTGGTTGGCGTTCTCCGGCTTCCACTCCTTGGTGTCGTACGACTTGCCGATCTTGACCTTGCCCTCGAGCTCGGCCAGCGCACCCTTCTTGAAGAGCGCGGCGTTCGGGTCGGTGATGGCGCCGTTCATCATGACGATCTGGCCGCCGTCGGCCTTGTCGCCCAGCGCCTCGAGCAGGGCCTTGCCCTGGACGTGGCCGACCTCTTCGTTGTCGAAGGAGGTGTACGCGTCGATCGGGCCCTCGGCGAGGCGGTCGAAGGCGACGACCGGGATGCCCTGGTCCTTGGCCTTCTTCACGCCGCCGGCGATCGCCTTGGAGTCGACCGCGTCCACGATCAGCGCGTCGACCTTGTTGGTGATCATGGTGTCGATCTGCTGCGTCTGGACGGTGGCGTCCTGCTTGGCGTTGGCGTAGACGACCTCGCCCTTGCCACCGGTCAGTTCGCTGATCTTCTTCTCGATCAGCGGCTTGTCGAACTTCTCGTAACGAGCGGTCTGATTCTCCGGGAGCAGCAGGCCTATCTTGAGGGCGTCGGTCTTCTTGCCCTCCGACTCCTTGGCTCCGGAGGCGTTCCCGGACTCCTTGGCGCTACCACAGGCGGCGAGGGATATGGCCATCGCTGTTGCGGCCACGGCCACGGCGGCACGACGCATACGCGTGTTCACTTCAGAAACCTCCCTGACGAGGCCGCGACGTTGCGGCCGAGGTGGCTGGAAGTCAACTCCGCCCCGATGGCAGCGTCAAGGAGTAAATCCTTAACGAGATGACAACGGTGCCATTCGTTATCTAAGTGAAGGCAGGAGCCCCGGCGGGCAGAGCACTGTCCAGAAGACTCGAATCGCCCATTTCGTTCAGTACGAGGGCCAGCGCGCCCAGGACTTCGGACCGTCCGCCGAGCGCTCCGGGCAGCACGGAGAGCTGCCTGGCCGCACTGGGGATCGCGTACCGGGAGACCGAGTCGCGGATGGGCCCGAGCACCAGCTCACCGGCTTCGGCCAGGTCTCCGCCCAGCACCACCCGGCTGGGGTTGAGCAGGTTGCACAGGTTGGCGACGCCGCTGCCGATGTGGCGGCCCACGTCGGCCACCACACGGCGGCAGCCGGGGTCGCCCTCGCGGGCCAGCTGCACCACGCGCTCCATGGTCAGATCGGCCCCGTGGCTGGACTGGAGCAGCGGCAGGACGTACCGGGCGGCGGTGAAGGTCTCCAGGCAGCCGCGGTTGCCGCAGCGGCAGACCGGGCCGGACTCGTCGAGCGTGATGTGCCCGATCTCGCCCGCCGTACCGCCCGGGCCGCGGTAGATCTGGCCGCTGATCACCAGGCCGGCGCCGACACCGCTGGCGACCTTGATGTACGCCAGGTCCTTGACCCCGCGCCCGCTGCCCCAGACCAGCTCGCCGAGCGCGCCCAGGTTGGCGTCGTTGTCGACGTACACCGGCACGCCGAGGCGCCCCGACAGCTCCTCGCTCGGGTTGATGCCCTTCCAGCCCGGCAGGATCGACGTCGAGCCGAGCGTGCCGGACTCCACGTCGATCGGTCCGGGTACGCCCAGGCCGACGCCGATCACCTTGTCCTGGCTGATGCCGCTCGCCGCGATCAGGCGTTTGACCAGCTGTTCCGCCCGGTCGAAGCCCTCTGCGGCGGAGCCGTCCACATCCAGTGGCTCGGCCTCTTCGGCGAGCACCTGATGGGCCAGGTTGCCGACGGCGACACGCAGGTGCGTATGGCCGAAGTCGACGCCGATGACGATGCCGGCGTCGCCGCTGAGCGCGACGCTGCGCGCCCGCCGCCCGCCCGCGGAGGTCGGGGTGACCTCGACGGTGCCGCCGTCCTTCAGCTCGCGCACGATATTGGAGACCGTGGCTGCCGAGAGCCCTGTGGCCCTGGCGATCTCTGCCTGGGTGAGCGAGCCCGCCATCCGCACGGCTCGTACGACTCGCTCAAGATTGGCCCGGTGCAGTGACGTCTGCGACCCCGGAGTCTCCATTGACTCTCCTCTTTCTCCAACATGTGAACTCTAAGATGAGCCTTTCGGGTTGCTCCCCGTCAAGACCTTGAGCGTGGCGGCAGGGCCGGCGACACGCCGAACCGCCCGTCGGCAAGGCGCCGGCGGGCGGTTCGTTTCAGTGAAAATTATTCGTTCATGTCCGGATTACTTGAGCGCGCCCGCTGTCAGGCCGGCCTGCACCTGCCGCTGGAAGACCGTGTAGACGACCAGGACGGGCAGGGTCGCGATGGTCAGACCGGCGAAGAGTCCGGACCAGTCCCCCTTGTATCCCTGGCTCACGGCGAGGGTCGCCAGGCCCTGGGTGAGCAGGTAGCTGTCGGGGTCCTCCGTGTTCAGCGACAGCGGCAGGATGAACTGGTTCCACTGCCCCAGAAAGTTGAAGATGCCGATGCTGATCAGACCCGGCTTGGCCATCGGGACCATCACCTGGAAGAAGACCCGGGAGTGCGAGGCCCCGTCGATCATGGCCGCCTCCGCGATGGACCCCGGGAGGGTCCGGAAGAAGGCGGTCATGAAGAAGGTCGTGAACGGCAGCGAGTAGGCGATGTAGACCAGGATCAGACCCTGGGGCGTGTTCAGCAGCGAGAGGTTCTTCAGTACGAAGAACAGCGGGACGATCGCCATGATCACCGGGAACGTCATGCCGCCGACGAACAGGTAGTAGATGAAGCGGTTGCCCGGGAACTCGAAACGGGCGAGTACGTAGGCGGCCATCGAGCCGAACAGCATGGTGCCCAGGACCGACGGAACGACCACGATCAGCGAGTTCATGGTGAACCGGCCGATGTTCGCCTTGGTCCACGCGCGGACGAACGCGTCGAGGGTGAAGGTGTCCGGCAGTGACCAGGGGCTCTCCAGGATCTGGCCGGAGCTCTTGAAAGCGCTCAGGAAGGCCCAGATGAGCGGGCCCGCCGCCAGCACCGCCCACAGGACGAGGAAGGCGTGCGAGAAGACGTTGAGGGTCCTGCCCTCGCCGCCGCTGTCCGCGGGCTTCTTGGCGGCGGTCGCCGGCGAGGCGGGGCCGGTCTTGGCCGGAGTCGCGAGACCAGTGGGCTCTGCGGTGGTCATCGTTGTGTTCTCCCCGCTCATTTCAGAACTCGAGCCGGTCGCGGCGGCGGCCGATGCTGAGGGCCAGCACCGCGAAGATCATGGTGACGACGAGCATCGAGACACCGACGGCGGTCGCGTAGCCGGCCTGGCCGTCCCGGAACGCCTTGTTGTACATGTGCACCGGGAGGACGAGCGTCGAGTGGTCGGGACCGCCCTGGTTGACGGTCATGATCATGACGTACGCGAACGAGGTCTCCAGCGCCATGATGCCCGCGTACACGTAGGACGTCTGGATGTTGTCCCTGATCAGCGGCAGCGTGACGCGGAAGAACGTGGTGACCCGGTTGGCGCCGTCCAGCAGCGCCGCCTCGTAGATCTCCTTGGGGATCGATCCCATGGCGGCGGAGAACAGTACGACGTAGAAGCCGACGTTCGCCCACACCATCACGACCAGGACGCACGCCAGCGCGATACCCGGGTCGCCGAGCCAGTCCTGCTCCCAGGAACCCAGCCCGACGCCGGCCAGCACGCCGTTGAGCAGACCGCCCTGCGGGTTGTAGATGTTCTGCCACAGCACGGCGACGATCGCGATCGACAGCACCTGCGGGAAGAAGTAAAGGATCTTGTAGAGCTTGGAGCCCCGCACTCCGGAGGCCGCTTCACCGCGCTTGTGCCGTCCGCCGACATTGAGCATGAAGGCGAAGAAGAGCCCGAGGCCGAGTGCGAGGAGCGGCATCCCGATCAGCAGCACGATGTTGTGCTGAAGCGACTTCCAGAAAAGGTCGTCCTCGAACAGTTTGCTGAAGTTGTCGAAACCGATGACCGAGAAGTCGCTGCTGTAGCCGGTCCAGTCCGTCAGGGAGTAATAGAAGGTCTGGAGGAAGGGCGAGATGACCAGAATCGCGTACAGCACCAGGGGCACCACCAGGAACCCCGAGATGAACCGGTACTTGACGAAAGTCCGGTAGCGGGGAGAGGACTTGAACCCCCCGCCTCCTGGCCTTCCCGGTGGTGTTCCCGCCGTGCCCCCGGCGTCCTTCCGGACGTCGTCGGTCACCGCGCGGCTGTCACTGGCCATGCTCGCCCCGCTCCATGTTCGTTCCCCTACTGATCAGTCGCAGACGTGAACACTAGGCGTGCTTGTACTTCTTGACCGCGTCGTCCTTGGCCGTTTTGTCGGCCGCGTCCTGGATCTTCTTGATGGCCTCGTCCGGCTTCATGCGGCCGGCCATCAGTTCGGCGAGGGCGCCGCCGACGCTCTCCTTGTGCAGCGTCTGGTACCAGTCGGGCAGACGCGGGTTGACGACGTTCTCGCCGGCCGCGTCGAGCGCGTCGCTGGAGGAGGCGAGGCCCGGCGGGAGGTCCATGCCCTCGGTGGCGCCCGCGACACAGGTGAGGGACTTCACCAGGGTGGCGAAGTTCTGCGCGTGCTTCTTGCTGAGCATGATCCGGAGCAGCTCCATGCCGCCCTCGGTGTTCTTGCCCTGCTTCGGGACGATGAACGGCTCACCGGCCTGCGCCCAGATGGTCTCGAACGGCATCTTGTCGGAGCTGTCGAGACTGGACGGCGGGGCCATCGTCATCCCGAAGTCCTTGGGCGTGGTCGGCGCGGCCTCGTTCTCCACCCAGGAGCCGTTGGGGATGAACAGCGCCTTGCCCTTGGTCCACTGGGTCTGCGACTGGATGTGGTCCAGACCCGGCGTGCCCTTGAGGATGTAGCCCTTGGCGGCCAGCTCGTAGTACGCCTCGAACGCCTTCTTGACCGCGTCGTGCTTCCACGCGTTCGGTTCGAGGTTGTCGATCGCCTTCATCACGTCCCAGCCGCCGATCTTGGCGATGAAGGGGTAGAGCGTGAAGGGGATGTAGTACGGGTGCTTGCCCGCGTAGGTCCAGCCGGCGATGCCCTTGGCCTTGGCCTTCTTGCACAGGGCGAGCATCTCGTCCCAGGTCTTCGGGTACTCCCACTCGTTGTCGGCGAGCAGCTTCTTGGAGTACCAGACACCGAACGTGGTGAAGGCGTAGTTGAGGCGCCAGACCTTCTCGTCGCCGTACTGGCCCATCTCGATGGTGCCGGGGACGAGGATGTCCCGGACCTTCTTGGACGGGTCGTCGAAGGACGCGGCGTCGAGCAGCGGGGTGAGCTCGGCGAGCTGGTCCTTGGCGATGAGCGTCGCGGCGTCCATCTGCTTGGCGCCGGAGTTGTCGACCAGGTCCGGCGGGTTGCCGCCGACCATGCGGGGCTGGAGCAGCGGCTGGATGTCCTGGGTCGCCTTGAACTTGACCTTGCCGTAGCTGGCCTCGTAGTCCTTGACGGCGTCCTCGACGTACTTGGTGCCGAAACCGCCGTCGAAGATGACGGCTTCCATGCCCGCCTTCTCGTTGACACCCAGCGGGTTCTTCTCGGTCTTCTTGCCCTTGTCGACCTTCTCGTCGCCGCCGCTGTCGCCGCTCGCGCAGGCCGACAGGAAGCTCATCGTCGGAACAGCGATCAGGCCGAGTGCGGCCGACCGCTTGATCAGATCGCGACGGCCAAGGCCCTCATTGTTGTGGGCGGAGGTGGATCCCATGCTCAAGTCCTCGCCTTCTCCAGGACTCAGGCGGTGTACCGGTCGCCCGTACTTATCGCCTAGGCGAAGGGCCCCGCCACCGCAGTCAAATGACGCTGGGTCGTGCTGAGTTGCAGAAAGTACGGACACAGCGTTCGGCAACCGTCGCACGGCTTCCCCCACTGCTCCCGGTCCCCCTGGTCCGCTTCCGCAAAGCTGCGTTGCGGACGCCGACAGGTATAGTCCACTTCCGGTCAACTGAGCAAGATCGAAAGCAAGGTTGGACGGCAAGCTTTCCCGAGTTGAGACCTCGCGGATATCTGGAACGCGCACGTAGTCGCCCGAGTGGCTGCGCAAACGCGGCGCGCCCCCTTCGCCTCCCCGGTCCCGTACAACACCCTTGACACCATCGGCGACTTGGCTCCCTACTGGACCCCGTTGCACCGCTCATGACAACGTTGTCCAAGGGGAGGAAAAGCCCGGGATGCAGTACAGACCTCGGTACGCGCACGGCCCCACCGCGGTCGCCGTCGCGGCGACCGCCCTCCTGCTCGTGGTCACGGCGCCTTCGGCGGCCGTTGCCCAGCCCCACCGGCCGGCGACGCCGGAGCCGGCCGCTCCGCCTTCCTTCAGCTCCTCCTTCAGTACGTCCTTCGAGGCGGACGAATCCCAGCCGGACTGGCGCAATACGGTGGAAGTGGCACCGGACGGCACGCAGCGTGCGTCAGGGGTCGACGGCGGGTACAGCTCCGGAATCCCGGGCAATGTGACCGACCGGGTCGTCGAGCTGCGGGCCGGCGGCGAGAACACCGGCGGCGGCGAGGTGAAGGAGAACCTCGTCGATGTCCAGCCGGCCACCAAGTGGCTGGCCTTCGAGCCGTCGGGCTGGATCGAGTTCGATCTGGACGAACCGGCCCAGGTGGTGACGTACGCCCTCACTTCGGCCAACGACCACGCCGAGCGCGATCCGAGGGACTGGACCCTGAAGGGGTCGGCCGACGGCAAGGAGTGGAAGGTCCTCGACTCCCGCGAGGGGCAGACCTTCGCGAAGCGGTTCGAGACAAAGAGCTTCAGTTTCACGAACACGACGGCGTACGCGCACTACCGGCTCGACATCACCCGCAACAACGGCGCGTCGGGCATCACCCAACTGGCGGACGTTCAGTTCTCGAACGGTGACACCTCCCCGCCCGCCCCGGCCGACATGCGCAGCCAGGTCGACCGGGGCCCTTCGGGCTCCCCCGCCGCCAAGGCGGGCGCGGGCTTCACGGGAAAGCGCGCGCTGCGGTACGCCGGCACGCACAAGCCGGAGGGCCGGGCGTACTCGTACAACAAGGTCTTCGACGTCGACACGCGCGTCACGCGGGACACCGAGCTGTCGTACCGGGTCTTCCCGTCCCTCCCCGAGACCGACCTCGATTACCCCGCCACCAACGTGTCGGTCGACCTGGCCTTCACGGACGGCACCTATCTGAGTGAGCTGCGCGCCGTCGACCAGCACGGTGCGGTCCTGTCCCCGCAGGGCCAGGGCGCGTCCAAGACGCTGTACGTGAACCAGTGGAACCACAAGGCGTCGCGGATCGGCGCGGTCGCGGCCGGCAGGACCGTCGACCGGGTGCTGGTGGCGTACGACTCGCCTAAGGGGCCCGCGAAGTTCAGCGGCTGGGTCGACGACATCGTCATCCGCCCCAAGGCCCCCGAGAAGCGCCTGGCGCACCTGTCCGACTACGTGTCGACCACCCGAGGCACCCACTCCAGCGGCGCCTACTCCCGCGGCAACAACATCCCCGCCACCGCCGTCCCGCACGGGTTCAACTTCTGGACGCCGGTGACCAACGCCGCCTCCACGAGCTGGCTCTACGACTATGCCCGCGCCAACAACAGCGACAACCTCCCCACCATCCAGGCGTTCAGCGCGAGCCACGAGCCGAGCCCCTGGATGGGTGACCGGCAGACGTTCCAGCTGATGCCGTCCGCCGTGGCGGGCACCCCGGACGCCGGCCGCAAAGCGCGGGCCCTGCCCTTCCGGCACGAGAAGGAGACCGCGAAGGCGCACGAGTACGGCGTCACCTTCGAGAACGGCCTGAAGGCCGAGGTGACCCCGACCGACCACGCGGCGATGATGCGGTTCACCTATCCGGGCAAGGACGCGAGCGTCATATTCGACAACGTGTCGAACGACGGCGGGCTCACCCTCGACCCGGCCACCCGCTCCTTCACCGGCTTCTCGGACGTCAAGAGCGGCCTGTCCACCGGCGCCACCAGGCTCTTCGTGTACGGCGTCTTCGACGCGCCGGTCACCGGGAGCGGCAAGCTCAGCGGCGGCGGGGGCAACGACGTGACCGGCTACCTGCGCTTCGCGCCGGGCGCCGACCGTCAGGTGACCCTGCGGCTGGCGACTTCACTCATCAGTGTGGACCAGGCGAAGAAGAACCTCGCCGACGAGATCCCGGCGGGCACATCCTTCGAACGGATCAAGGACCGCGCGCAGGACGCCTGGGACGCCCTCCTCGGCCGCGTCGAGGTCGAGGGCGCGAGCCGCGACCAGCTCACGACGCTCTACTCCAGCCTCTACCGGCTGTACCTGTATCCGAACTCGGGCTTCGAGAACACCGGCACCAAGGCCCGCCCCAAGCAGCAGTACGCGAGCCCCTTCTCCAAGCAGACCGGCCCCGACACGCCCACCCACACCGGCGCGAAGATCGTCGACGGTGAGGTGTACGTCAACAACGGTTTCTGGGACACCTACCGGACGACGTGGCCGGCGTACTCCTTCCTCACCCCGAAGAAGGCGGGCCGGCTCGTCGACGGCTTCGTCCAGCAGTACAAGGACGGCGGATGGATCTCCCGCTGGTCCTCGCCCGGTTACGCCGACCTGATGACCGGCACCAGCTCCGACGTGGCGTTCGCCGACGCGTACGTCAAGGGCGTGGACTTCGACGCGGAGGCGGCGTACGAGGCGGCGCTCAAGAACGCCACCGTCGTGCCGCCCTCCTCCGGTGTGGGCCGCAAGGGCATGAAGACGTCCCCGTTCCTCGGGTACGCCTCCACCGAGACGCACGAGGGCCTCTCCTGGTCCCTGGAGGGGTACCTCAACGACTACGGCCTCGCGAAGATGGGCGAGGCGCTCCACGAGAAGACGAAGAAGGCGCGCTACAAGGAGGAGTCCGCGTACTTCCTCAACCGCGCCCGCAACTACGTCAAGCTCTTCGACGACAGAGCCGGCTTCTTCCAGGGCCGCGACCTCAAGGGCGACTGGCGCGTGCCGTCGGAGAAGTTCGACCCCCGCGTCTGGGGTTACGACTACACCGAGACCAACGGCTGGGGCTACGCCTTCACCGCGCCCCAGGACTCGCGCGGCCTGGCCAATCTCTACGGCGGCCGCGCCGGTCTCGGCGACAAGCTCGACCGCTACTTCTCCACCCCGGAGACGGCGTCCCCCGAGTTCGCCGGCTCGTACGGCGGGGTCATCCACGAGATGACGGAGGCGCGCGACGTACGGATGGGCATGTACGGGCACAGCAACCAGGTGGCCCACCACGCGACGTACATGTACAACGCCGCCTCGCAGCCCTGGAAGACCCAGGAGAAGGTCCGCGAGGTCCTCTCCCGCCTCTACACCGGCAGCGAGATCGGCCAGGGCTACCACGGCGACGAGGACAACGGCGAGCAGTCCGCCTGGTACCTCTTCTCCGCGCTCGGGTTCTATCCGCTGGTGATGGGCAGCGGCGAGTACGCGATCGGCTCGCCCCTCTTCACCAAGACCACCGTCCACTTGGAGAACGGCCGCGACCTGGTGGTCAGGGCCCCGAAGAACAGCGCGAAGAACATCTACGTCCAGGGCCTGAAGGTCAACGGCAAGCCGTGGAAGTCCACCGCGCTCCCGCACAGCGTGCTCGCGCGCGGCGGAACGCTGGAGTTCGACATGGGCCCCGAACCGTCGTCGTGGGGCACGGGCAGGAAGGCCGCGCCCGTCTCCATCACCGAGGACGACAAGGTGCCGTCGCCGCGCGGGGACGCGATCACGGGCTCCGGTCCGCTGTTCGACAACTCGTCGGCCACGAACGCGCAGTTCGAGAGCCTCGACCTGCCGGTGAAGCCGGACACCCGCGCCCTCCAGTACACCCTCACCTCCTCGGAGCGCGCCAAGGCCCCTGGAGGCTGGGTGCTCCAGGGCTCGCAGGACGGTGAGACGTGGAGTGACCTCGACAGGCGTACGGGAGAGTCCTTCGCCTGGGACCACCAGACCCGCGTCTTCAGCGTCGCCGGCCCGCACCGGTACGAGAAGTACCGGCTGGTGGCGGACGGACCGGCGACTCTCGCCGAGGTGGAACTCCTGAGGTGACCCCGGGCATGGGGAGGACCGGCCCGGCGGCCGGTCCTCCCCGTCCCCGCGTCCGCCACAGTGTTGTAATCATTCGTGTGCGCAGTGTCACTGCGGGCGGCTACGCTCGGTGTGCGCGGAAGGAGTGTTGCCCATGCCTCAGCCCAACGACCTCGATCCGTACACCGACCCGAGGTCGTTCTACGGCTCGGAACTGCGCCGCCTGCGCGAAGCCGGCGGGCACTCGCAGGAGCAGCTCGGGGAGCGGGTCTTCTGCTCCGGCGCGTACATCGGCCAGTTGGAGGGCGCGACGCGGCGGCCTCAACTCGACCTGTCAAAGATGCTCGACGGCGTGCTGGGAAGTGGTGAGCACCTCCAGCGCCTGTGCCGCCTCGCACGCAAGTCGAAGGTCGCCGAGTACTTCGCCGACGCGGCGGACTTGCAGCAGCGGGCGACGGCGATCAGCCAGTTCGGGTCGATGCTGGTTCCGGGGCTGTTGCAGACGGAGGGCTACGCGCGGGCGCTGACCTGTGGCGCCCACCCGTTCGCCGCGCAGTCGGTGATCGAGGGGCACGTCAGCACCAGAATGGAACGGGCGGAGCTGCTCGACTCACCCACGGCGCCGGTGTTCTGGGTGATCGTCCACGAGGCCATGCTCCGCGTGCCGGTCGGCGGTCGCGCCGTCATGCACGGCCAGCTCACGCATCTCCTCAAGGCGGCGCACGCACGGCCCCATGTCGTGCTCCAGGTCATGCCGTTCAGTGCCGGACCGCATCCCTTCCTCAACACCAACGTGTCCCTGATGGACTTCACCGACGAGCCGCCCGTCGTCTACACCGAAGGCTCCTATACCGGCCAGCTCGTCGAAGAACCTGCCCTGGTCGCCCAGTTCCGATCGGCCTACGATCTGGCCAGGGCCGCCGCGCTGTCGCCGGAGGCGTCCCTGGCCCTGATCGAGTCGGCGGCGAAGGACTACACGACACATGATCACCACACATGACCTGAGCACAGCCACGTGGCGCAAGTCCTCGTACAGCAACGGCGACGGGGGCGACTGCGTCGAGGTCGCCGACGACTGCCCCGGCGGCGTCATACCCGTCCGCGACAGCAAGACCGCGCCCGGGGGGCCCGCGCTCGTCTTCCGGGCCGCGGGCTGGGCGCCCTTCGTCACCGCCGTCAGGAACGGCGCGCTTTGACCAAGCGGTGAGACGCGTGAAGGGCCGCACCCCGGCGGGGTGCGGCCCTTCGGCGTCCTGCGGTGAGGACTAGTTGCGGATCAGCGACCGCAGCACGTACTGGAGGATGCCGCCGTTGCGGTAGTAGTCCGCCTCGCCGGGCGTGTCGATGCGCAGCTTCGCGTCGAACTCGACCGTCTCGCCGGCCGGGCTGACGGCCTTGACCTTCAGCGTGTCCGGGATGCCGCCGTCATTCAGACCGGTGACGCCGGTGATCTCGAAGGTCTCCTCGCCGGTCAGACCCAGCGCGGCCGCCGAGGCGCCCACCGGGTACTGGAGCGGAAGGACGCCCATGCCGATGAGGTTCGAGCGGTGGATGCGCTCGTACGACTCGGCGATGACGGCCTTGACGCCGAGCAGCGCGGTGCCCTTGGCCGCCCAGTCGCGGGACGAGCCCGAGCCGTACTCCTTGCCCGCCAGGATGACCAGCGGGACGCCGGCGGCCTGGTAGTTCTGCGAGGCGTCGTAGATGTACGACACCGGGGCGTCGGGCTGGGTGAAGTCGCGGGTGAAGCCGCCTTCCGTACGCGGCGCGATCTGGTTGCGCAGGCGGATGTTGGCGAACGTGCCGCGGATCATGACCTCGTGGTTGCCACGGCGCGAGCCGTAGGAGTTGAAGTCACGGCGCTCGACGCCGTGCTCCGTGAGGTACTGGCCGGCCGGGGTGTCGGCCTTGATGGCGCCGGCCGGGGAGATGTGGTCGGTGGTGACCGAGTCCCCCAGCTTGGCGAGGACGCGGGCGCCGGAGATGTCGGCGACCGGGGTCGTCTCCATCGTCATGCCCTCGAAGTACGGGGGCTTCCTGACGTACGTCGACTCGTTGTCCCACTCGAAGGTGTTGCCGGTGGGGATCTCCAGCGCCTGCCACTGGGCGTCGCCCGCGAAGACGTCGGAGTAGGACTTGTTGAACATATCCTCGCCGATGGAGTTGGCGACGACGTCGTTGACCTCGGCCTCGGTGGGCCAGATGTCCGCGAGGTAGACCGGCTTGCCGTCCTGGTCGATGCCCAGGGCGTCCTTGGTGATGTCCACCTTCATGGAGCCCGCGATGGCGTACGCGACGACCAGCGGCGGGGAGGCCAGGTAGTTCATCTTCACGTCGGGGTTGATGCGGCCCTCGAAGTTGCGGTTGCCCGAGAGGACGGACGTGACCGCGAGGTCGTTGTCGTTGACCGCCTTCGAGACCTCTTCGGGCAGCGGGCCCGAGTTGCCGATGCAGGTGGTGCAGCCGTAGCCGACGAGGTTGAAGCCGACCTTGTCGAGGTACGGGGTCAGGCCCGCCTTGTCGAAGTAGTCGGTGACGACCTTCGAGCCCGGGGCGAGGGTGGTCTTGACCCACGGCTTGCGGGTCAGGCCCTTCTCGACCGCCTTCTTGGCCACGAGCGCCGCGGCGACCATGACGTACGGGTTCGAGGTGTTGGTGCAGGAGGTGATCGCGGCGACGGTGACGGCGCCGTGGTCGATCTCGTACGTCGAACCGTCGGCGGCCGTGACCAGGGTCGGCCGGGTCGGTACGCCGTTGTGCTCGGCCGGGGAGTCGGAGGCCGGGAAGGACTCCTTGCCCGCCTCCTCGTCGTCCGAGACGTAGTTGCGGACGTCCAGGGCGAACTGCTGGGCGGCGTTGGCGAGGACGATACGGTCCTGCGGACGCTTCGGGCCGGCGATCGACGGGACGACCGTCGACAGGTCGAGCTCCAGCTTCTCGGAGAAGTCGGGCTCGGCGGCCGGGTCGAGCCAGAGGCCCTGCTCCTTGGCGTACGCCTCGACGAGCGCGACCTGCTGCGCGTCGCGGCCGGTCAGGCGCAGGTACTTCAGCGTCTCGTCGTCGATCGGGAAGATCGCGGCGGTGGAGCCGAACTCCGGCGACATGTTGCCGATGGTGGCGCGGTTCGCGAGCGAGGTGGCGGCGACGCCCTCACCGTAGAACTCGACGAACTTGCCGACGACGCCGTGCTTGCGCAGCATCTCGGTGATCGTGAGGACCAGGTCGGTGGCGGTGGTGCCGGCCGGCAGCTCGCCGGTCAGCTTGAAGCCGACGACGCGCGGGATGAGCATGGAGACCGGCTGGCCGAGCATCGCGGCCTCGGCCTCGATGCCGCCGACGCCCCAGCCCAGCACGCCGAGGCCGTTGACCATCGTGGTGTGCGAGTCGGTGCCGACGAGGGTGTCGGGGTACGCCTGGCCGTTACGGACCATGACGGTGCGGGCCAGGTGCTCGATGTTGACCTGGTGGACGATGCCGGTGCCCGGGGGGACGACCTTGAACTCGTCGAAGGCGGTCTGGCCCCAGCGCAGGAACTGGTAGCGCTCCTTGTTGCGGCCGTACTCCAGCTCGACGTTCTGCTGGAAGGCGCCGGCGGTGCCGAACTTGTCGGCGATGACGGAGTGGTCGATGACCAGCTCGGCCGGGGCCAGCGGGTTGATCTTCGCCGGGTCGCCGCCGAGCTCCTTGACGGCCTCGCGCATGGTGGCGAGGTCGACGACACAGGGCACGCCGGTGAAGTCCTGCATGATCACGCGGGCGGGCGTGAACTGGATCTCCTGGCTGGGCTGCGCCTGGGAGTCCCAGCCGCCGATCGCCCGGATGTGGTCGGCGGTGATGTTCGCGCCGTCCTCGGTGCGGAGCAGGTTCTCCAGCAGCACCTTCAGGCTGTAAGGGAGGCGAGCGGAGCCCTCGACCTTGTCCAGCTTGAAGATCTCGTACGACTCGTCGCCCACGCGCAGCGTGCTGCGGGCGTCGAAGCTGTTCGCCGACACGACAGTCTCCTTCTTCAATGTGCGCGTTTCTACCGCATCCTGCCGCCACGACCCCCTGGCCATCCGCTAAGGTAAGACTTAGTTAGGTCACCCTTACCGGTCGGCGGCTCCGGTACGCCTTCGGCAGATATCTCGATGTCGAGATAACTCTAGTACATGACCGCGATTCGGTCATGCCCGGACCGCCGCCGCGCCGCGCCATGGACTCCCCCCGGAATGCGGCATCTCATATCTGAGATAACCTGCCGCTATGGCAGACGACTACCTCGTACGCATCGGCAAGCTCATCCGTGACGCCCGTCAGCACCGGGGCTGGACACAGACTCAACTCGCCGAGGCGCTGGGCACCAGCCAGAGTGCCGTGAACCGCATCGAACGCGGCAACCAGAACATCAGCCTTGAGATGATCGCCCGCATCGGCGAGGCTCTGGACAGTGAAATCGTCTCGTTGGGGTACGCGGGACCGATGCATCTGCGTGTGGTGGGCGGACGGCGGCTTTCCGGCTCGATCGACGTGAAGACGAGCAAGAACGCGTGCGTGGCGCTGCTTTGCGCCTCGCTGCTCAACAAGGGCCGCACCGTACTGAGGCGCGTCGCGCGCATCGAGGAGGTCTACCGCCTGCTGGAGGTGCTCAACTCCATCGGCGTACGCACCCGTTGGATCAACGACGGCAAGGACCTGGAGATCGTCCCGCCCGCGCGGCTCGACATGGACTCCATGGACGCGGAGGCGGCGCGCCGCACCCGCAGCATCATCATGTTCCTCGGCCCCCTGCTCCACCGCATGGACCACTTCAAACTGCCGTACGCGGGCGGCTGCGACCTCGGCACGCGCACCATCGAGCCGCACATGATCGCGCTCCGGCGCTTCGGTCTGGACATCACCGCGACCGAGGGCATCTACCACGCGGTGGTGGAGCCGTCGGCGGGGCCGGACCGTCCGATCGTGCTGACCGAGCGCGGCGACACGGTGACCGAGAACGCGCTGCTCGCGGCCGCTCGCCACGACGGCGTGAGCGTCATCCGCAACGCCTCGTCCAACTACATGGTCCAGGACCTGTGCTTCTTCCTGGAGGCCCTCGGCGTACGGGTCGACGGCGTCGGCACGACCACGCTGACCGTGCACGGCGTACCGAACATCGACGTGGACGTCGACTACTCGCCGTCCGAGGACCCGGTCGAGGCGATGAGCCTGCTCGCGGCGGCCGTCGTGACGGGCTCCGAGCTGACGATCCGCCGGGTCCCGATCGAGTTCCTGGAGATCGAGCTCGCCGTACTGGAGGAGATGGGCCTCGACCACGACCGCAGCGGCGAGTACGAGGCGGACAACGGGCGCACCCGGCTGGTGGACCTGACCGTACGGCCCTCCAAGCTGGAAGCGCCGATCGACAAGATCCACCCGATGCCGTTCCCCGGGCTGAACATCGACAACGTGCCCTTCTTCGCGGCGATCGCGGCCGTCGCCCAGGGCCAGACCCTGATCCACGACTGGGTCTACGACAACCGCGCGATCTACCTGACGGACCTCAACCGCCTCGGCGGCCGCCTGCAACTGCTGGACCCCCATCGCGTGCTGGTGGAGGGCCCGACCCGGTGGCGCGCGGCCGAGATGATGTGCCCGCCGGCGCTGCGGCCCGCCGTGGTCGTCCTGCTGGCGATGATGGCGGCCGAGGGCACGTCCGTACTGCGCAACGTCTATGTCATCAACCGGGGCTACGAGGACCTGGCGGAGCGCCTCAACTCGGTGGGCGCGCAGATCGAGATCTTCCGCGACATCTGAACAGGGAACCTGCCGCGCCGCCCCCGCGTCTGTCCACTCTGTCACGGCGGGGTGGGCGAAGATCCGCCTTTCACCCTTCCGTAAGCTGATTCCGTCGGGAGGCTGTGGGGACAGCGAGCCGACAATGTGAACTTCTTGGGGGGGAACGATGTCGGCTACGGCGGTTGGGTGTGTCGTCGTGTATAGGGCTGCGGTGATCTCGTATGGGTAAGCGGGGCAAGCCGGCCGAGCGCGGCAGGCGGGGGCGTCCGGCGGATCACGGGGGGCGGTGCGGGCCGGGCGCGGCCCGCACCGCGCCCTGGTTGCGGCCTGGGCGCTGGTGACCGGGTGGGTCACGTCCCGGACGCTGCCGTCCTGGGTGCCGGCCGACCGGGTGCAGGCGTTCCTGCGGCGCGTACGGCCGCACTACCCGCGTCCGGGCCGGACGGGCTACCACCGCTGGATACCGTCCTGGCGGCAGGTGCTGGGCGCCGTGCTGGTGAGTACCGGACTCATGACGACCGGTTTGGCGGTGGCCTACTGGCGTACGGACATACCCGCGGACCTGAACTCCTTCGCCACCCAGCAGGACAATATCTACTACTGGGCCGACGGTTCGAAAATGGCACGGACCGGCTGGGTGAGCCGCCAGGAGATGCCGCTCGACAAGGTACCCGAGGACGTCCGCTGGGCGGTCCTGGCCGCGGAGAACGCGAGTTTCTACGAGGACCCCGGCATCTCCCCCTCCGGCATCATGCGCGCGGTCACCCGCATGGCCGGAGGCGGCGAGACGCAGGGCGGCTCCACCATCACCCAGCAGTACGTGAAGAACGCCTACCTGAGCCAGGACCAGACATTCTCCCGCAAGTTCACCGAAATGATGCTCGCGCTCAAGGTGGACAACAAATTCAGCAAGGACGAGATCCTTGAGGGATATCTCAACACCAGCTGGTTCGGCCGCGGCACCTACGGCATCCAGCGCGCCTCCCAGGCCTACTACGGCAAGGAAGCGTCCCAGCTGAACGCCAGCGAGGGCGCGTTCCTGGCGTCCCTGCTGAAGGGCGCCGGACTGTACGACCCGGAGCTCGGCGGCGGGAACCGCGCGAGGGCCGAGGAACGCTGGAAGTGGACCCTGGACCGGATGGTCGAGATCGGCCGGCTCTCACCGGCGGAGCGGGCCGAATTCACCGAGTTCCCCGAACCCACCCAGGTGACCGGCGGACGTACCGACCTGAGCGGCCAGCAGGGCTACCTCGTCGAAGTGGCCAAGTCGTACGTCACCCGCAACGGAAAGCTGTCGGACGCCGAATTCGACCTCGGCGGCCTCCAGATCTACACCACCTTCGACAAGAAGAAGACCGAGGCCCTGGACAAGTCGGTGCGCGCGGCCCGCGCCAAACTGGACCCGAAGGAGCGCAAGGCCGACACCTACGTCAGGACGGGCGCGACGACCATCGGTACCGACGGGAAGATCCTGGCCCTGTACGGCGGTCCGGGATTCCTCAAGCAGGGGTTCAACGAGTCCAACGCCGTGACGGTCCCGGCCGGCTCCGCCTTCGCCCCCTTCGTCTACGCGGCGGCGCTCACCGACGGTGTCCTGCGCGACCGTGACGGGCCGCGCCTGCCCGTCACACCCGCCAGCCTGTACAACGGCCAGCACAACGCCTCCGTGATGACTCCCGAGGGCCCCTACTGGGACCGCAACGGCAAGATCGTGAAGGGCAAGAACGACGGCGGCAAGTCGTGGGGCAGCAGCATCAGCCTGGACACGGCGATGGTGAACTCCGTCAACTCGCCGTTCCTCCAGCTCGGCATGGACGTCGGCCTGGACCGGGTGCGCCACCACGCCCAGAACGCCGGTCTGCTGCCCTCCAGCCTCGGCCGGCAGGTGCCCGCCTTCTCGCTCGGCAACTCGACGCCCAGCGCCATCCGGATGGCCACGGCGTACGGCACCTTCGCCGCGGGGGGCATGCGTACGGAGCCGTACTCGGTGGTCCGGGTGACGCGTAACGGCAACGGCATCCCGCTGCCGGCCGTCCGCCCGCGGCGCGCCTTCACCGCCGAGGTGTCGCGGCAGGTGACCGAAGCCCTGAAGGGCGTCGTGGAGAGGGGCACGGGCGTGAAGGCACAGGTGCCGGGCCTGCGGCCGGCGGGCAAGACCGGGACGACGGAGGACAACAAAGCCGCCTGGTTCGTCGGGTACACCGAGCGCGAGGCCACGGCCGTCGTGCTGTACCGGATGGACCTGCGCAAGCTGGACCTGCTGCCGCTGGACGGCGTTGCCGGCTCCGACACGGAGCCCGGCAGTCCCCTTCCGGTCGACATCTGGCGGGACTACATGACGGCGGTGGCGGCGCGCCCGTGAGGGCGGCGGCGGCCCCTGCCGCCGCCCGCGGGCCGCGGGCCCGGCCGGCCGTTACTTCACCAGCGTCTTCCAGGACGGTGCCTGCCCCGGGTCCAGCGAGCGCAGCTGCTCCAGCACCCGCGGGTCCTGGACGTCCATCCAGTCGGTCAGCTCCTTGAAGGACACGCACTCGACGTCCTTGCGCGGGCACACGTCCCGCATCAGCTCCTCGACGGCCTCCATGTAGATGCCGCCGTTCCACTGCTCGAAGTGGTTGCCGATGAACAGCGGCGCCCGGCTGCCGTTGTAGACGCGGTTGAACCCGTTGCTGTAGGCGTCCTTGGTCGTCTGCTTCCAGGTGGGGTACTGGGCGGGGTCGCCGTCCGTCTTCCCCTCGGACTGGTTGTAGAGGAAGTTGAAGTCCATGGACAGCACCTGGATGTCCTTGCCCGGGTACGGCAGCAGCTGGAGCGGGAAATCCCAGATGCCGTCCTTCTTGCTCGGCCAGACCTGGAATCCGCCCGGCGAACTGGCGTCATAGCGCCAGTCGAATTCCTTGCTCGCCGGTATGAGCGTCTTCTGGCCTTCCAGGCAGGGGGCACGGCCGCCGACGAATTCCCGGTCGGGGTCGAAGGGCAGCGGCGGCATGTCGGTGAAGGCGGTGTTGCTCTTCCACTTCTTGACGAAGTCGTACGTCTGCCGGATTTCGCTCTTCCACTCCTTGACGCTCCAGTCGTCACCGCCGCCTGCGCCGCAGAAATGACCGTTGAAGTGCGAGCCGATCTCGTGGCCGTCCTTCCAGGCACCGCCCAGCTGCGTCAGCGTGGTCCTGATGTGCTCGTCGGTGGGGTACGAGATGGCGGCGGCGCCCCGGTTGTGCTGCGGCGGGTCGTACAGCTCACTCTTCGTCTTGGGTAGCAGATAGATGCCCGTGAGGAAGAACGTCATGTGGGCATCGCTCTCCTTCGCCACCTGACGGAAGTGGGAGAAGAGGTGATCGTCGCCCTCCAGCGCGCCGTCCCAGGAGAACACCACGAACTGCGGAGGCTTTTGACCCGGTTTGAGCTTCTTCGGTTTCAGCTGGCCCGGCTGCGGACCGGTGTACGACGTCGAGCCGTCGCCCAGCACCTCGACCTTGCCGTCCCACGGCTTCTCGTCCTTGCGGCGGTTGGGCCCGGCGCCCGGCCCGTCGCCCTTCGACCCGGCCACCGAGCCGTCGTCGGTGTTGCCCTTCGCCACGGCCGGGCTGTCCGAACCGCCGGTCAGCATCCTTCCGAGGAAGAACAGGACCGACACGACCACCAACGCGGACACGGACATCAGCGCAGTACGGTTGCGCTTGTGGCTGCGGGCTCGTCGGCGGCCGCGGGTACTTCGGGTCATTGGTGTGGCTTCTCTCGGCGCGAGGGAAAGACATGCTTTCATCCAGCATGACGATATGAATATAGAACGCGCGATCGTCCCTCTTCGCGCCCGTCCGGATTCCGAGTTGTGAAGACCCGCGCGCGGGCCCGCCGCCGCCCTCCGCCCGCACCCCTTGTTTGATCATGGATTCGAGAAGGCCGCAGACGGGGCGCGGGCCGAGCCGCCCGGCTCCGGGCCCAGCCCCCGCGCGGAGGTTCCTGCGCCGGTGAGCGCGCGGGGGACGTACTCACAAGTAGCCTCGGTTGCCGACCGGCGCATCTTGTGGCGATTCTGCAACACACACAGTCTCTTCACACCCCTGTGGTTCATGCGAAGATTCCGTCCCCCGATCCATGCGTTGACCGGGGTGACAAGGGGAAAGTCTTCGTGAAGAAATCGACGTTCAGGGCTACGGTCGGCGCCGTGCTGGCGGTCGCCGCCGCCGCCGTCGTACTGCCCGCCACCGCAGGCGCCTCGTGGTACGAACCGGCCGCTCCGGCCGCTTCGGGCGAGGTCGACCGCGCCACCACCGAATCCTTCGGGCGGCTCGCCGATGCCGTGCTGACGGAGCGTACGGCGGCCCTGCTGGACAGCCGGCAGACCCGGCGGTCTGCACCGCCCGCCGAGCGCAAGGCCCACCTGTCCTCCGGCCTGTTCCGGTCGGAGGGCGGCGCCTGGTCCTCGCTGCGCGACCGGAAGAAGCGGCTCCGCGACCTGGGCGAGGCGTACACCGCCGCCGACACCGATGTCACGGTGAACAGCACCAAGGTGCGTGACGGCAAGGCCGCGGTCCGGGTGACCGAGACCACCACGCTCACGTACAAGAAAATACGTGGCAACGAGCCGCGCACCACCGGCTTCCAGGCGCACCACGAACTCACCTTCGCCCAGGCGGCGGACGGCAAGTGGGCGCTGACCGGCATACGCTCCACGGACACCGGCCTGGGGGCGGTCAACGCACCGCTGAAGACGCCGATGGTCCGGACGACCGCCGACGAGGGGCTGCCGGTCGCCACCACCGCCTCCACCAAGCGGCCCTGGCGCCAGCCGGCGGCCAAGCCGACCACCAACGCCAACGGCTACGACTACGCGGCCATGGCGGCGTACACCGAGAAGCACTGGAGCAGGTACAACACCGCCTATCCGTCGTTCGACGGGGCCGGCGCCGGTGGCGACTGCACCAACTTCGTCAGCCAGGCGCTGAAGGCGGGCGGCTGGAAGCACGCCCCCGGCTCGTGGGACGACTACCGCAAGTGGTGGAGCGACCCGAAGCTCGGCAACACCCTCTCCTGGGTGGGCGTGAACGAGTGGTCCTGGTTCTCCCTGTCCAACCGGCGGACGACCAATCTCTCCAATGTCTGGGAGATGGGCGTCGGTGACGTTCTCCAGGTGGACTTCAACCGGGACGGGTCGAAGGACCACACCATGATGGTCTCCTACCGGGACCGTTGGGGCACGCCGTACCTGACGTACCACTCCAACAACACGTACCGGAAGTCGGTGGCGAGCATCGTCGCGTCGTACCCGAACGCGAACTACTACGCCTACCGCACCTGACCGATCGTGCGTCCCGCGCCCGCGGCCGGCAGGCCGGGGGGCGGGCACCCGGGTCCGTCGAGCGTCCGCGGGCGCTCGACGGACCCGGTGGTGCGGGCTCCAACCTGCCGGTGCCGCCCGGTGTCCGGCGCGGAATTGCGGTTACCCGTACGCCATGGCACCGATCTGGCAGCGACATCACGGCAGTACGCGACACGAGCACGACCGGCACGCCCACTCCCGCGAGGGGGGCGGTGCCGAGCCCGGCGACGGAGCGGGGCCGGATCCGCGAGTGGAGCGGGACGCACCGGACCAGCCCACCGACATGCGCAAGAAGTCGTGGTGGGCGGTGCTCAGGCGCACGGTGGCGGAGTTCAAGGACGACGAACTGTCCGACCGCGCGGCCGGCCTGACGTACTACGGCGTACTGTCCCTCTTCCCCGCCCTGCTGGTGCTCGTCTCCCTGCTGGGCATCGCCGGTGAATCGGCCACCAAGAGCATCCTGGACAACCTCAGGCGGATGACCCCGGGTTCGGCCCGGGACGTCATCTCCGGTGCGGTGGAGCAGTTGCAGGGCAACGGCGGCACCGGCTCGGTGCTGGCGATCGCCGGTCTGCTGGGCGCGCTGTGGTCGGCGTCCGGCTATGTGGCCGCGTTCATCCGCGCCTCCAACGCCGTGTACGACATGCCGGAGGGACGGCCGGTGTGGAAGGTGCTGCCGGTACGGGTGGGCGTCACGCTGGTGCTGATGGTCATGGCCTGCGTCAGCGCGCTCATCGTGGTGTTCACCGGGGGCCTCGCGCGGCAACTGGGCGCGGCGCTCGGAATCGGGAGCTCCGCCCTGACGGTGTGGTCCATCGCCAAGTGGCCCGTCCTGGTCCTCCTCGTCACCGTCATGGTCGCGATCCTGTACTGGGCCTCGCCCAACGCCAAGGGACGCGGCTTCAAATGGGTCACGCCCGGCAGTTTCCTCGCGCTGGTCATCTGGATGATCGCCTCGGGCGGCTTCGCGCTCTACGGAACTTCGGTTCGTACAACAAGACGTACGGCACCCTCGCCGGCGTGATCGTCTTCCTCGTCTGGCTGTGGCTCACCAACCTGGCGATCCTGCTCGGCCTGGAGTTCGACGCGGAAATGGCCAGGGAGCGCGCCATCATCGGCGGCCACCCCGCGGACGAGGAGCCGTACGTGCAGCCGCGTGACACCCGGACGTGGACCGATGAGGACCGCAGGGAGATGGGCGGCACCCCGTAGCCGCCGGTGGCCGGTGGCGCGGGGCGGGCACCGCGCACCTCCGGTCGCCGCGGCGCAGCATGGCCCGGCAACGCCCGGGTACGCGGCGGGAATCCCCCGTACCGCGATACGAACGGAGAGTGAGCTGTCATGGCGGGTCAACAGCCCGGGCACATCCCCTCTTCTCCCCGCACGGCGGAGCAGCCAAGGGCAGGTACGACGACGAGTACATCCACCACTTCCCCGCCGGGCCACGGCCCCGAGTCCAAGGAGCCGGTCGGGGAGCTGGTCAAGCAGGCGTCGGAGCAGGTCTCGCAGCTGATGCGGCAGGAACTTCGCCTGGCGCGGGCCGAGATGCAGGAGAAGGGCAAGCGGTTCGGGCTGGGCGGCGGCCTGTTCGGCGGAGCCGGCGTGGTCGGCTTCCTCGCCCTGCAAGCACTCGCCGCCACCGCGATCGTGGCCCTGGACCTGCTCTGGCCCCTGTGGGCCGCGGCTCTGGCCGTCACGGTCGTGCTGGGGGCAGTGGCCGCCGGGCTCGCCGCCGGTGGCAAGAAGCAGATCGGCCGGGCCACTCCGCCGGCCCCCGAACAGGCCATCGAGAGCGTCAGGGCCGATGTGGCAGAAATCAAGGAGAGGGCACACCGATGAGCATCAACCCGCAGGACAACGGCTCCACGCCCACGCCCGGCCCGGAAGAACTGCGCGAGCAGGTGGAGGGCACTCGTGAGGAGCTCGGCCGGACGGTCGAGGCGCTGGCGGCGAAGGCCGATGTGAAGGCCCAGGTGCAGGAGAAAGCGGCGCAGGTGAGGAGTCAGGTGCAGGACAAGGCCGCCGAGGTGCTGCACCTGGCGCAGGAGAAGACGCCCGAGCCGGTACGGGAGAAGGCCGCGCAGACCAAGGAGCAGATCGTGCAGACCGCGGCCGCGGTGGCCGACAAGTTCCAGGAGAAGGCGCCGCCCCAGGTGTCCGAGAAGGCGTACGAGGTGGCGGAGAAGGCGCGTGGCAATCGCGGCCTGGTCATCGCCGGGGTGGCGGCGTCCTTCGCCGTGCTCCTCCTCGTACGGCGGGGCAGGAGGCGTTGATGAAAGCCTCCAAGATCGTCTACAAGCCTGTGGGCCTGGCGCTCGGCGCGGTCAGCGGCGCCGTGGCCGGTGGTGTCTTCAAACAGGTGTGGAAGGTCGTCGGTCACGACGAGGACGCCCCGGACGCCACCGACGCGGACCGCGGCTGGCGGGAGATCCTGCTGGCCGCCACCCTCCAGGGCGCGATCTTCGCCGCCGTGAAGGCGGCGGTCGACCGCGGCGGCGCCACCGCCGTGCACCGTCTGACCGGCACCTGGCCCGGCTGACCGGTCTCCGGGGCGGCGGGGGCCGTGGGGGCCGCTGCCGGACGAGGCCCGCCGGCGGCACCCACGCGTCAGTGGGGCCGCCGGGACCCGCATCCGGGTCCCGGCGGCCCCACTGGCGTACCGGCGTGCCCACTGGCGTACCGGCGTGCGTATCAGGTGGCGTCGTAGACCCGCAGACGGGTACGAGCGCCCTCGCGGCCGCCCGTGCTGTCCGCGCCGTCGCGGATGTGCTGGGCCCGGTCCATGGCGGACCAGCCCGTGCCTGAGTCGGCGTTCACCTGCTCCCCGGCGTCCCGGATGCCGTAGTGCGCGAACAGCGTCTGCTCGTCGGCCACGGAGAGCACGTCGCCGCCGCCGGCTCCTGCCGCCGGGGCCGTCTCGATCGCGGCCGCCGTGACCGCGAGTTCCACGTGGTCGCCGGACAGCACCGCTTCCCGCAGCGGTACGAAGACGTCACCGGGACCGGACGGTCCGCTGCGGACCCGGGCCCACTCGGGCCGGCCGGTGGTGTCGTCGAGCAGGAGGCGCTCCACATGGCCGATGTCGAGCCCTTCGGCGTCGTGGACCGGACGGCCGGTCATCGTACCGAGCTGCTCCTGGGTGATCACTGCTGCTCCTCAATGTCCTGCCGCGGCCTGTCCCTCCTCGTCTTGCCTGTCCCTCACCCGGCAAACCGGAGGCCGCTCTTCGCCGGCCGGCTTGCTTCGCCCGCCCGCCCGCGCCGGCGGCCGGCCCGGCCGCCGGTCAGGGACCGGGAAGGCCCCCGCCCTGGAGGCGTTCGAGGTCGGACGGGCGGACCTGGATGGCGAACAGCGCCACGATGGCGGCCACCACGGCGAACACCGCGGCGACGATGAACGCTGCCGAGACTCCGGCGGTGAGGATCTCGTCGCTCCACGGGGGCGGCAGCTGTCCGGTGCGTTCGAAGGTCAGCCGCTCCCTGGGGGTGGCCCGTGCCATGAAGCCCGCGATCTGGTCCTCGGACTCGTGACGGCTGGCCGTACCGAACACCGTCACCAGGATGGACAACCCCAGCGAGCCGCCCACCTGCTGGGTGACGTTGAGGAGGCCCGAAGCCGCGCCCGACTCGTGCGGCGGTACGCCCGAGACCGCCATCAGCGTCAGCGCGACGAAGTTCATGCCCATGCCGAGGCTGAAGACCAGCATGGGCCCCAGGATGCTGCCCAGGTACGTCGAGTCGATGTCCGTCAGGGTCAGCCACGACAGCCCGGCCGCCGCCAGGACCGAGCCCGTCACCATGAACGGTTTCGGACCGTACCTGGGAAGGAGCTGCGAGGCCATGGCGGCGCCCACCGCGATCACCGCGCTGACCGGCAGGAAGGCGAGACCGGCCCGCAGCGGGCTGAAGTCCAGGACGTTCTGGACGAACAGGGTGAGGAAGAAGAACATGCCGAACATCGCGGCCGCGAGGCTGAGCATGATGCCGTACGTGCCCGCCCGGTTGCGGTCGGCGAACATGTGCAACGGTGTGATGGGCTGCTTCGAGCGCCGCTCCACCAGGAAGAACGTCGCGAGCAGCACGACCGCCGCGCCGAACGACGCCAGCGTCAGACCGTCGGTCCAGCCGTCCTGCGCCGCGCGGATGAAGCCGTAGACCAGACACACCATGCCGAGGGTGGAGGTCAGAGCGCCGGTGAAGTCGAAGCGGCCGGGATGGCGCTCGGACTCCTTGATGACCCGGGGGGTGGCGACGGCGATGAGCAGCCCGATCGGCACATTGACGAAGAGCACCCAGCGCCAGTCGAGCCATTCGACGAGCATGCCGCCGGCCAGCAGGCCGATCGCGCCACCGCCCGCCGAGACCGCGGCGAAGACGCCGAAGGCCCGGTTGCGGGCCGGGCCTTCGGTGAAGGTGGTGGTGATCAGCGCGAGGGAGGTCGGCGAGGCGATGGCTCCGCCGACACCCTGGAGGGCACGCGCGGCGAGGAGCTGGCCGGAGTTCTGCGCCAGGCCGCCGAGCAGTGAGGCCAGGACGAAGAGAAGGACGCCGAAGATGAAGACCCTTCGGCGTCCGAGGATGTCACCGGCGCGGCCGCCGAGGAGCAGCAGACCGCCGAATGTGAGTGTGTAGGCGTTGACCACCCACGAGAGGCTCGTCGTGGAGAATTCGAGATCGCTCTGGATCTGCGGCAGCGCGATGTTCACGATGGTGATGTCGAGCACCACCATCAGCTGGCACGAGGCGATGACCAGCAGCGCCAGGCCGTTCTTGCCACCCTGGCCGGAAGCGGCTCCCGCTTGCGCTGGCGTCGGTTGTGAGGTCGTCATGGCACCTGGCCCTCACGGCAGGGGCAGTGGGCGGTTTTGCCCACCACTCGACCGTAAGCCCGGCCCCTGAGGGTCACCAGTCGATCAGCCGCGCCCCTCGGGGGCGCGGCAGGCGGGTGGTCAGGGGCGCAGGAGGCGGGCGGTCAGCGCCTCGCGGGCCGCCGGCCATTCATCGGCGAGCATCGAGTAGACCACGGTGTCGCGCACGGTTCCGTCCGGCCTGGTGCGATGGCTGCGCAGTACACCTTCGTGCCGCGCGCCGAGCCGTTCGATGGCGCGCTGCGAGCGCTCGTTGAGGTGGTCGGTGTGCCAGGTGACGCGCCGCGCGCCGAGGGCGTCGAAGGCCCGGCCGAGGAGCAGCAGCTTGGCCTCGGTGTTGATGCCGGTGCGGTGGAAGCGGCTGCCGAGCCAGGTCGAGCCGATGGCGATGCCCCGGTGGGCGGGCTCTATCTCGTAGTACGAAGTGGAACCGGCGACCTCTCCGGTGGCGACGTCGATCTGCGCGAACGCGACACTGTCCCCACCCTCCTGCTTCGCCAGCAGCTCCTCGACGATCCCGCGCATCCCGGCGGCGTCGGCCGGCTGCTCATGGGACAGCCAGGTCCACACGGAGGGGTCCTTCAGCGCTTCGAAGAGGCCCTCGGCGTGATCGGCGCTCAACGGTTCCAGACGTACGAAACGGCCGGTGAGCGTGGGGCGTTCGTACCAGGCACTGCTCATCGGGGATCCTCATTCCCGGCCATATACACGGCCAAATCCATAGGTAGCGCCCATCGCGCTTGCGTTCGAGGGTGGTGCACATGGTGGGATGAGCCGATGCGACCCCCCACACGCATAGCCTCACATTCCCCCAATCCCTACGACGAACTGGCCCTGCTCGCACCGCCGGAGCCGGACTACGAGCACCTCCCCGACGACGTCGGCAAGGACGACCCGCTCGGTCTCGGACCCGGTATCGGCATCAGCTCGGGTCCCGGTCCCGCACCGGACGACGAAGGCCGGGCCGATGACGACGAAGACGAGTGGAAGCCGCCCAACCACCGGGGCAAAAGCCGGCTCGCGGCTGTCCCCGTCGTACTGAAACTGGCCGTCACCGGCCTCGTCTGCGCCTGCCTCCTGCTGACCAGCGACCGCTTGGCCGTGCTGTACGCGCAGGACAAGGCCGAGGAGAAACTCCAGCAGTCCCTCGGGCTCGCCGCCGCGCCCGAGGTCGAGATCCACGGCTTCCCCTTCCTCACCCAGGTCATGAGCCGGCGGCTCGACGAGGTCGACGTCACCGTTCCGGACGTGGCCGCCGACCGGGTCTCCCTCGCCCAGGTGCGGGCGACCGCCAAGGACATCCGCGTCGTCGGCGATCTCCCGGCGTCGGTCCGGGGCGCCGTCGTCGGCAAGGTGGACGGCGACGTACTGCTGTCCTTCGACGACCTGAGCCGCGAACTGGGCGCCTCGCAGGCGAAGTTCACCAAGGACGGCGCCGGCCGGGTGCGGGTGACGGGCTCCCTGCCCGTCGCGGGCCGGGAAGTGCGCGTACGGGCCGAGGCGCACGTACGCCGCGACGGCGACCGGGCGGTCTCGACCACCGTCGACCGCATGCGGCTCGACATCCCCGGCCTCGTCACCTACCGGCCGGGCAAGGACCGCGCGCGCTCCGGCCTGACGCTGCACCCCGAGGCCGCCGCCCGGATCAGCCGCGAGGCGGCACACATCAAGGCGCTGCTGGCGGTTCCGGCGGTCGCGGAGCGGCTGGGTGTACGGGACGCGTGGGTCGAGCGGGCGCTGCGCAGCGAGAGGGCGCTGCACGAACTCACCGGCTCCCCACGCTTCGTACAGAGCCTGATGAAGCTCAACCTCGTCGACGTGGTGATGGACCACCCCTGGCTGCTGGAGAAGGCCGGCATCGACCCCGGGCTGGTCGGCGCGCTGCTCGCCCTGCGGCCGCCGGAGCTGTCCGACCGGCTCTCGCTGAACTTCCGGCTGCCGAGTACGCCGGGCGGGCTCCGGCTGCGCGCCATCAGCGTGGAACGCGAGGGAATCAGGGCCGACCTGTCGGGTACGGGGCTGACTCTCGGGTCCTCCTGATCAGGTCCTCAGGGAGCGAGGGGCCTGTCGCGGGCCCCGGTCAGGGCAGTACGGCCACACCGTCCAGCTCGACCAGGGCCTGCTCGTCCCACAGGCGCACCACGCCGATGACCGCCATGGCGGGGTAGTCGCGGCCCGCCAGCCGGCTCCAGACGCGGCCCAGTTCCGGGGCGTGGGCGCGGTAGTCGGCGACATCGGTGGCGTAGACGGTGACGCGGGCAAGGTCGGCGGGGGCGCCCCCGGCGGCGTGCAGCGCCGTGAGCAGGTTGCCGAGCGCCTTTTCGAACTGGGCGGGCAGCGTGTCCCCGACCACCTTGCCGTCCGTGTCGAGCGCGGTCTGGCCCGCCAGGAAGACCAGCTGGGAACCGGTGGCGGTGACCGCGTGCGAGAAGCCGGAGGGAGGCGAGAGTTCCGCCGGGTTGAGCCGGTCGACGCGGTGCGGCCGGGGCGGGTGTGACGGGTGCTCGGGGTGGTGCGTGGTCATCGGTACAGCTCCTTCGCGATGATCGTGCGCTGGACCTCGGTCGCACCCTCGTAGATACGCGGCGCCCGCACTTCCCGGTAGAGGTGTTCGAGCAGGTGGCCGCGCTGGAGGGCGCGGGCCCCGTGCAACTGGACGGCGGCGTCGACGACGTACTGGGCGGTCTCGGTGGCGAAGAGCTTGGCCATGGCGGCGCGCCTCGGGACGCCGGGCGCGCCCGCGTCGTAGGCCGAGGCGGCGGCGTACACGAGCAGCCGGGCGGCCTCGGTGCGGGTCGCCATCTCGGCGACCTGGTGGGCCACCGCCTGGAGGTCCTTGAGCAGCCCGCCGAAGGCGGTGCGGTTCGCGGTGTGCTCGACGGCCGCGTCGAGGGCGGCCTGCGCCATGCCGACGGCGAAGGCGCCGACGCTGGGGCGGAAGAGGTTGAGGGTGTCCATGGCGACGCGGAAGCCGCGGTCCACCTCCCCGATGACATCCGCGCGGGTGACGGGTACGCCGTCGAAGGCGAGGGCGCCGATGGCGTGCGGCGAGAGCATGTCGAGCGCCGTGCCGGTCAGGCCGGGGCGGCCGGCGGGGACCAGGAAGGCGGTCACGCCGCGGGCCCCCGCGCCCTCGGTGGTCAGGGCGAAGACGGTGTAGAAGTCCGCCTCCGGCGCGTTGGAGATCCAGAGCTTCTCACCGGACAGGCGCCATCCGTCACCCTCCGGTACGGTCGAGAGCGAGAGCGCCGCGGCGTCCGATCCCGCGCCCGGCTCACTGAGGGCGAACGCCGCGATCGCCCGCCCCGCGGTCACTTCGGGCAGCCAGCGCTCCCGCTGGCCGTCCGTGCCCCACCTGGCCACGGGACTGGCCCCGAGTCCCTGGAGTGCGAGCGCGGTCTCGGCCTCGGTGCAGGCACGTGCGAGGGATTCCCGCATCAGGCAGAGGTCGAGGGCCCCTGAGTCGAACAGCCTTGCCAGCAGGCCGTGTTCGCCGAGGGCGGCGACCAACGGGCGGTTCACCCGTCCCGGTTCCCCCTTCTCGGCGAGAGGGCGCAAATGGTTCGCGGCCAGGGTGCGAAGCCGCTCGCACCACTCCTGCTGCTGAGGTTCCAGTGCGAACTGCGGCATGTCCTCGCCTCACTCTTATCGCGAACCGTTGACTGTCGTCACCCAAACGATACGCTCATGGGGCGACAAGGGGGCGATCCCGTCATGGAGCTGAAGACCTCAGCGCACATCGATACCTTTCCCCGCGACCAGCTTCCGCCCGCGCATCAGTGGCCGCAGCTGCTCTTCGACCGTCCGGAGCTGCGCTATCCCGACCGCCTCAACTGCGGGGTGGAGCTCCTGGACCGTACGGTCGAACGCCTCGGTCCGGACCGGCCCGTCTTCCGCACCGCCGCCGGCGAGGTCTGGACGTACGGCGAACTGCTCGGCCACGTCGACCGGATCGCGCACGTCCTCACCACCGACCTGGGCGTCGTGCCCGGCAACCGCGTCCTGCTGCGCGGCCCCACCACACCGTGGCTGGCGGCCTGCTGGCTCGCGGTGATGAAGGCGGGCGCGGTGGCGGTGACGGTGCTGGCGCAGCAGCGGGCGTCCGAGCTGGCGACCATGTGCGAGATCGCCCGGGTCGGCCACGCCCTGTGCGATGTACGGGCGGTCGACGACCTGGTGAAGGCCGAGGTGCCGGGGCTGCGCGTCACGGCGTACGGCGGCGACGCGCCCGACGACCTGCTGCGCGCGGCGGCCGGCAAGCCGTCGCGGTACACCGCCGTGCGGACGTCCGCCGACGACGTCGCGCTGATCGCCTTCACGTCGGGGACGACGGGGCGGCCCAAGGGCTGCATGCACTTCCACCGGGACGTGCTGGCCGTCGCCGACACCTTCTCGCGCCATGTGCTCAGGCCCCGCGCCGACGACGTCTTCGCGGGCAGTCCGCCGCTCGGATTCACCTTCGGGCTCGGCGGTCTGGTGATCTTCCCGATGCGGGCGGGCGCGTCGGCGCTGCTGCTGGAACAGGCGGGGCCGAAGCAGTTGCTGCCCGCTCTGGCCGAGCACCGGGTGTCGGTGCTGTTCACGGCCCCGACGGCGTACCGGGCGATGCTGGAGGGGCTCGACGGGCACGACCTGAGCGCCCTGCGGCGCTGTGTGTCGGCCGGCGAGAACCTGCCCGCCGCGACCTGGCGGGCCTGGCACGAGCGCACCGGCGTGCGCATCATCAACGGCATCGGCGCGACCGAGCTGCTGCACATCTTCCTCTCGGCGGCGGACGAGGCGGCCCGGCCGGGTACGACGGGCGTGCCCGTGCCCGGGTGGGAGGCGCGGGTGGTGGACGCGTCGGGCGCTCCGGTGCCCGACGGCGAGCCGGGGTTTCTGGCGGTGCGCGGACCCGTCGGCTGCCGCTACCTCGCCGACGACCGCCAGACCGAGTACGCGCGGGGCGGCTGGAACCTGACCGGCGACACGTACGTCCGCGAGCCGGACGGCTACTTCCGGTACGTGGCCCGCGCGGACGACATGATCATTTCGGCCGGGTACAACATCGCGGGCCCCGAGGTCGAGGACGCGCTGCTGCGCCATCCGGACGTGGTGGAGGCGGCGGTCGTGGGGCGGACCGACGAGCGGCGCGGTCAGGTCGTGGTGGCGTACGTCGTCCTGGGCGACGGGGTGGCCGCGGGCGACGCGACCGTGGCGCGGCTGCGCGACTTCGTCAAGGCGGAGCTGGCGCCGTACAAGTGCCCGCGCGAGATCGTCTTCCTGGACGCCCTCCCCCGTACGCCGACCGGCAAGCTCCAGCGCTTCCGGCTGCGGGCGGCCGCGGAGTGACAGCCGTAGAGTGATCACGTGGCCGAGCAGCACACCCCCCGTTCCCTGATCGTCTCCCTCTACGGCGCGTACGGACGCACTCCCGGCGGAGGCGGGGAGCCCATGCCGGTCGCCGAGCTCATCCGGCTGCTGGCCGCCGTCGGAGTCGACGCGCCGTCGGTGCGCTCGTCGGTCTCCCGGCTGAAGCGGCGGGGCCTGCTCGTCGCCGCCCGTACGCCGGAGGGCGCCGCCGGGTACGCCCTGTCCGCCGACGCCCACCAGCTCCTCGACGACGGCGACCGGCGGATCTACGAGCATCCCGCGCCGGAGCTGTCCGAGGGCTGGGTGCTGGCCGTCTTCTCGGTCCCCGAGAGCGAGCGCGCCAAGCGGCACGTCCTGCGCTCCCGCCTCACCCGCCTGGGCTTCGGGTCGGCGGCGCCGGGGGTGTGGATCGCGCCCGCGCGGCTGTACGAGGAGACGCGCCACACCATGGAGCGCCTCCAGCTCTCGCCGTACGTCGACCTGTTCCGCGGGGAGCACCTCGGCTTCGCGGCGACGGAGGAGGCGGTCGCGCGCTGGTGGGACCTGACGGCGATCGCCAAGCAGCACGAGCAGTTCCTGGACCTGCACGAGCCGGTGCTGCGCGGGTGGGTGGCGCGGGGTGACGAAGCCCCTGCGCCGGAACACGCCTACCGGGACTACCTCCTGGCACTGGATTCCTGGCGCCGCCTTCCGTACGCCGACCCGGGCCTGCCGGCCGAGCTGCTGCCGGCGGACTGGCCGGGGGTGCGCTCGGCGAAGGTGTTCGCCGGGCTGCACGCGCGGCTGCGGGACGCGGGGGCGGAGTTCGTGCGTGGCGGCGGCCAGGGGCGCGGCGGCGATTCGGGGCGTACCGGCGGTCAGGGGCGCGGTGGCGATCACGGGCGCGGCGGAGACGACGGGCGCGGCGATCCGAAAACCGGGTGACGGGCGCGGGTGCCGCCGGACAGCATGGGGCATGGCCTGGACATTCACTGAGGACCTCGACGCGTACCTGGCCGCGGCGGGCGCCGCCGTCGCCGCGCGGCCCGTGGATAACACGCTGCTGCTGACCGTCGCCGGAACACTGCGGCGGCGTGGAAGCGACGCGTACGGCGAAGGCACCCCCCGGTACGGATGGTGGCGCGGCGCGTCCGGCCGCGTGGACGGCGCGCTGCTGTGGACACCGCCGCACGCGGTGCTGGTCGGGACCGTGCCCGCGGAGGCGGTGGCGCCGCTGGCGGAGGCGTGCCTGGGGCTGGGCGGCCCGGCGGTCAGCGCGGAGCGGGGGACCGCGCGGGCGCTGGCGGCGCGGTGGCGGCGTGCGGGCGCGGAGGTCACCACCGTGCTGGAGCAGCGCCTGTACCGGCTCGGGGAGCCGGCCCCGCCGGACCCCGCACCGCCGGGGCGCGCGCGGGTGGCGGCCGTGGCCGACCGTGAGTTGCTGGTGGAGTGGGTGGACGGCTTCCGCCGGGAGGCCGGCCATCCCCGGCCCGGCGCCGGACGGGCGGTGGACGACCGTCTCGCCTACGGCGGCCTGACTCTGTGGGAGGACGACGGGGTCCCGGTGTCCATGGCGGGCGTCTCGCGGCCCGCGGCGGGGACGGTGCGGGTGGCGCCGGTCTACACGCCGCCGCGGTGGCGGAGGCGCGGGTACGCGGCGGCGGTCACGTCGGCGGTGAGCCTGGACGCGCGGAGTGCGGGGGCGGGTGAGGTGCTGCTCTTCACGGACCTCGCGAACCCGACGAGCAACGGTGTGTACCGGCGCATCGGCTACCGCCCGGTGGCGGACCGGGTGGAGATCGCGCCGGTGCGGTAGCGCGATGCGGTGCGGCGTGCCTGTCGCTGGGCGCGCCTGCGTGTCGGTGCCTGTCGCCGGGCGCGCCCGGCGACAGGCAGGCGCGCCCGGCGGACGGTCGCCGCGCGGCGCGTCCGGGCCGCCCGTCGCGGCGCCCTCACCCCAGGCTCAGCCTCGGCTTCGGCGCGTCCGTCCGCCCCGTCGGCGGCGTACGGCTGCCCGCGCGGTACGGGAGGGGCCAGGGCGCACCGGGGCCCGAGTAGCCCTGCTCGGCCGCCGCGTGCAGCGTCCAGTGCGGGTCGTACAGGTGCGGCCGGGCGAGCGCGCACAGGTCCGCACGCCCCGCCAGCAGGAGCGAGTTCACGTCGTCCCAGGAGGAGATCGCGCCGACGGCGATCACCGGCAGCCCCAGCGCGTTGCGGATACGGTCCGCGTACGGCGTCTGGTACGAGCGCCCGTACTCCGGCGACTCGTCCGGCACGACCTGCCCGGTCGACACGTCGATCGCGTCCGCCCCGCGCGCGGCGAACGCGCGCGCGATCTCGACGGCGTCCTGTGCCGTCGTACCGCCCCGCGCCCAGTCGGTGGCGGAGATCCGGACGGTCATCGGCCTGTCCTGCGGCCAGACACCGCGTACCGCGTCGAAGACCTCCAGGGGGAACCGCAGGCGCCCCGCGAGGGAACCGCCGTACGCGTCCGTCCGTCGGTTGGTGAGTGGGGAGAGGAAGCCGGACAGCAAGTAGCCGTGCGCGCAGTGCAGTTCGAGCAGGTCGAAACCGGACTCGGCCGCCCGCCTCGCCGCCGACGTGAACTCCTCACGGACGCGCGCGAGCCCGTCCATGTCCAGCTCGCGCGGGACCTGGTTGATTCCGGGCCGGTACGGCAGCGCGGACGCGGCCGCGACGGGCCAGTTGCCGTCGTCCAGCGGCTGGTCGATGCCCTCCCACATCAGCCGCGTCGAGCCCTTGCGACCCGAGTGGCCGAGCTGCACGCCGACCGCCGTACCGGGCGACTCGCGGTGTACGAAATCGGTGACCCGGCGCCATGCCGTTGCCTGCTCGGTGGTGTAGAGGCCGGCGCAGCCCGGCGTGATGCGGCCCTCCGGGCTGACGCACACCATCTCGGTCATGACCAGGCCCGCTCCCCCGAGGGCCCGTGCGCCCAGGTGCACGAGGTGGAAGTCGCCGGGTACGCCGTCGACCGCCGAGTACATGTCCATGGGCGAGACGACGACCCGGTTGCGCAGGGTCAGACCGCGCAGCCGGAGGGGCGTGAACATCGGCGGCGTACCGGGCGGGCAGCCGAAGTCCTCCTCGACGGCGCCCGTGAAGCCGGGGTCGCGCAGCCGCAGATTGTCGTGGGTGACGCGGCGGCTGCGCGTGAGCAGGTTGAAGGCGAACTGCCGTGGCGGCTGGTCCAGATACGTGCTCAGCTCCTCGAACCAGCGCAGGCTGGCGGCGGCGGCGCGCTGGGTGGAAGCGACGACCGGGCGACGCTCGGCCTCGTACGCGGCGAGGGCGGCCGGCAGGTCGGGCTGCTCCTCGACGCACGCGGCCAGTGCCAGGGCGTCCTCGACCGCGAGCTTGGTGCCCGAGCCGATGGAGAAGTGGGCGGTGTGGGCGGCGTCACCGAGCAGGACCGTACGGCCGTGGCTCCACCGGTCGTTGACGACGGTGCGGAAGGCGGTCCAGGAGGAGTTGTTGCCGCGCAGGGGCCGGTCGCCGAGCGCCTCGGTGAAGACCTTGGCGCAGTGTTCGGCGGAGGCCGCCTCGTCGCAGCGGTCGAGACCTGCGGCGCGCCAGACCTCCTCGCGCATTTCGACGATGACGGTCGACGCGTTCTTGGCGTAGGGGTAGCCGTGGAGCTGCATGACGCCGTGTGCGGTCTCCGCGATCTCGAAGCGGAAGGCGTCGAAGGCGAAGTCGGCGGCGAGCCAGATGTAGCGGCAGCGGTGGGTGGTGAGGCGCGGGCCGAAGACATCGGCGTGCGCCTGACGGGTCGGGCTGTGCACGCCGTCCGCCGCGACGACCAGGTCGTACGCGGCCGAGAGTTCGGCGGCGGGCGGCGCCTCCTCGCGGACCCGCAGCCGCACGCCCAGCGAGCGGCACCGCTCGTGCAGGATCTCCAGGAGCCGGAGGCGGCCGAGGGCGGCGAAGCCGTGGCCACCGGAGGTCAGGGTGCGGCCGCGGTGGACGATGTCGATGTCGTCCCACCGTACGAACTCGTCCTGGAGCGCGCGGTACACGACGGGGTCGGCATGCTGGATGCCGCCCAGGGTCTCGTCGGAGAGGACGACGCCGAAGCCGAAGGTGTCGTCGGGTGCGCCCCGCTCCCAGACGGTGACGTCCCGGGCGGGATCGAGGCGTTTGAGGAGGGCGGCGGCGTAGAGCCCTCCGGGCCCGCCGCCGATCACCGCGACGCGGAGCGCTCCGGGGCCGCGGCGCGGCCCGGACGGAGCCGTGGCATCACGCCCGTCACCGGGGCGGCTCACGGTCAGCGCCCCCGCCATTTCGGGGGGCGCTTCTCGGTGAAGGCCGCGTGGAACTCGGCGTAGTCGTCGCCGTTCATCAGCAGCGCCTGCGTGGCGGCGTCCAGTTCGACGGCGGCGGCGAGCGGCATGTCGAGTTCGGCGGTGAGCAGCGCTTTCGTCTGGGCGTACGCCAGCGCCGGACCGTCGGCGAGCCGGCGGGCCAGTTCCGCGGCGCGGACGTCGGCCCGGCCCTCGTCCGTCATCTCGCTGATGAGGCCGATGCGTTCGGCTTCGGGGGCGCGCACGGGGTCCCCGAGCATCAGCAGCCTGGTCGCGTGCCCGAGCCCGACGACCCGTGGCAGCAGATACGCCGCTCCCATGTCACCGCCCGAGAGGCCGACCTTGGTGAAGAGGAAGGCGAAGCGGGCGGAGGGGTCGGCGATGCGGAAGTCGGCGGCGAGGGCGAGGACGGCCCCCGCGCCGGCGGCCACACCGTGCACGGCGGCGATCACCGGGAAGGGGCACTCGCGCAGCGCCCGGACGACCTGCCCGGTCATCCGGTTGAAGTCGAGGAGCTGGGCGGTGTCCATGGCGAGCGTGGCGCCGATGATCTCGTCGACGTCGCCGCCCGAGCAGAAGCCGCGGCCCTCGCCGCCGAGGACCAGGGCGCGCACGGAGCGCTCCCGGGCCAGTTCGGCGAGGAGGTCGCGCAGATCGGCGTACGCGCCGAAGGTGAGCGCGTTGAGTTTTTCCGGCCGGGCGAGGGTGACGGTGGCGACGCCGTCCTCGACGGTCAGCCGCAGGTGGTGCCAGTGCTGAGTGCGCGGTGCTGAGCTGGGAAAGGGGCTCATCGGGGCGGGGCCTCCTACAGCCGTGCGGCCGGTGCCTGCCACTCGAAGGTATCACTCCTGCGTAACTGTCGTCACGAGAGCGCGATACCGGTGAGGACGGCGGCGCGGCCGCACCCCGCGCCCCGCTAGGCGGCCCCGCGCGCCATGGTCGCGACCAGTACGGCCTTGATCGTGTGCATGCGGTTCTCGGCCTCGTCGAAGACGATCGAGTGGGCCGATTCGAAGACCTCGTCGGTGACCTCCAGCTCGGTGAGGCCGTACTGCTCATGGATCTCGCGGCCGACCTTGGTGCCGAGGTCATGGAAGGCCGGCAGGCAGTGCAGGAACTTCACGTCGGGGTTCCCGGTGGCGCGCAGTACGTCCATCGTCACGGCGTACGGGCCGAGAGCCGTGATGCGCTCGGCCCAGACCTCCTTGGGCTCCCCCATGGACACCCAGACGTCGGTGGCGACGAAGTCGGCGCCCAGGACACCCTCGGCGACGTCCTCGGTGAGCGTGATCCGGGCGCCGCTCAGCTCCGCCGCCTTGCGGGCCTGCGCGACGACCTCCTCGGCCGGCCAGTACGCCCGGGGCGCGACGATGCGCACGTCCATGCCGAGCAGGGCGCCCGTGACGAGGTAGGAGTTGCCCATGTTGAAGCGGGCGTCGCCCAGATAGGCGAAAGCGATGCGCTCGATCGGCTTGGCGCAGTGCTCGGTCATGGTCAGCACGTCGGCGAGCATCTGCGTGGGGTGCCAGTCGTCGGTGAGCCCGTTGAAGACCGGGACGCCGGCGTACGCCGCCAGCTCCTCGACGGCGGCCTGGCTGTCACCGCGGTACTCGATGCCGTCGAACATCCGGCCCAGTACGCGCGCCGTGTCCTTGACCGACTCCTTGTGGCCCATCTGGGAGCCGGACGGGTCGAGGTACGTCGTCGAGGCACCCTGGTCGGCGGCGGCGACCTCGAACGAGCAGCGGGTGCGGGTGGAGGTCTTCTCGAAGATCAGCGCGATGTTCCTGCCGCGCAGCCGCTGCACCTCGGTGCCGGCCTTCTTGGCCGCCTTGAGCTCGGCGGCGAGGTCGATCAGGGCGCGGAACTCCTCGGCGGTGAAGTCCAGCTCCTTGAGGAGGTGGCGGCCTGCGAGGTCTGTCGCCATGGTGGCTGCTCCTGGGTCGGGCGCGAATGCGGGCGGAAGGTGAACGTTCGATGGAAGTATATGCGTTTGAGCGCATCACTATACAGCGTCGCGTTCGACCGGGCAGCTCATGCACCGGGGGCCTCCCCGCCCCCTGCCCAGCTCGTTGCCCTTGATCTCGATGACCTCGATGCCCTCCTTGCGCAGGTGCGTGTTGGTGGTGACGTTGCGTTCGTACGCGACGACCACGCCCGGCTCGACCGCCAGCACGTTGCAGCCGTCGTCCCACTGCTCGCGCTGCGCCGCGTGCACGTCCTGCACGGCGGTCAGTACCCGGATGCCGTCCAGCCCCAGCGCGGCGGCGATGGCCCGGTGCATGTGCTCCGGCGGGTGGTCGGTGACCTTCAACTCGCGCTCGCCCACACCCGGTTCGATGGTGTACGAACGCAGCATGCCGAGCCCGGCGTACTGCGTGAAGGTGTCGCCGTCGACCATGGTCATCACCGTGTCGAGGTGCATGAACGCCCGGCGCTTGGGCATGTCCAGCGCGACGATGGTGGTCGCCGAGCCGGCCTCGAAGAGCCCGCGTGCCAGCATCTCCACGGCCTGCGGGGTGGTGCGCTCGCTCATCCCGATCAGGACCGCGCCGTTCCCGATGACCAGGACGTCGCCGCCCTCGATGGTGGAGGGGTAGTCGGGCTGCCCCTCCGACCAGTGGTGGAACGCGCCGGCCTGCGGGCTCCTGAACAGCGGGTGGTGCTTGTAGATCGCCTCGAAGTGGACGGTCTCGCGCTGCCGGGCCGGCCAGCGCATCGCGTTGATGGAGACGCCGTCGTAGATCCAGGCCGAGGTGTCCCGGGTGAACAGGTGGTTCGGCAGCGGCTGGATCAGGAAGTCGTCCAGGTCCATGACGTGGAAGCGGACGGAGGTCGGCTCGGGGTGGCCCTCCAGGAACTCCCGCTTGGTCATGCCCCCGACGAGCGCCTCGACCAGACCGGCGACCGGCAGGTCGTCGAAGGCCCGGCGCAGATGGCCGGTGGCGAGCGGCCCGTACTCCTTCTCGTCGAAGACGCGGTCCAGCACGAGGTTTCTGGCCTCCGGGATCTCCAGCGACTCGCGCAGGAGATCACCGAAGAGGTGCACCTCGACGCCCCGGTCACGCAGGACGTCGGCGAATCCGTCGTGCTCCTGGCGCGCGCGGCGCACCCACAGCACGTCGTCGAAGAGCAGCGCGTCCTTGTTGCCGGGCGTGAGACGCTTCAGCTCCAGGTCCGGTCGGTGGAGAATGACGCGGCGCAGCCGCCCGGTCTCGGAATCGACATGGAATCCCATGCCTCCATCCTGGCCGAGCGCGGCCGCACGCGCGTGCGTATGGGCGCCCCCGGTTCGAAGCGGTCACCATTTCGTTCCGGGGGCGCCTGACGGCGAGCGGCTCACAGCCGGGGGTCGACCGGCTCCGACTCCAGCGCCAGCACGGCGAACACGGCTTCGTGGATCCGCCACAGCGGCTCCCCCTCGGCCAGCCGGTCCAGCGCCTCCAGTCCCAGTGCGTACTCGCGCAGCGCGAGCGAGCGCTTGTGGCCGAGGAAGCGGTTGCGCAGCTTGTCGAGCTGCTCCGGGCGCGTGTACTCGGGACCGTAGATGATCCGCAGGTACTCGCGGCCGCGCACCTTGATGCCCGGCTGTACGAGCCGGTTCTTCCCGTCCCGGGCCAGCGCCTCGACCGGCTTGACGACCATGCCCTCGCCGCCCCGGCTGGTCATCTCCAGCCACCAGTCGATGCCGGACTGGACGGACGCCGGGTCGCCGGTGTCGACGATCAGCCTGCGCGTGGTCTGGAGGAGCGCGGTCGGGTCGTGCTCGACCAGCCGGTCCAGCCAGGCGAGCTGCTCGTCGTGCGGTACGCCGGCGAGCGAGCGCCCCTGGACCGCGAGCAGCTGGAACGGTGCCAGCCGCACCCCCTCCAGCCCTTCGGTCGGCCAGCAGTAGCGCCGGTACGCGTCCGTGAACGCGTCCGCGTCGCGGGCTCGTTCGCGCTGCGTCGTCAGCAGCCCGTTGACGTCGACCCCGCGGGCAGCCGCACCTTCGAGGGCCGCGACAGCGCCGGGGAACACGGCACGGGCGGCGGCGCCCACGGCGGCGTACTGGTGGCGCAGCAGCCCGGACGCCTTGAGCGACCAGGGCATCAGCTCCGCGTCGAGCAGCAGCCAGTCAGTCTGGAGCTCGTCCCACAGACCGGCCTCGGTCACGGCGGTGCGCAGCCGGCCGAGGATCAGCTCGGTGGTCGTCTCGTCGTCGAAGAACGGGCGGCCGGTGCGGGTGTGGACGACGCCGGTGGGGCCCTCCACGCCGAACCGCTCGCGCGCCACGTCCGCGTCGCGGCAGACCAGCGCCACCGCACGCGAGCCCATGTGCTTCTCCTCGCACACGACTCTGCCGACACCGTCGACCCTGTACGTGGCGAACGCCTCGGCCGGGTGCTCCAGGTAACCCTCGACGTGCGAGGTGGCGGTCGGGGACATCGTCGGCGGCAGGTAGGCGAGCAGGCGCGGGTCGACCGCGAAGCGGCTCATGACTTCGAGCGCCGCCGCCGCGTTCTCCTCGCGTACCGCGACGCGGCCCATGTGCCGGGTCTCGACGACCCGGCGGCCGTGCACGTCGGCGAGGTCCAGCGGACGGCCGTCGTGTCCGCCCGGCGCCTCCGTGGTGAGCGGCTTGGCCGGCTCGTACCAGACCTTCTCGGCCGGTACGTCGACGAGTTCGCGCTCCGGCCAGCGCAGCGCGGTCATCTTCCCGCCGAAGACCGCGCCGGTGTCCAGGCAGATGGTGTTGTTGATCCAGGAGGTGTTGGGGACGGGGGTGTGGCCGTAGACGACGGCGGCGCGGCCCCGGTAGTCCTCGGCCCACGGGTAGCGCACGGGCAGGCCGAACTCGTCGGTCTCGCCGGTCGTGTCGCCGTACAGCGCGTGCGAGCGGACGCGGCCGGAGGTGCGGCCGTGGTACTTCTCCGGCAGGCCGGCGTGGCACACGACGAGGTTGCCGCCGTCGAGGACGTAGTGGCTGACGAGGCCGTCGATGAACTCCCGCACCTGCTCCTTGAAGGTGTCGTCCTCCTTCTCCAGCTGTTCGACGGTCTCCGCGAGTCCGTGCGTGTGCTGGACGTTCCTGCCCTTGAGGTAACGGCCGAGCTTGTTCTCGTGGTTCCCCGGTACGCACAGCGCGTCGCCGGAGGCGACCATGCCCATCACCCGGCGCAGGACACCCGGGCTGTCGGGGCCGCGGTCGACGAGGTCGCCGACGAAGACGGCCGTACGGCCCTCGGGGTGCGATCCGTCGACGTAACCGAGCTTGCCGAGCAGGGTCTCCAGCTCGGAGCGGCAGCCGTGGATGTCGCCGATGATGTCGAAGGGGCCGGTGAGGTGGGTGAGGTCGTTGTAGCGCCGTTCCAGCACGACTTCGGCGGCGTCCACCTCTTCCACGCTGCGCAGGATGTGCACCTTGCGGAAGCCCTCGCGCTCCAGGCTCCGCAGCGAACGGCGCAGCTCGCGGCGGTGCCGCTGGATGACGTGGCGGGGCATCCCGGCCCGGTCGGGGCGTACGGCATTGCGATCCGCGCACACCTCTTCCGGCAGGTCGAGGACGATCGCGATGGGCAGTACGTCGTACTTCCTGGCGAGCTGGACGAGCTGCTTGCGGCTCTCCGGCTGCACGTTGGTCGCGTCGACGACGGTGAGCCGCCCGGCCTCCAGGCGCTTGCCGGCGATGTAGTGCAGGACGTCGAAGGCGTCGCGGCTCGCGCTCTGGTCGTTCTCGTCGTCGGCGACCAGGCCCCGGCAGAAGTCGGAGGAGATGACCTCGGTGGGCTTGAAGTGCCGCCGGGCGAATGTGGACTTGCCGGATCCGGTGGCGCCGACCAGGACCACGAGGGACAGGTCGGTGACGGGGAGCGTGCGTGGGGTGGTGCTCATGCGGCCTTCGCCTCCTTGTCGTTCTTGGTCTCCGGCGCGGTCATGGTGAACACGGCCATCTGCGTGGGCGGACCCACCTCGGGGTCCTCGGGTCCGACGGGCACGAACCCGACTCCGTACCCGTGCCGTTCGGCCACCCGCCCGGCCCACTCCCGGAACTCGGCGCGCGTCCACTCGAATCGGTGGTCGCCGTGCCGCACGTGCCCGGCGGGCAGGGACTCCCAGCGCACGTTGTACTCGACGTTCGGCGTCGTCACGAGGACGGTGCGCGGCCGCGCGGAACCGAACACGGCGTACTCCAGGGCGGGCAGCCGCGGCAGGTCGAGGTGCTCGATGACCTCGCTGAGCACGGCGGCGTCGTACCCGGTCAGCCGCTTGTCGGTGTACGTGAGCGAGCCCTGGATCAGCTTCACGCGCTCGGCCTGGCGCTCGCCCATCCGGTCGAGCTTCAGCCGCCGCGAGGCGACGGTGAGCGCGCGCACGGACACGTCCACGCCCACGATCTCGGTGAACTTCACGTCCTTGAGCAGCGCCTGTACCAACTGGCCCTGCCCGCAGCCGAGGTCGAGCACCCGGCTCGCCCCGGCCTCCCCGAGCGCGTGGAGTATGGCGCCGCGGCGCTGGACGGCGAGCGGCACGGGCCGCTCGTCGGTGTCCGTGGTCTCGTCGACCGCGTTGTCGATCTCCTCGACCTCCAGGTCGTCGGCCTCGGCGAGCCGCACCAGTTCGAGACGTTCCATGGCCTGCCGGGTCAGGCTCCAGCGGCGCGAGAGGTAGCGGCTGGTGATGAGCTTGTGCTCGGGGTGCTCGGCCAGCCAGCCCTCACCGGCCCGCAGCAGCTTGTCCACCTCGTCCGGCGCGACCCAGTAGTGCTTCGCGTCGTCCAGCACCGGGAGCAGGACGTACAACTGGCGCAGCGCGTCGGCGAGCCGCAGCTCCCCCTCCAGCACCAGCTGTACGTACCGGGAGTCGCCCCACTGCGGGAACTGCTCGTCCAGCGGCACCGGCTCCGCCCGCACCGTCGTCCAGCCGAGCGGCGCGAACAGCTTCGTCACCAGCTCGGCGCCGCCCCGGGCAGGCAGCGCGGGCACCTCGACGCGCAGCGGCAGCGGGGCCGCGGCGCGCTCGGGCCGGGCGTTGCACACGCCCTGGAGGGCGGACTTGAACACCGTGCTCAGCGCGACGGCCAGCAGCGACGAAGCGGCGTACGGCCGGTCGTTGACGTACTGCGCGAGCGCCGAGTCGGGCGAACCGCCGCGCCCCTTGCCCTTGCCGCGCCGCACGAGCGCCACCGGATCCACCTCCAGCAGGAGCGCGGCCGTGCACCGCTCGTCGGACGCCTCGGGGTAGAGGACGTGCGCCGTGCCGTGAGAAGTGGAGAACGTCTGCGCCTTGTCGGGGTGCTTGTGCAGCAGAAAGCCGAGGTCGGTCGCGGGACGCTCCTGATTGCCGGTAGTACTGATCGTCAGGAACACGCGTCCGAGTATCGCCGCCCCGCCCCGTCCCGGACCAGGGGTTTAAGCCGCCGGTCCGGCCAGCCGTGCCAGCTCCGCGATCTGCTCCGGACCGACCCGGCAGCAGCCTCCCACCAGCCGCGCCCCGGCCGCCCGCCACGAGCGGACCCGCCGTGGGTCGTACGTGCCCCCGCCACGCCAGCGCCTCCCCTCCGCGTCCCACCGCTCACCGCTGTTCGGATAGACGACGACCGGTTTCCCGGTGACCGAGGCCGCGAGTTCCACCGCCGCGTCCGCGTCGCGCGGCTCGCAGCAGTTGATCCCCACGGCGATCACCTGGTCGCTGTCCGCCGCCAGGGCGAAGGCGGCGTCCAGCGGCTGGCCGGCGCGGGTCTGCCCGCCCGCGATGCTGTACGAGAGCCAGGCCGGCGTCCCGGTGCCCTCGACGGCCCGCAGCAGCGCCTCGGCCTCGTCGATGTCGGGCACCGTCTCCAGGGCCAGCACGTCGGGCGCCGCCGCGACGAGCGCCTCGACACGCGGCCGGTGGAAGCGCTCCAGCTCCCGCACGGGGAGCCCGTACCTCCCCCGGTACTCGCTGCCGTCGGCGAGCATCGCCCCGTACGGCCCGACCGAGGCCGCCACCCACACCTCGCGGTCCACTGACTCCCCCGCCTCCCGCGCCAGTTCGACGCTGCGCGCCAGCAGCTCCGCCGCCCCGCCGGTATCGACGCCCCGCCGCGCGAAGCCCTCGAACGTCGCCTGGTAGCTGGCGGTGATCAGCACTTGCGCGCCCGCCCGCACATAGGCCGCGTGCGCCGCCGCGATCTGCTGCGGCCCGTCGGCGAGCAGCCGCGCCGACCAGAGCGCGTCGGACAGGTCGCAGCCCTGCGCCTCCAGCTGGTTGGACAGTCCGCCGTCGAGGACGACTGGCGCGGTGGCATCTGCGGCAAGCGCCGCGGCAAGCGGACGGTCGGGCTTCACGGCGGCCCTCCTTCTGTTCGTCGGACAGGGGTCAGGTCAGCTGGGACTGGACCTGGGAGGAGATCAGCTCCAGGTGTTCCAGATCGTCCAGGTCCAGCATCTGGAGATAGATCCGCGATGCGCCGATCGCGGCGTACTGGCCGATCTTGTCGACCACTTCGGCGGGCGAGCCCGCCAGCCCGTTCGCCTTGAGCTCCTCCACGTCCCTCCCGATGGCCGCGGCCCGGCGCGCCACCTCCGCGTCGTCCTTTCCGACACAGGCCACGAGGGCGTTGGAGTACACCAGGTCGTCCGCCGTGCGCCCGGCCTTCTCGGCAGCCGCCCTGACCCTCCCGAACTGCCGCTCGCTGTCCTCCAGCGAGGCGAACGGCATGTTGAACTCGTCGGCGTACCGCGCGGCCAGCCGCGGCGTGCGGGTCACGCCGTGCCCACCGATCAGCACCGGCACCTTCGCCTGCGCGGGCTTGGGCAGCGCGGGCGAGTCCGTCAGCTGGTAGTACGTCCCGTCGTAGCTGAACGTCCGGCCGGTCTCCGTCGCCCACAGCCCCGTGACGATGGCGAGCTGCTCCTCCAGCCGGCCGAACCGCTCCTTGGGGAACGGGACACCGTACGCCCGGTGCTCCTCCTCGAACCAGCCCGCCCCCAGGCCGAGTTCGACACGGCCGCCCGACATCTGGTCGACCTGCGCCACCTGGATGGCCAGCACACCCGGCAGCCGGAAGGTGCCCGCTGTCATCAGCGTGCCGAGCCGGATCCGCTTGGTCTCGCGGGCGAGCCCGGCCAGCGTGATCCAGGCGTCGGTCGGCCCCGGGAGACCGTCGCCCGACCCCATGCGCAGATAGTGGTCCGAGCGGTAGAAGGCGTCGAAGCCGAGGTCCTCGGTGGCCTTGGCGACGGTGAGCAGGGTGTCGTAGGTGGCCCCTTGCTGGGGCTCCGTGAAGATTCGAAGATCCATACCTCCATCCTGCACCGTCGCACTCCCGTCAACCCCGCCTCCCGCTGCCGGCCCCGGCCTGCCCGACCGGGTGAGCCAGGACGGTCAATCCCTGCGGGAACCTGTGCGGCGAGACCCGTGCGGCGAGACCCGTGCCGTCGTGCCCCAGCCGCGCCTAGGCGTCCCTGGCGGCGGTGCGCTGCCTGTCCTCCTCCCGCACCGTCAGCCGCCTCAATATCCCGCGCACCCGGTCACTCGACTCGTCGGCGGCGTCGATGCCCTCGATGCACTGCCAGTAGAGAGCCTCCTCGTCGGTGGCGCACGCGACCCCGACGAGTGCGATTCCCACCTCCCCGAGCAGCGCGCTCAGCCCGGTCAACGCCACCCGCGCGTCCGCCACCTGGGAAAGCTGCGCCGCCCGCGGCCGGGTGTCCGGGGGCGGCCCCCCGGCATCGTCCGCCCCTGCCGCCCACAGCGCCGCCACGTCGAGCACCCCGCAGCCCCGCCCGCCCGTCTCGCTGAGCCCGCGCGCCTCACCTCTCAGCTCCGCCGGACCGGTCAGCGCCAGCTGCCCGCCGATGGCCTGTGCAAGCACCTGCGCCTGCCACGCCTCCACGAGTATGTCCCGTGCCGCCCGGCATCGCGCGAGTGCGTGCCGGCTCTGCCCGATGAGCCTCACCGCGTCCATGTGCCGCCCCCCGTCCTCACCTGGCCCGCTTCTTTCGCGTACCGTTCACCCGTCCACTACCCAGAGTGAGGGCGTGGGGCCCGGAAAGCCAGGGCTATGGCGAAATCTGTGGACAGAAATACGATTTTGCATAATCTCATCACTCCGAAGAGTGACGATCCTTGTTTTCAGGCACCGGAAAACGCAGCTCGTTCCGGTCGATCTTCGCGGCCAGCGCCGCCAGCACATCGATCCCGAGCACCTCACTGAACTGCAACAAGTACGCGAGGACGTCGGCCACCTCGTCCGTCACGCGGTGCGCGGACCCCGGGTCCTCCATCACTCGCGCCGACTCCTCGGGCGTCAGCCACTGGAAGATCTCCACCAGTTCGGACGCCTCCACGCTCAGCGCCACGGCCAGGTTCTTCGGTGTGTGGTACGGCTCCCAGCCCCGCGCCGCCGCGAAAGCGGCCAGCCGCCGCTGCAATCCCGCTACATCGAGTTCAGTCACGGCCCCAGGTCTACCACCGTCACTCCGTCCACCCCGCGCGCGTACGAGGCGGAGGTCTCCGCCACCGTCCCCACCAGCCTGATGTGCCGCTCGGCGCAGACGGCCGCCGCCAGCGCGACCAGTTCCCGCGCCTGCCGCCCGTCCAGGGACCGGTCGAGGTCGTCCGCGAGGACCGTCAGCGCCCGCATCGCGTCCGGCACTTCGGCGACGGTGTCCATGGCCAGTACGCCCGGCCCGGTCAGCAGGACCAGCGCGAGCGCCAGGTACCGCAGCTCGCCGTCCCCGAGCCGCCCCACCGGCGTGGCCCACGCCCCGCCCCGGCCCAGCAGCGCCCGTACCCTCCCGTCCGCGAGCTTCTCCACGGTCAGCGCCTCCACCGGCCCCGCGCACCCCGCCCGCGCCATCGCCCCCAGCCGCGCGTGGCGCCTGGCGCACTGGTGGTGGGTGCGCCACAGCACCTCCGCGAGGTTGTCGCAGCCGCGCCGCAGCCGGGCGTCGCCCAGCGCCACCGGCTCCCGCATACGCGTCGGCCGGGGATCGCACGCGAACACCGAACGCAGCGCGAGGATCACCTGTTCCGCGGCTGCCAGCACCTTGACCTGGCCCGCCGTCTTGCCCGCCACCCGCAGTGGCAGCAGCGCCGTACCGAGCACGTCGTCCGGCAGCGGTGCCCGCGTCACCGGGGCCGAACCGGCCGTGTGCCAGGCCGCCTGGACCGTACTGCGCCCCGGATCGCGCAGCGCCGTGGTCAGCAGCGTCTGCCCGTCGCAGGTCAGCCGCTCACCGACGACGCGCAGTTCGGGTTCGGCCTGTACGGCGAGATCGAGACGTACGGGACCGGCGGGCCCCTCGACGGTGCAGCCGATCCTGAACCCCCGCCGGCCCTCGGCGTCCGGCCCCGCCCGCTCCGGCACGCAGGCGCCCGGGTCACGGAACACCGCGCCCAGCTCGGCGCCGCCGCCGAGGCGGGCCAGCGCCTCGTACACCTCCAGGACGCTCGACTTGCCGGTGCCGCTGGCGCCCGTGAACAGCGTCACGGGGCCAAGCGGGAAGACGGCGCCCCGGTGCGATCTGAAGGCCGACAGCCGCAGTTCGGTGACCACGGGGGCACCACGGTCGTCGGCCTGGGGTCCGGGGCGTGTTCCCGGCGAAACGGCAGTCATGGCCCGGACGGTACGCAGCGCCTTACCTGACGAACCGTTACGCCAGCCGGACCTTCCTACGTTTGAGGGACGGCGGCCGCCTCGGCCCCCTCGACCTCCATGCCGGCCGGCGAGAGCAGGAAGACATTGCGGTCGACTCGGTGCATGCCGCTGCCGAGCCCGAAGACCACACCGCTGCTGAAGTCGAGGATGCGCTTGGCCACATCGCTGTCCGCCGCCGTCAGGTCGAGGAGCACCGGTACCTGCCCGATCAGGTACTCCGCGACCTCACGCGCGTCGGAGAACACCTGAACGCGCAGCACGATCATCCGCCGTTGTTCGGCGGTTTCTTCCTCCTGCGGCATCGTGCGGTGGTCCACCCGGGAGGGCCACTCGTTCCTGCTGCGCAGGGGCACTACTTGAGCGAGCCCGGCCCACTGTTCATCGGTGACGTCGTACCTGCTCACCGGACCACCCCGCTCACGTGCTGTGTCTGCATCCGGCCATCTTCGCGCGCCTCACCCGTTCGGCCCAACAGCGACACGGACGGGATACTCCGTGGAAGGCACAAGTGGCCCTCCGAGGCGGAGATCCGCCGGTCAGGTCGCGGGCCGGCCGTCCGGCCGATGCCGTGCGGACCCGTGCCGGTTCCCTGCTCGGGGACGGATCTCCGTCACGTCGCCTGCCCGCAAACCTACCTGTACGCGGGCCTGCGCCGCCCCACCGCCCGGTGGGCCGCTCGCCGCCCGGGCAGCGGCACGGGGCAACACCCGCCCCGGCGGCAGGGGTTCACCCGTCGCTCTGGGCCTCGGCCAGGGCCTCGCCGGCCGCCGTCCAGTAGTAGAGGACCGAGCGTCCCGACCGTCGCCGCTGGATCAGGTGGGCGTCCAGCAGGACTTTCAGGTGACGGCCGACCGATCCGAGGCCCCGGCCGGTCAGAGCCACCAGCTGCGTCGTGCTCTTCGGGCTGCCGAGGAGTACGAAGACGCTTGCGCGCGACGGCCCGAGCAGCGCGCTCAGGGGCTCGGGCGCGGGGGTCCCGCGGCTGTCCGTCAGGACGCCCGAACACGGGTAGACCACGGCGTACCGGTCGGCCTCCCAGGAGACCCAACTCTGCTGAGGAGTGACGGGCACGAACATCAGCCGCGCTCCGGCGATTTCGCGCGGCGGCTGTTCGCACGCGGTGATCTGGAGGCGGCTGTGCCCCAGCCAGCGCATACCGGCGCGCATGTCGTCCAGGGCCCCGGCCCAGCCGTGCCGGCTCAGCTGCCTCGTCCGGGCGACGACGTCCGCCTCGATGATTCTCCGGCGCCGGGACCAGTCCGGGAGAACCGTCCGCGTCCAGACCCATTCCACCAGGCCGGCTGCGAGCGCCGGGAGATCGGGCCGGTGCAGTGGGGCGGGGAGCGGCCCTCGCAACGCCTCCGCTAGGTCGGCGCGGGCGGTCTCGGGAGGGGTCTGCCGTATCCGCGCCAGCTCGTCCTCGAACGTCCGCCCGCCCTTCCCCTCACCTGCCGGTGTCGGTGTCGATGTGGGCGTGGGCGTGAGGAAGGTCGCGTTCCAGGTGGGCCTCAGGGCGGCTCGCAGCAGCAGCGCGGTGACCGGGTCGTCAGCCTTGCGCCGCTGGTAGGCGGGCAGATGGGCGTCCAGCCATACGCGCTCGCCCGGATGCGCGGCAGTCCCCCGCTCCAGGACCTTCAGACTCGCGATGGCTTCCGCCAGGGGCGAGAGAACGAAGCGGCTTCCCGCCAGCGTGTCCGCGCCGACCTGCCACCAGCCCATGTTTCGCCTCCCCGCGAAACATTAACGTCTCGTCCCCGGGGTCTTGAGACTCCGGTCATGCGCACCTACCGGGATCTCTTCCGCCTGCGGGAGTTCACTCCGCTGTTCCTGTCCTCCGCCGCGCAAGTGGCGGCGCAGACGGTGAGCGGACTGGCCCTGGGCACGCTGGTCTACGGGGTGACAGGCTCTCCGCTGCTCTCCGCCCTTGCCATGTTCGGCCCGTCCCTGGCCCAGGTGGTCGGGGCGTCGACGCTGCTGGCGGCAGCCGACCGACTGCCGCCGCGCTCCGCGCTGAGCGGACTGTCCCTGCTCTTCGCTCTCGGCACCGCCGCGCAGGCCGTCCCCGGCCTGCCCGTGCCGGCACCCCTCGCTCTCGCTCTCGGCCTCGGCGCGGTCTCCGCGCTCGGCGGCGGAGTGCGTTACGGGCTGCTGCACGAGATCCTCGCCAAGGAGGGATACCTGCTGGGCCGCTCGCTGTTCGGCATGGCCACCGGCGCGACGCAGATCTGCGGATTCGCGGCCGGCGGCGCCCTGGTCACCACGCTGTCACCGCACGGCGCCCTGCTCACCGGCGCCGCCTTGCACCTCCTGGCCGCGACTGTGGCCCGGTTCGGGCTCAGCCGCCGTCCGCCACGTGCCACCGGGCGACCGTCCATTGCCGGGACCTGGAGGAACAACGCCCTGTTGTGGTCCTCGGCTCCCCGCCGCCACGTCTACCTCGCTCTCTGGGTACCCAACGGACTGATCGTCGGATGCGAGTCCTTGTACGTCCCCTACGCACCCGAGCACGCCGGGCTCCTCTTCGCATGCGGCGCACTGGGCATGCTGGCCGGCGACATCCTGGTCGGCAGATGCGTCCCCCGGCAGCGCAGAGGCCGCCTCGTGGTCCCGCTGTGCCTCCTGCTCGCCGCTCCGTACCTGGTGTTCGCCGTACGTCCGGGGCTGCCCCTCGCGATGACGGCGGTCGTGCTCGCCACCGTCGGCTACTCGGCGGGCCTGCTGCTCCAGGAGCGCCTGATGGCCCTGACACCGGACGCGCTGAGTGGTCACGCCCTCGGGCTGCACTCCTCCGGGATGCTCACCATGCAGGGCGCGGGCGCCGCTCTGGCGGGCGGTGCGGCCCAGTACACCTCGCCGTCGACGGCGATGGCCGTCATGGCGGCGGCTTCCCTCGCGGTCACGCTGGCTCTGGCCCCCGGGCTCCGAGGACGCGGAACCCGGACTCCTCCGCTGCCGCGCCGATCCCGTACGTAAGGTGCAGAATATGGGCGTACTGATCGTTATCGGCTACGACGAAGCCCCTGCCGCCGTCACATCATTCCCAGCGGCTCAGGAGCTCCGGAACAGGACTGGCTCATGCCCGTACACGCGACAACCCGCACGGGCGGGCGACGGCTGGCCGCGGCCGCCCTGGTGCTGGTCACGGCGGCAGCGTGTGTCACCACTCTCGCTTCGTGCGACACCGGAGACGGCGACGGCGCGACCAGAACACCGTTCAGCCCACGCCCGACGCCGCCCGACACGTCCTCCTTCTCCGGCACGCCGCCCTCCGCCCTGGCCTCCGCGGACGCTTCGGCCCGCGCCTCGGCGTCCGCCGCGGCGTCGTCCGCGTCGGCTGCCGCCTCCTCCTTCGAGGCGTCGGTCTCGGCGGAAACCGCCCGCGCGAACCAGGCGGCCGCCGCTCAGCTGAAGAAGGTGTCCGGCGGCGGCAACGCCAAGGCCGACGTCTCGCTGACAGGGAAGCCCAGGGCGCAGACGGGCGGACTGCTCGCCGTCGTGGTCACCATCACCAACCGTACGGACCAAGAGGCGTCGTACGCCATCCAGGTGGACTTCACCGACCCCTCCGGCAAGGTGGTCGAGAGCAGGTTCGTCGGTGCGGAGGATCTCGCGCCCGGTGCGAAGGCCCAGCCCCTGGCCATCAGCCGCAAGCCCGCCGACCCGGTACTGACGCCGAGGGTCGCCAAGGCACAGCGGTACTGAAAGCCGCCGCGGGCGGTGATACCGGTCCCTCCCCGGGAACGCAGGCTGCGTCCCGGGGCTCGACTCGTCCTCGGGCCGGCCGACCACGGCGTCGTCGCCGCCTCCGTCCTCGTCGATGACCCCTCATCCGAGCAACCTGGGAGACGACGGGCGGGGGGCCCGTCTGCAACTCTCGGGAAACGGGGGCGGGACGAGACTGCCCTCGGCGGTCCACTGACAGAGGCGATTTCCCCTCCTCAAGAGCGGCTTCCACCGCACACGCGCCTGCGGCAAGTCCCCCCACTCCCCGGAGGGGCGCTCCGGGAGTGGATCGGACGACAGCACTCTTCGGAAGGATGAGACATGCATGATACGCACGTCATCGAACGTCCGGTCTGGGACCAGCTGAAGGTCTGGGACGAGCTCACCGTCTGGGACGAGCTCAAGGTCTGGGACGAGCTCACCGTCTGGGACGAGCTCAAGGTCTGGGACGAACTGAAGGTCTGGGACCAGCTCACCGTCTGGGACGAGCTCAAGGTCTGGGACGAACTGAAAGTCTGGGACCAGCTCACCGTCTGGGACGAGCTCAAGGTCTGGGACGAACTGAAAGTCTGGGACCAGCTCACCGTCTGGGACGAGCTCAAGGTCTGGGACGAACTGAAAGTCTGGGACCAGCTCACCGTCTGGGACGAGCTCAAGGTCTGGGACCGGCTCCAGGACTAGTCACTCCGCAGGCTGACCGCCTGAGCGGGTCCGGCGCAGGACCGGCGCGACCGGTCCTGCGCCGGTACACCCGGGCGGTCCGGGAACATTCGGAAGGAACACCGTCATGACGCAGCGGGCCGGCCTGGCGGCCGAGACCGGGCAGACCACCACCTTCGACGTGCGGCCCGGCGTGGCGGAGGACTGGGACCGGCATCTCGGCTCCGCTCCGGCGACGCTCAGCCGCCGCTGGATCACGCTCGCCGAGGGCCGCATACCCGGCGGCGCACGCACGCTGGCGCTCTCCGGGGAGAACGGGCTCTCCGTCGCACTGGTCGGCGGCCCGGTCGAGGCACCGACCGGACACGTACGGTTCGATCCGTTCCGCGTGCTGTCCGGCGGCTCGGTGGACGAGGGTGTCGTCGAGAACGGTCCGCACCCGTGGCAGGGACTCGACCCCGAAGACGTCTTCCCCTGCTGCCTGTTGATGTTCCCCAACTACGAGACCGCTCCGGTCGGCCCCGACGCGCACGACCCCGTCGCGGTGCGCGCCTACGTCGACGCGCTCGTGACCTGGTGCCGCGACAACGGCATGCGCAGCATCGCGGGACTGTTCCTGCGGCCGGACTACCCCGAGTTCCTCGCCGCCCTGGGCGACGCAGGCTTCGCCGTCGTACCGATGGTCGAACGCTGCGACATGGACGTGACCTGGCAGGACTTCGACGGCTACCTGGCCGGCCTGCCGCGCAAGCGACGTTTTGCCGTACGCCGCGAACTGCGGGACATCGCGGCGCGGGGTGTGGTGATCAGTGAGCGCACCGTCCGCGAGGAGGAGCCGGAACTGGTCCGGCTGCGCGCGCAGATCGTGACCAAGTACGGCGGTGTTCCGGACGCGGAGCGCGAGGCCGGTTCGCTGCGGCATCTGCGCGAGCACTTCGGCGCGGAGAACGTGGTCGTGGTCGAGGCCCGCCAGGACGGTCACCTGCTGTCCTTCAGCATCCTCATCCGGGACGGAGCCCAGTGGACCGTGCTGATGAGCGCCACCGACTACGAGCGGCCGGACGCCTCGTTCACGTATTTCGCCACCATGTTCTACCGGCCCGCGGAGCTCGCTCCGCAGCAGGGCATCACGTCGATGGCGTACGGGCTCGGGACGCTCCAGGCGAAGAAGCTCCGCGGCTGCACGGTCAACTCACTGTCCGCCGCCGCGCTGCTGCTGAATTGAAGGGGAGAAGGACGTGCAACCGAACGCCGTACCGAAGCACGACGGCAAGATCCTGCTCGTCGCCGACCAGGGACTGAAGTCCGGCGACGAGATGAGCGCCACGGACGTCGACCGGAAGGTCGACGACTTCTACACCGGGATCGGGGGTGAGCCGTTCTTCCGCGCGCTGACGGAGCAGTTCTACGCACTGGTCGCCGAGGACGACCTGCTGGCGCCGCTGTTCGCCGTACCCGACTGGCCCCTGCACGCGCGGCGGCTCACCGCGCACTTCGTCCAGCTCTACGGCGACAACGACCTGACGGCGGCCTGGGACCCACGGCTGCACCAGGCCCACAGCCACTTCCTCATCACCCGCGAGCACCGGCTTCGGTGGCTGGCGCTGATGACCGAGGCGGGCACCCGGCTGTCGGCACCCCAGCCGCAGTTCGGGGAGTTCCTGACCATCATGAAGGTCGCCAGCGGCGAGATGACGGCCGCTTCGCGCGGCGCCGCGCTGGCCCGTGGCGAGCGGTTCCACTGGGACGGTTCGCCCCGATGACCCACCGGCCGCTGAAGCACGTGGCGGTCGTCGGAGCCGGGGCGGCGGGGGCGTTCTTCACCCTCGAACTGTCCCGGCTCCGGCCGGACGTGACCATCGATCTGTACGACCGGAGCAGCCGCGGTCCCGGTGCCGGCATCGTCATGTCCACCGCCTTCACCGACCGGATCCAGGCCGCCTTTCCCCGGGCCTTCGCCGTCGCGCCGGCCGACATGGCCACCTGGGACCGGATCGTGACGCTGATCGGCGACGAAAGCATCTGGTCGGGCGCGTTCGGTACGTTCGGGCTGCGGCGGCGGGCGTTCCACTCCCACGTGCGGGAGCTGGCCGCCGCGTGCCCCCAGGTGCGTCTGATCCGGCGGACCGTCACCTCGCTGCCGTACGGCCACGGAGAGCCGGACGCAGCCGACGGGCGCGGCACGCCGGACGTCGTCGTACTCGCGGACGGAGCGGGCAGCCGGCTCCGCCGGGACAACGAGGAGCTGTTCGGTACCACCGTCAGCAGCGGGCGGACCCGGTTCCTGTGGCTGAGCGCGCCCGTCGCGCTGGAGCCGTCGTTCGTTCTCAAGGACCTGGGGCCCGGTCTGCTCATCGTGCACTCCTATCCGCACAGCGACAGTGAGAGCACGTTCATCGTGGAGGCTGATCCGGCCACCCTCTCCGCGCACCGGCTGGACGACAGGCCGCTCCCGGAGATCGAGAAGGACCTGGCTGGCATCTTCACCGACGAGTTGCGGGGGGCGCCGCTGCACGCGCAGACGGCGGGCTGGCAGTCGTTCCGTACGGTGGTCAACGCCCGCTGGCACGACGGGCGGACGGTGCTCCTGGGCGACGCGGCGCACACCGTGCACTTCTCCACCGGGTCGGGTACGTCACTGGCGATCGACGACGCGCTGTGCCTGGCGGGAGCCCTGGCCGGCGAAGCGTCGGTGCCGGACGCGCTCGACAGCTACGCGCGCACGCGGCAGCCGGTCGCCGGCGCGGCGCAGGCGGAGGCGCGGGAGAGCATGACGTGGTTCGAGGCGCTCAGCCGCCGGGAGCGGGTGGACGGTCACCGTACGGTGTTCGCCCTGCGCAGCCGCCGGGAGGCGAACACGTTCGAGCGGCTGCGGGACAGGGATCCCGAGTTCGTCGCGAAGGCGGTCGAACAGCTCGCCGGACGGCCCACCGACGCCGAACCGGTCGACGTTCCGCTCTCCGTCGGGGAGCTGACCGTCGTGGAACGCGTCGGCGGCCTGCCGCCCTCCGGCCCACTCGTCACGGCCGGGGCGCCGGCCGGGCAGCCCATGGGCGTGTCGCTCCGGACGGGAGCGGGTGAGGTGCTCTGCCCGATCACGGACGACGTCTCGGCCGTGGCCGCGCTGCGGGCGGCCGGGGCCCCGGCGGTGGGCCTGCTCGTACCGGACCCGGAACCGGGCGACCGGGCCGAGGACCACGGACCGCGCGACCCGGCAGCGCACCTGGGACCCGGTGACCAGGACCGCCGGGAGGAGCCGCTGCCCGGCGGCCGTGCGGCCGACTTCCTCGTCGTACCGTCCCGGCCGGGCGGAGGACGCGTCGCCCGGTCCGAACGGTCGGAGGAACTCGTCCGCACGGGACGGCTGCCGGTGCTGCTGCTCTGCCCGGAGGACCTGTCACGGGACGAGATCAACACCCTGGTGCTGGCCTCGCGGGCCGACCTGGTGCTCTGCGGCGCCGCCGGTGTCACCCCTGCCCCTGCCGCGCCCGGCGTCTCCCGCCCGAGCGACGAGAAGAGGTGAGCGCGATGGCGCCGGAGGCGACGGCGGTGTCAGAAGTAGTCGCGCATCAGATCGCGGGACCACTGGGGCTCCCGGACCTCGCCCCGCGGCGCGAAGTCGAGAAGGTAGGGCTTCACGTCCAGCACAGGGGTGGCGTCGAGCGCGTCAAGGCCCCGGACGGTGAGCGTCAGCCCGTCGACGGCCAGCAACTCGCAGACGCTGACCCCGAGATGGTTGGGCCGGTTCGGCGCGCGCTGAGCGAGGATGCCCACCTCGGGCCAGTCAGGATTGCCGCGCGGATGCTGCGCGCCACGGCAGGTCTTCGGGGCGAGGTGGAACGAGAAGATCACCTCGACATGCGAATAGCCCTCCAGCCCGACGGTCGCTGTGGGCTCGTAAACCTCCGGGTCGAGCTCGATCCGGGATTCGACATCCCCCCAGTCGTCGAGGCCGTTCAATCGTGGGCTGCGGACCACACCAACGGGCTCGATCGAATTCGGCACAGAATTTCCTGTCGACGCGGCGTCACGAGGAATTCCGATCATGCCGAGCCCCTGAAGCGACGTCAACCCACTATTGGTGCGGGAGTTTTCGAATGACCGGAACCGAACAGCGGACCGCGGCCCCCCGCCCGCCTCTCCGGTCGAGGCTGCTGCCCGAACCCGGGCCGGGCCGGCTGCTGGTGCTCTGCACCGCCGTCGCGAGCCTGGGCAACGGGCTGTACGTGACCGGCGGCGCCGTCTACTTCGTCCGCGTCGTGGGGCTGTCCCCCGCGCAGGTGGGCATCGGCCTGTCGGTGGCAGGCATGGTGGCCCTGGTGCTCGGCGTGCCGGTCGGCTATCTCGCGGACCGCTTCGGCCCCCGCGGTACGACCGCCGTACTCGCCCTGTGCAAGGCGGCGATGCTGATCTCGGCGGTCTTCGTACAGTCCTTCACCACCTATCTGCTGATGGCCGCCGCGCTCGGGACGGCGGAACAGACCGGCCACGTCGCCCGCGGCGCTCTGGTGTCCGGGGTGATGGGCCGCGAGGGGCGGGTGAAGCTGTCGGCGTACATGCGGTCGGTGTTCAACGGCGGTTTCGCACTGGCCTCGTTGGGGGCGGGCATCGTCATCGCGATCGACTCGCGCCCCGTGTACCTGTCCTTGTTCTGGGGAAACGCCGCGGCCATGGTGATCGTCTCCGGTCTCTACATGCGGCTGCCGCGCGTCCCCCGCAAGCTGCCGCAGTCACGGGCGAAGAAAGCGGCCTCGGCCGTCCGGGACGTGCCGTACATCCTGGTCGCCCAGGTCTCCGGGCTGGCCCGCATCGGTCCGACGGCACTGGCGCTGGGGGTGCCGCTGTGGCTGGTCACCCATACCGAGGCGCCGCGCGCCCTGGCGGCGTGGCTGATGCTGATCAACACGCTGATGGTCGTGTTCCTCCAGGTGTACGTCGCCCGGGACGCGGACACCGTGCCCGGCGCGAGCAGGCTCCAGCGCTGGACGTTCCTCGTCCTCGCGGCGGCCAGCGCGGTGGCGGGCTTCACCCAGGGGATGCCCGGCTGGGCCGCGGGCCTGGTCCTGGCCGCCGCCACGGTGCTCTTCACGCTGGGCGAGATCTGGGGCGAGGCGGCCCGCTGGGGGCTCCGCTACGAGCTGGCTCCCGAGCACGCCCAGGGACAGTACGGCGGTGTCTTCGCCACCGGGGACGCCCTGGCCGTGATCGCGGGCCCGCTGCTGGTGACCACGGTGCCGGACCGCCTCGGCACGCTCGGCTGGCTGTTGATGGCCGCGCTGTTCCTGGGCTCGCTCGCACTGAGCGGACCGGCCGTCCGCTGGGCGGTACGCACCCGTGTCACCGAATCAGAAGAGAGCAATCTGCAAGATGCCGAAACGGCCTGAGTGCCGCGAGTATGAGCGCCCGCCCCATCCGTGAATTCGACTCACGACAGAGGTCAGCGATGTCCAGCAATCTTCCGGCATTCAAGGAACTCATCTCCCAGGCAAAGCATTCCGCGATCCACCTGGAAACCCGCGACATGTACACCCCCAAGGGCCCGGTGTTCGTGGACTGGCAGGCCGGCAAGCCGATCGAGTTCGACCGGCACCAGGACTGGGTCGACCTGGTGCAGGAGACGGTGAACCGCGGCGTCGACTGGCGGCGGCTGCGCATCATCTCCGAGCCCGTCACGGACTTCATCCGCTACGAGTGGGAGACCACCACCATCGTGAACGTGCCGGCGGGCGAGAAGGTGCGCTGGCTGCCCCGCCGCAACGCCTCCGACCTGCTGCTGCCGGGCAACGACTTCTGGGTGTTCGACGGCAAGCTGGTCCGCTTCACCCACTTCGCCGGTGACGGCTCCTGGGGACCGCACGAGCTGACCGAGGACCCTGCCTTGGCGAAGATGTGCTCCGAGTCCTTCGAGGCCGCGTGGGAGCGCGGCATCGACCACCAGGACTACGAGCCGGAGTGGACCCCGGCGAACACCAACCATGGCTGACCCGTACGCCCCCATGCCGGACGACTGGGAGCGCGCGCTCGCCGTCGTCGCGCACCCGGACGACCTGGAGTACGGTCCCGCGTGCGCGGTCGCCGCCTGGACGGCGGCCGGCCGCGAGGTCACGTACCTGATGGTGACGCGGGGTCAGGCCGGCATGGACACCATGGAACCGGCGGAGGCCGCGCAGGTGCGGGAGCGGGAGGAGTGGGAGGCGGCCGCCGTCGTGGGCGTCAAGAAGGTCGAGTTCCTCGACCACCCCGACGGCGTCGTCGAGTACGGCCTGCCCCTGCGCCGCGACATCACCGCCGCGATCCGCAGGCACCGCCCGGAGATCCTGATCACGCTGAACTTCCACGAGCGGTGGCGGGGCGGCGACTGGAACTCACCGGACCACCGCCACGTCGGCCGCGCCCTGCTGGACGCGGCGGGCGACGCCGGCAACCGCTGGATCTTCCCGGAGCTCGCGGCCGAGGGCCTGCAACCGTGGAAGGGCGTCCGCTACGTCGCGGTCGGCGGCTCCCCCTTCGCCGCCCACGCCGTGGACGTCACCGGCACGCTGGACCAGGGAGTCGCGGCGCTGGAGGCCCACCGGTCGTACCTGGACTACCTGGGCCCGGACCACCCGATGGCGGACGCCCGCGGCTTCCTGGAACGAAAGGTCCGCACGTTCGGCGAGCGGTTCGGCGGAAAGCCGGCGATCGCCTTCGAACTCATCGGAGTCTGAACCATTACGGCCTCCGCCACCACTCGTGCTCGACGGCCTGCGACCGGGTGACGTCCCACAACCGGGGCGAAGACCGGGCGCACCCGTCGAGCACGACGCTTCCGCGCCAGTCGTGGCCGATGTGCGGCTGTCCGTCCGAACCGTTGCGTCTAGTACGGCGGGACCCGGGGCACGGCCGCGAGAGCGGCGGCCACCGTACGGACCGAGGCGTTCTCGAACATCCGCGCCAGGGGCAGCTCGTGGCCGAACTCCTCGGACAGCCGCTGCCGGATGGCGATGAGCTGCACAGAGTCGGCTCCGAGGCCGAAAAGGTTCTCCGTGACGCTGACGCGGTCACACCCGAGCGTCTCGGCGACGATCGCCGCGATCCGTGCCTCCGTATCGGATCGCGGCTCGACCGCCTCGACGCCGGTCTCGGGTGCGCCGGCCAGTTCCTCCAGCCGGCGACGGTCCACTTTGCCCTGGTCGGTCAGCGGCAGCTCGTCGATCACCCGGATCCTGCTCGGCACCATATGCGCGGGCAGCACGTTCATCGCGAGCGCGCGTACCTGACCGACCAGCTGGGCCGGTCCGTCCGGTCCGGCCGCACGGGCCGCCCGGGGCGAGGGGGCGCCGGCGTCCATGGCCTCGCCCGGTTCCGCAAGCCCCATTCCGCCGAGCAGGCTGTGCAGCAGCACTTCGTCCTCGCCGAGGGCGAAGAGCGTCCTTAACGGCTCCTCGTCCCGCAGCAGTCCGATCTGGCACAGCCCGAGCGGGCCCTCGGTGGCCGACTCGGCCAGCAGCTGACTCATCGCGCCCGCCTCGATGAGGCAGAAGTCGTGGGCGCGCCGCCCGTACATCGGCTCGACCTCGGCCATCGGGCCGACCAGGAGCAGGTGGAACGCGGCCGAGGAGAAGGCGTCCTGGTTCATCGAGAGGTGTACGGACGCCGGCATCTCGACACCACTGCGTACGGTGCACAACCGGTGCGCCAGCGGGTCGTAGTAGTAGGAGCCGCCCGGCAGCCCGCCAACTCGCCCGGGGTGGACGTAGACGTAGGTCCGCACCGGGTACAGCGATCCGGCCGAACCGTACCGGTACTTCGGGACCGGGCGGTGTGCGGCGCCGACGGCCCGCAGGCAGTTGAGCAGCCGGGCGAGTTCGGCCAACGGAACCTCGGCCTCCGCGAACCCCCGATGGCTGCGCCGCCGGTTCCACCGGCGGCCGGTCCGCTCCGGGTCGAGGAAGTCGGGCAGTCCGACCGCCTGCGAGGTCAGGTCGGCACGCCGGCCACGCTGGGCCGCGGTGACGGCCGCGCGGTGGGCGGAATCCGTGATCACGGCGCCGAGCAGGCTCTCGTACTCGGCGCCGTCGCCATCGGCTTCCGGGGCCGGGGCCGGCCGTCGCGCACGGTCCGGTACGACGAACGTCGTGAGGTACGGGTGGTGGCGGGTCCCGGTGGCAGTGGTGACCGCCCTCGCGACCGCCGGGTGCTGGGCGAGCGCGGCGTCGATCTCGCCGAGCTCGATGCGGAAGCCACCGATCTTGACCTGGCCGTCCGTCCGTCCCAGGAACTCGATCATGCCGTCCGGCCGCCACCGGCCCAGATCCCCGGTGCGATACAGCCGCTCTCCGGACACCGGGTGGGTGATGAACCGCTCCGCGGTGCGCACCGGGTCACCCCAGTACCCCTCGGCCAGCCCCAGGCCGCCGATGTACAGCTCGCCCACCACCCAGACCGGGCAGGGGTCCAACCGGTCATCGAGGACGTGGAAGCTCTGATTCGTCAGTGGCCGGCCGTACGGGATGGAGTCCCATTCGGGGTCGACCTCGCCGATTTCGTAAGAGATGGACCAGATGGCGGCCTCGGTGGCCCCGCCCAGCGAGATCAGCCGGCACGCGGGCGACCACTCGCGCCAGCGGTCGGGCAGGCCGACGGGGATCCAGTCGCCGGACCACAACGCCACCCGGATGCCGGCCAACGCGGCGCCCTGCCGCCCACCGGCACCGTGTCCGTCACCGGTGCCGTCTCCGGCACGGGCCCCGGCACCGGCACCGGCACCGGCACCCAAGTGAGAGACGACCATTTCCGCGACCGCGGGCACGCTGTTCCACACCGTCACCCCGTGCTCGGCCACCAACTCCAGCCAGTGTTCCGGATCTCGCTGCGAACCGGGCCGCGGCAACACCAGCCGGCCGCCCGCCCCCAGCACCCCGAACACATCGAACACGCTCAGGTCGAAACTCAGCGACGACAGACCCAGCACCGCGTCGTCGGCCCCGATCCCGAACCGGTCGCAGACGTCCGTACAGGTGCCCAGCGCCGCCTGATGCGAGACCGTCACGCCCTTGGGCGCACCGGTGGAGCCGGAGGTGTAGAGCACGTAAGCCACGTCCGTGGGCTTCGCCGGCGATTCGGCGAGCCGTCGGGCCCGGTCCCGGCAGTCCTCCACGGCCACGACCCGAACCGTGTCGGGCCACTGCTGGTGGTCGTCGCCGGCGCGGACGAGGACCACCGAACAGCCCGCGGCCGCGAGCAGTTCGGCACGCCGACGCGGAGGCAGATCCACATCCACCGGCAGATAGGCCCGGCCGGCCAGATGGACGCCCAGCGCAGCCACCACTTGCTCCGCCGACTTCGACATCCCCACCGCGATCAAGGCGCCCGGGTCGGCGTCCGGGCCCAGGAGGGTTTCCGCGACCCCGGACGCCCACCACCCCAGTTCCCCGTACCGCAGCAAGCCGCCGTCGGCCGTCACCACCGCCACCCGGTCCGGTTCGCGCGCTGCCCAGCCCATCACCCCGTCGGCCAACGACGCCGACGGCACCGCGCCGTCCGTCGCGTCCACCCGGGCCACGAACTCGTCCGGGCCGGCACCGCACACGTCCACGCCGCCCGACCACGCCTCGGCGTCGACCAGGCTGTCGAGCAAGCGGCAGTAGGCGTCGAACATCTCGTCCCGCACGCCGGGCAGGAACGCGTCGACCGGCGAGTCCCAGTTGAACTCCAGCGCCCCGGCGTTCTCGTACACCTGGTGGTCCAGCAGGACCTGAGGGGTCTGCGAAATGCTCAGCGTGGTCTCACCGAGCCAGCTCTGGCCCAACGTCCCGGTGTCCCCGCCGTGCTGGTCCCAGCCCTGGTCGCGGGCGCTGGCGAACACCACCGGGCAGTGCGGGACACCCGTGGCCGGGCGCGCCTTGGCCAGCTCGCGCTGCACCGCCACCCCGTCGAACGCGCGGTGTTCCAGGTCGCGCCACAGCTGCCGGTGCAGCCGGTCGGCCAGTTCGGCGATGCCGGGGCGGCCGCGGAGGTCCACTTCGAGCAGGACCACGCTGGTGAAGTCGCCGATCAGGGCGTCGACGTCCGGATGCACCCGGCGTCGGCTGAACAGCGGCAGGTTCAGCAGGAACCGGTCGGTCGTGGACCAGCGCCCGAGCACCGTGGCGAAGGCCGCGAGCAACACCGACGTCGGGGTGAGTTCGTGCTGGAGCGCCAGTTGTCTGATGCGTGACCAGGACCGGGCCGGCAGCCTGTAAGCCCTTCTGTCCCACCGTGCGGGCGCGGTCGCGCCGCGCCGCCACGGCAGTTGCGGCCCCTCGGGGAGTTCGGGCACCCGTCGCAGCCAGTAGTCGCGGGCGGCGGCGTATTCCGGGTCTTCCGGATCGACGGCGTGGGCGTTGACGCAGTCGCGAAAGGTGGTCCGCAGCGGTGGCAGCCGCTCGCCGGCGTAGAGCCTCCGCCAGTCGTCGAAGAACAGCCTGATGCTGGCCACGTCGGCTATCAGCAGGTCCATGCTGATGGCCAGACGGATACGGTCGCCCGGCAGGATCAGCGCCCGCACTTCCCACATCGGCCACTGACCGATCGGCCTGATCTCGTGGGACAGTTCCTCCCGTACGGCGGCGGCGGTCCGCGGCCCGGACTCCGTGGAGCAGTCGGTGACCGAGAACGGGACCGGTGTGGCGTCCGATTCCGGGAGCACCCGCTGGGTGCCGTCCTCCGCCACCACCGCGCGCAACATGTCGTGCCGGGAGACCAGTGCGGTCAGCGCCGTCTCCAACCGGCGCAGATCCAGGTCGCCCGCCTCGATCTCCAGGTACAGGTGGGTCGCGACATCGCCCCGTTCCTCGCCGGCGCACCTGCCGGCGAGGTATGCCTGCTGGAGACCGGTCAGCCGAAAGGGCTCGAGCCGGTGCTCCGGGGCGGCGTGGAACGGCTCGGACGGCTCGGACGTCACCGCCGCCGCCGACGCGTGGCGACCGTCGAGCCGGTGGACCATGAGCTCGGTGAGTTGATCCACGGTCGAGCGCAAGAAGGTGGCCAGCGGAAGATCCACCTGAACGTCCCGTTCCAGCACGGCACGCAGTTCCATGGCGCGTATCGATTCGAGCCCCAGAGCGACCAGCGGCACGGCGGTGGGAACGTCGTCGGTGGGAACGCCGAGCAGATCGCCGAGACGCCGCCGCAGGTCAGCGGATATCACACCGGCCCGCAGGGACGGGTCCAGGGCCGCGAGCAGACCGGGCAGGACGGCACTTTCGCCGCTGGACCGGCCGTTCACCGGTCGAAGCGGTGCCGACGCGGACGGCGGGCCGGCACGGAGTGGTTCGAGCAGCGTTTCGAGCTCGCCCGCGAGATAGCGGCGTCGGCACTCGCCGCGTTGGATCTTGCCGCTGATCGTCTTGGGGATCTGGTCGGGCGGCACCAACAGCAGGTGGTACACGTCCACCTCGTGCGCCGCGGTCACCGCGGAGCGGATACGCCGGGCCAGCTCCGGCAACGGGACGGGGAGCGCGTCCGCGTCCGGCACGGACTGGACAAGCACCAGCTCCTCGCCGGCATCGCGGTTCACGGAGAACGCCGCCGCCGGCGCTCCGCGCAGCGCGGGATGCACCCGCTCACTGTCCGACTCGATGTCGTGGGGGTAGAGATTGCGCCCCCGCACGATGATCATCTCCTTGCGTCGGCCGCACAGCACCAGCTCACCGTTGTGCAGGAAGGCCATGTCGCCGGAACGGAGGTAAGGGCCCTCGCCGTCGTGCAGCCGCGCGCCGAACGTCTCCTCGGTCAGTTCCGCGCGCTTCCAGTAGCCCTGGCACACCACGGGGCCGCGGATCCACACTTCGCCGACCTCGTGCTCGCCGAGCCGCCGCCTGCTCTCCGGGTCCACCACGATCACTTCGGAGTACGGACCCGGCTGGCCGACCCCGACCAGGCGCAGCCTGCGTTCGCCCTCGGCGGCGCCTCCGTCCGGGGCCACGTCCGGGACCGCCTCCGGCTCGCCCAGTACCACCGCTCTGCCCCGTTCCAGCTCGGCCGCGTCCACGTCCAGCACCAGCGGCCTGCCCCGGCGCTGCCCGGTCAGCACCATGGCCTCGGTCATGCCGAAGCCGGGGCACATGGCGGCCGTCCGGAAGCCGTGCGGCTGGTACGCCTCGATGAACCGGGCCATGGTGTGCGCCTGGACGCGCTCGGCGGTGTTGAGCGTGGTGCGCCAGCCGGACAGATCGAGCCCCGTGCGCTCCCGCTCGCTGATCTGATCGGCGCAGAGGCCGAAGGCGAAGTTCGGCGCGCAGGACAGCACGGGCCCCGGCGTGTCGGAGATGGCGCGCAACCAGCGCAGCGGGTGTCCTACGAAGTCCTCCGGCACCAGGAACACCGCCTGGCCGCCGAGGTACTGCGACAGCATGAGGTGCACGACGATTCCGAGCGCGTGGTAGGGCGATATCCAGCTGACCACGTTGCTGCCGGGCGGGAGTTGGAAGATCGCCGCCGCCTGCGGCAGCTGGTGCACCAGGTTGTCGTGGCTGATCATCACGCCCTTCGGTCCTCCGGTGGCCCCGGAGGTGTATTGCAGCAAGGCCAGATCGCCCCGGTCGGTGGCGGGGACCGCGAGATGCCCGCTCGCCGCGGGTTCCACGTCGTCCACCGCGATCCACGGCACGTCGCCGAACCGGTGGCGGAGCTCGCCGAGCCGGTCCCGGACCTCACGGGTCGTCACCACCGCCGAGACCTGCGCGTCGGAGGCGATCCGGACCGCCCGCTCGGTGCGCGGATCGCTCTCGTCGCTCACGGGTGGCGGGCAGGTCACGGCGATCGCGCCGGCGTAGAGCGTGCCGAACAGACCGACGATGAAGTCCAGGCCCGGCGGCGCGAGTATCAGCACGCGGTGTCGCGCGAGCTCGTGCGCGGCCAGCGCGGCGGCCAGCGCGCAGCACCGGGTGTCCAGCTCGGCACGGCTGAGCGAGACGCGCAGCCCGTGCTCGGGGCCGCCGGCCGGGAACGTCAGGTGGGTGAAGGCGACCGCGTCCGGATCGCGAACCGCGTTGGCCCGCAACATGTCGACGACGGTGCCGCTGTGGACCGCAGCGGTGACATCGGTCACTGGACGCTCCTGTCGATGGTCGGCCCAGCGTCCGCCGGACGCGGCCACAGTGGTCCGTGCCAGAAGGCGAGCCAGGGGTCGGAGTGGCTTCACCGTGCCAGTCGGCCGTAGTCCCCTGTCCGCCGAGGAAAGATCTTGGCAAGACATCAGCCCGCGCGCGGTACAGCGCGGCGACGATGCGGGTGAGGAGGGTCCGGGGCAAGACCGCCGACCGGTCCCGGCGACGAGGGAAGTGATCATGATCGATGGCTTCGTCCCGTGGCCCGACGGACTCGCCCAGGAGTACCGCCGGGACGGCTACTGGCTCGGTCGCCCGCTCGGCGATCTCTTCCAGGAGTCCTGCGCGCGGCACGCCGATCGCGTGGCCGTCGTCTGCGGTGAACGCGAACTGACCTACGCCGAGCTGGGGGACAGCGCGCAACGGCTGGCGTACGGGCTGCTGGAGCTGGGCGTCAGGCCGTCGGACCGGGTCGTGGTGCAGATGCCGAACATCCCGGAGTTCGTCGTGCTGATCCTGGCGCTGCTGCGCGTCGGCGCCATTCCCGTCCTGGCCCTGCCCGGGTACCGGCGCGTCGAGATGGCGCATGTCGGCGCGCACAGCGGCGCCGTCGCGTACGCGGTCAAGGACGAGTTCGGCGGTTTCGACTTCCGGCGGCTCGCCCGTGAGGTCTCCTTCGCCGGGCATGTGCTCGTCAGCGGCGACGCCCAGGAATTCGTCGCTCTCGACGCGCTCGCGGGTGCCCCGCGGGAGCTGCCGTCGGTCAATCCGTCCGATCCGGCATTGTTCCTGCTGTCCAGCGGGACGACGGGGCTGCCCAAGCTGATCCCACGCACCCATGACGAACTCGCTTACCTGATGCGGGCCACCGCCCGGGCGATGGGGGCGGGATCGGACCTGGTCTACCTCGCGGTGAATCCGGTGTCGCACACGGCGGCCCTCGCCTGTCCGGGGGTGCTGGGGAGCCTGCTGCTCGGCGGCAAGGCCGTGCTCACGTCGAGTGTGCGGCCCGACGAGGTGTTTCCGCTGATCGAGCGGGAGAAGGTCACCGTCACCTCGCTCGTGCCCGCGGTGCTGCGGCTGTGGGCCGACTCCGGCCGGCAGCACCACGACCTCTCCCGGCTGGTGCTCCAGATCGGCAGCGCCCCGCTCGACTCCGCCCTGGCGACACGGGCACGCAAAGTACTGGCGTGCGGGCTGACCCGGTGGTTCGGCACCACCGAGGGGTTCCTCGCCCACACCAGGCTGGACGACCCGGAGGAAGTGATCGAGAACACCGAGGGCCGGCCGCTCTCCGAGGCCGACGAGATGCTGGTGGTGGGACCGTCCGGAGAGCCACTGCCCGACGGGGAGGCCGGCGAGCTGCTTGTGCGCGGTCCGTACACCATCCGCGGGTACTACCGGGCGCCGGAACAGAACGCGCGATCATTCACGCCCGACGGGTTCTACCGCACCGGCGACCTGGCCTGCCGGCGTCCTGACGGAAACCTCGTGATCCTCGGAAGGATCAAGGACGTCATCAACCGGGCGGGCGAGAAGGTCTCCCCGGAGGAAGTGGAGCGGCATCTGTGCGCGCATCCCGCGGTGCGGGACGCGGCCGTGGTCGGCGTCCCGGACCGCACCTTGGGTGAGCGGACATACGCCTTCCTCCTGCTGCGGACCGACGTCACGTCAGCCGCCGTCAAGACCCACCTGCGCGAGCGCGGCCTCGCCACGTACAAGATCCCTGACCGGATCGTCACGCTGGCCGACCTGCCGCGGACCGCGATGGGCAAGACCGACAAGGAAGCGCTGCGCGCCCGGGCGCGCAGCTCGTGAGGCGTGCCGACACCCGTCGAACGTCGACAGACCCGGAAGGGGTGGACGTGTTCGTCCCCGCAACCTACCGTCAGCCGGATCAGAGCTGGACCATCGACATGATCAGGTCGAACCCGCTGGCGCTGCTGGTCACCGCCGACCCCCTGGGGCCGGGCGTGCACGCCACTCACGTACCGGTCATCCTCGACCCGGCGGCGGGCGATCCGACAGCCGGCGATCCGGCGGAGATCGTCCTGCTCGGCCACATGAACCGCGCGAACCCGCATTGGGCGGCGGTGGACGCGGGCGAGGCGCTGGTGGTGTTCACCGGGCCGGATTCGTACGTCTCCCCCACGGTCTACCAGACCACGCCCGCAGCGCCGACCTGGGACTTCACCTCCGTGCACGTGCGCGGCCCGGTGCAGCTACTCGACGAGGGCGAGCCCACGCTGGCCGTCGTGCAGGCGACCGTGCGGGCCTACGAGGCCGAGTTCGGCACGGGCTGGGACATGTCCGAGTCGGTGGGCTACTTCCGCAAGATCCTGCCCGCGGTCGGGGCCTTCCGCATCCACGGCCGACGCACGGAGGCGATGTTCAAGCTCAGCCAGGAGCAGCCACCCGAGGTCAGGGAACGCGTACGGGAGTCCTTCGGCGGCGACCCGACCGGCCGCCGCGGGGAGGTCGCCGACCTGATGTGCCGCTGGCAGCGGGAACCGGGGCCGGCCGCGCGGTGACGGACTCCTCAGCGCCGCGCTCGTTTCGCCGCCGCGACCGAGTCGGCGATCTCGCCGCTGCGGATCGCGATGTTCGACAGCAGCGACGCACTGAGGCCGTGTGTGTGCTCAGTGCCGCCTTGCAGGTAGACGCCGCAGGCCGACTCCGAGGCGGTGACCAGCCGGTGGTCGCGGCGGACGCGGTACCTGCCCTCCTCGTCGCGGGCGAGGCACCCGTCCATCCCGCCGAGCAGCTTCGCAGGATCCATGGGGTCGTAGCCGGTGGCGCAGATCAGGACGTCCAGGTCGAGTTCGTAGGAGCTGTCCGACAGCATCGAGTAAACGGTGACGCGGGTGTCGTCCGCCATCCGCTTCGCGCTTTCCACCCTCGCCATCGTGTGGAAGTGCAGGCGGTCGCGGCCGGACGTCTCCTCGTCGTAGGCGCGCTGGTACAGATCCCGGATGACGCCGTCGTCGACCACCGAGTAGTTCGTGTTCTTGTGGTACTGCCAGATGGCCGACTTGGTCTGCGCCGGTGCGGAGTAGAAGTCGTCCATCCCCTGCGGGTCGAACACCCGGTTGGCGAACGGCGTGCTGTCCGCCACGGAGTACCCGTACGACGGCACGAACGCGAAGATCTCCGCATCGGGCAGGTGGTCGTAGAGGTAGCGCACGAGCTCCGCCGCGCTCTGCCCGGCACCGGCCACACCGACGCGGCGCAGCGGTCCGCGCACCGCACGGTAGTTGTCCAGGAATCGCGAGCTGTGCCAGACGTACTGGTCCTCCGCGATGCCGGGCGGCATCTTCGGCACCAGCCCGGTCGAGATGACGACGTTGCGCGCCTCTGTCGAGTCGGTACCGTTCGCCCCCTCCATCAGCACCCGCATGCTGTCGCCGTTCCCGGTCGGTTCGATGCCGGTCACGGTCACCCCTCGCCGCACCTGGTCGGCGAGACCGGCTTCGGCCCAGTCGAGATAGGCGTGGAAATCACGGCGGGTGGTGAAGAAGTCCCGGTTGTTGACGAACTGCGCCAGCCGTCCGGTGTCATGCAGGTACGCCACGAAGCTGAACCGGGAGACCGGATTGCGGAATGTCGCGAGGTCCTTGAGGAACGCGACCTGCATCTTCGCGCCCGGCAACAGCATTCCGCCATGCCAGCTCATCGACGGCGCCCGGTCGAGGAAAAGGGACGTCAGATCATCGGCGTGCTCGGTCAGCGCGACGGCGAGCGACAGGTTGGCCGGCCCGAAACCGACGCCGACGACGTCATACACCACGTTCTCTGGCACCCGTCCTCCTCGTTACCGAATTCCTGCGGGGGAGCCTACGCACCCGGCCCGTTAGTGGAACGCGGGCGGAAAGAAGCAGGAAAGAGTGATCCTGTGAGCGGCCGGTATGTGGTGAACTCCGGCTATGGGGACGCGAATCCCGTACCGCCGCTCGGCATCTCGCCCGAAACCCTGTTGCGACCACCCACCGAGCGTCGACGAAAAGAGGCGGCTGGCCTCGGCGTCCTCAGCCGGCACGTGCTGTCGTGCTGTCGTGCTGTCGTGCTGTCGTGCTGTCGTGCTGTCGTGCTGTCTGATGCTCCATGAGCACACATCGAGGTGAATGGAAATGCCGTCGCTAGCCCTCTCGGCCGCGCAGGAACGGATGTGGTTCGCTCACGCCATATCGCCCGACGTGCCGAACAACGGTCTGGCTTTGTGGCAGATCGACGGCGAGGTGTCCCGCACGGAGCTCATCTCCGCGATTCGCAGGACGGTGGCGGAAGCGCGCACGCTGTTGGTCAACTTCCGCGAAGAGGACGACGGCCTCCGGCAGGTGTTCCGGGAACTCGGCGACTGGCAGCCCTTCTCGATCGACGTCTCCGGGCACGCCGATCCGCACACCGCTGCGGGCGAGATCGTCTCGGACCTGGTGGGACGACCGTTCGACTTCGGGTCGGACCTCCTGCTGCGCGCGGGTGTGATCGTCCTCGCCGACGACCGGCTGCACCTGGTGGTGGTGTGCCCGCACCTGATCTCCGACGGCTTCGGGATCTTGAACCTCCTGGCCGGGCGGATCGCCGACATGTACACGGCACTGCGCAAGGACCTGCCGATCCCGCCGAGTACCTTCGCCTCACCCGAAGCTTTCCACCGGGCCGATCGGCGGTATCGCGACTCGGCCCGCGCCGCGGCCGATGCGGCGTTCTGGCGCGATTACACAGCGGACGCCGGCGAAGTCGTCCGGCTGCCGAAAGGCGTCTCGAAGACCGACGTCGCCGAACTGGAACCGCCCCGGCTCTCGACGGCCGCGCGGCTCGGGATGTGCGAATTCGAAGCATGCGTTCCGGCCGCGGAATACGCGAAATGGCAGGAGGTCGCGGCGTCCCTGGGCGTCGCCATGACATCGCTGACCACCGCCGCGGTCGCGGTGTTCTTCCGGCGGATGTGCCGGCAGTCCGAACCACTGTTCTCGCTCAGCGTGAACAACCGGTTCGGCGAGACGAGGGCGACTCCGGGGATGGTCCAGAACGTCCTTCCGATACGGATCGCGTTCCGGCCCGGCATCTCGCTGGCGGAGCTGGCCGAGGTGGTCACGACCGAAACCCGGAGTATCTACCGACACTCGTCGCTACAGATATCCAGCATCCGGCGTGACGCCGGCTCGAGCCACGAACCGCGCAGTCCGTTCGGCGCGATTCTCAACCTCATCCCGTTCCTTGAGCCGGTCGACTTCGACGGCAGCCCAGCACGCCTGTCCGGCAGCTCGTTCGGTGTCACCGACGAGCTGATGATCTCCGTCTATGTCGACGGCACCAGTGCCACGGGCGACCTGTGTGTCCGGTTCGACGCCCCGGAAGCGCTCTACGACCGGGACGACCTCGCGGCGCTGTGTTCCCGGCTGATCGAATGCCTGCGGTCGGTGATGGCAGACCCGCACGCGCCGGTGGACGTGGCACAGACCCTGAGCCCGGCGGAACTGTCCTGGCTGGCCGCGCGTGAGGACACGACGGCACCGGTCCCTGACGCCACCCTCGTGTCGTTGTTCGCAGAGCAGGCCGGCGCGACGCCCGATGCGACGGCGCTGGTGTGCGACGGCGTCACCGTCTCGTACGCGGAACTGGACCGGCGCTCAAGCGGCCTCGCGCAGGCGCTGGCCGCAAAGGGTGCGGGCGAGGAGCGGTTCGTGGCCGTGGCGCTGCCACGGTCGATCGACCTCGTGGTCTCGGTGCTGGCGGTGCTGAAGACGGGGGCAGCGTACGTACCCGTAGACCCGGGCTATCCGGCGGACCGGATCGCCCTCATGCTCGACGACGCCGACCCGGTCCTGGTGATCACACGCCCGGACGTCGACCTGCCCGCGACCGGGCACCCCCGGATTTCGCCCGACGAACGCGGCGGAGGGGTCGCGGTCCCGCCCCGGCACGGCGACCAGCCCGCGTATCTCATCTACACCTCGGGGTCGACCGGGACTCCCAAAGGCGTAGTCGTTCCGCACGCGAACGTGACGCGCCTGTTCGCCGCCACCGAATCGTGTTTCCACTTCGGTCCGGATGACGTCTGGACGTTGTTCCACTCGCCCTCCTTCGACTTCTCCGTCTGGGAGATCTGGGGCCCGCTGCTGCACGGCGGGCGGCTCGTCGTCGTGTCCCGACAGACCAGCCGCTCCCCCCGGGAATTCCGGCGGCTGCTGGCCGCCGAAGGCGTCACCGTGCTCAACCAGACACCGTCGGCGTTCCAGCAACTGGCCGAGGCGGACGCGGATTTCCCGGACGATCTCGCGCTGCGGTTCGTGATCTTCGGTGGGGAGGCGCTCGATCCGCGGACGCTCAGCGGGTGGTACGAACGCCACGGCGACCGGTCACCGCTGCTGGTGAACATGTACGGGATCACCGAGACGACCGTGCACGTCACCTACCGGCCTCTCGACACGACCACGGTCGGCAGCGTGATCGGCACTCCGGTCCCGAACATGCACGCGCGCGTGCTGGACTCCGGTTTGCGTCTGGTTCCGGTCGGTGTGGTCGGTGAGTTGTACGTGTCCGGGGTGCAGTTGGCACGTGGCTATCTCGGGTGTCCCGGATTGACGGCCGGCCGGTTCGTCGCGGATCCCTTTGGTGGGGCCGGTTCGCGGATGTACCGGACCGGGGATCTGGTCCGGTGGACACGCGATGGCGAGTTGGTATTCGTGGGCCGGGCGGACGACCAGGTGAAGATCCGGGGATTCCGGGTCGAGCCCGGCGAAGTCGAAGCCGTCCTGGGCTCCCACCCCGAGGTGTCGCGGGCCGTGGTGGTGGCTCGTGAGGGTGTCGGCGGTAAGCAACTGGTGGCATACGCCGCCGGGATCGGCGGTGGGCTGCCCGACCGGGAGCGGTTACGGGAGTTCCTGGCCTCCCAGCTGCCGGAGTTCATGGTGCCGGCGGCAGTGATGGTCCTTGACGCGTTGCCGCTGACGGTGAACGGCAAGCTGGACCGGCGGGCACTGCCCGAGCCGGAATTCTCCGGCGACACCTACCGCGCACCCCGCAACCTGCACGAAGAGATCCTGGCCGGACTGTTCGCCGAGGTCCTCGACCTCGACCAGGTCGGCATCGACGACGGCTTCTTCACCCTGGGCGGCCACTCACTGCTGGCCACCAGGCTGACCTCACGCATCAGGTCGGTCCTCGGCATCGAAGTCCCGATCCGCGCAGTGTTCGAAAACCCGACAGTAGCCGGCCTGACACCATGGCTGGCTCACAACCGGCCGGTGCAAATTCCGGTCGTGGCAGGGCCTCGCCCGAAACAACTGCCGTTGTCATTTGCTCAGCGTCGGCTGTGGTTCCTGCACCGCTTCGAGGGCCCCTCAGCGACATACAACGTGCCCATGCGGCTCCGGCTCCAGACTCAACCCGACACAGACGCGCTGGTCTCCGCGATCGGTGACGTCGTACGGCGGCACGAAAGCCTGCGCACCGTATTCACCGAAATCGACGGCACACCCATTCAGCGCGTATTGCCCGCCGAAACGGTCGACATCCCCGTCGAAGTCCAGCACGCCACGACAGCAACAGACTTGGAAACACTGGTCGCCAGTCGCCCGATACGAATTCGACCTGCAAACTCAGATCCCGATACGCGCCCGGATCATCAACACCGACGACCACCAATGCACCCTGATACTGGTCGTCCACCACATCGCCGCCGACGGATGGTCACTCGTCCCGCTGATGCGGGACCTCTCCGACGCCTACGCCGCACGCTGCGACGGAAACGAACCCAACTGGCAACCACTCACCGTCCAATACGCCGACTACACACTCTGGCAACGCGAAATCCTCGGCACCGAAAACGGCCCCGACTCCGTCCTCTCACACCAATTCGACTACTGGCGCAACGAACTGGCCAACCTCCCCGAACAAACCCCACTCCCCTTCGACCGACCCCGACCCCCCACCGCCACCTACCACGGCGACATACAACCCCTCCACATCGAACCCGACACCCGCAACGCCATCGAACACCTCGCCCACCAACACGGCGTCACCCCCGCAATGATCACCCAAGCCGCACTCGCCATCCTCCTCAACAAACTCGGAGCCGGCAACGACATCCCCATCGGCTCCCCCATCGCCGGCCGCACCGACGACGCCCTCAACAACCTCATCGGATTCTTCGTCAACACCTGGGTCCTACGCGTCAACCTCCAAAACACCGACACCTTCACCGACATCCTCAACCAAGTCCGCGAAAAAGCACTCGCCGCCTACGCCAACCAAGACGCACCCTTCGAACAACTCGTAGAACTCCTCAACCCCACCCGCACCACCGCCCACCACCCCCTCTTCCAAACCTCCCTCGCCTTCCAAAACAACAGCCTCCCCCACCTCACCCTGGGCAACATCAACACCACCTTCGAACCCACCTCAACCGGCACCTCACGATTCGACCTCCTCTTCAACATCGTCGAACCACCAGACGACGAAAACGGCAACACCGGCTACAAAGGAATAGTCGAATACGCCACCGACCTCTTCGACCGCGAAACCATCGAACAGCTCATCACCCGCTATCTCAACCTGCTGAAAACAGCCGTCACCCACCCCGACACCCCCCTCCAAACCATCGACGTACTCCTCCCCCACGAACGCCACCAACTCCTCGAAACCTGGAACGACACAGCAATGACCGCCGCGTCGACCGCCGCGTCGACGACGGTCTACCAGGTGATCGAGGAGCAGATACGGCGGAGTCCAGACGCGACCGCTGTGGTCTTCGGGGAGGCCGAGCTGACCTACCGGCAACTTGAGGCGTGGGCCGGCGACATCGCTGCCGCCCTCTCCGCCGCGGGTGTGGGGCCGGACGCCGTGGTGGCGGTAGCACTGCCTCGTTCGCCGGATCTGGTCGCGACACTGCTGGGGCTCTTGAAGGCCGGTGGTGTCTATCTGCCCATGGATCCCGTCTATCCGGCGGACCGGCTGGAATCTATGCTCGACGACTCGGCCCCGGTGGTCGTCGTCACCGACAGGGCCACAGTCGAGTCCGTCGCCGGGACGGGTGTGCGGTGCCTTCTTATCGAAGAGATCACTACGGCGCGAGCGAACCCCCGACCAGCACTGCGCCCGGATCATCTCGCCTACTTGATCTATACCTCCGGCTCCACCGGCGTCCCCAAGGGCGTCGCCATGACGTCCGGCGCTCTGGCGAACCTGTTGCGCTGGCACATCGGCGTTGCCGAAGGTGGCATGGGTTCACGGGTCGCCCAGTTCACCGCGTTGGGCTTCGACGTCTCGGTCCAGGAGATCCTGTCCAGCCTGGCAACAGGCAAGTCGCTGATCATTCCGGACGACGAGACCCGGGCTGATCCGCGCGCCCTCGCGGCATGGCTGCGTCAAGAACGGATCAACGAACTGTTCGCACCGACACCGGTGATCAAAGCGGTGTGCGAAGCAGCCCTGGAAGACGGGTTCGACCTGCCTGACCTGCGTGAGGTGTGCCAGGCGGGCGAAGCGCTCACCCTGGACGCCCGCCTCGGAAGGTTCTTCCTCGATTCCGGGACCCGGCTGCGGAACAACTACGGCCCGGCCGAAACACACGTCGTCACCAGCCACTCTTTAGACGACCGGGATACCGAATGGCCGACCGTCGTTCCCATCGGCAGCCCGATCTCGAACACCCGCATGCATGTGCTGGACTCCGGTTTGGGTCTGGTTCCGGTCGGTGTGGTGGGTGAGTTGTACGTGTCCGGGGTGCAGTTGGCACGTGGCTATCTCGGGTGTCCCGGATTGACGGCCGGCCGGTTCGTCGCGGATCCCTTTGGTGGGGCCGGTTCGCGGATGTACCGGACCGGGGATCTGGTCCGGTGGACACGCGATGGCGAGTTGGTCTTCGTGGGCCGGGCGGACGACCAGGTGAAGATCCGGGGATTCCGGGTCGAGCCCGGCGAAGTCGAAGCCGTCCTGGGCTCCCACCCCGACGTGTCACGGGCCGTGGTGGTCGCCCGTGACGGTGCTGGCGGTAAGCAACTGGTGGCATACGCCGCCGGGATCGGCGGTGGGCTGCCCGACCGGGAGCGGTTACGGGAGTTCCTGGCCTCCCAGCTGCCGGAGTTCATGGTGCCGGCGGCAGTGATGGTCCTTGACGCGTTGCCGCTGACGGTGAACGGCAAGCTGGACCGGCGGGCACTGCCCGAGCCGGAATTCTCCGGCGACACCTACCGCGCACCCCGCAACCTGCACGAAGAGATCCTGGCCGGACTGTTCGCCGAGGTCCTCGACCTCGACCAGGTCGGCATCGACGACGGCTTCTTCACCCTGGGCGGCCACTCACTGCTGGCCACCAGGCTGACCTCACGCACCAGGTCGGTCCTCGGCATCGAAGTCCCGATCCGCGCAGTGTTCGAAAACCCGACAGTAGCCGGTCTCGCGCCGCAACTGACCAAAGTGCGACCGGTGCAGATACCGGTGACAGCCGGGCCTCGCCCGGAACAACTGCCCTTGTCATTCGCACAGCGCCGGCTGTGGTTCCTCCACCGCTTCGAGGGCCCCTCAGCGACTTACAACGTCCCGATGCGGCTTCGGCTCCAGACACAACCCGACACAGACGCGCTGGTGTCCGCGATCGGTGATGTCGTGCGGCGGCACGAAAGCCTGCGCACGATCTTCACTGAAATCGACGGCACACCCATTCAGCGTGTATTGCCCGCCGAAACGGTCGATATGCCCGTCGAGGTCCAGCACGCCACCACACCAGCACAGCTGGAAACACTGGTCGACCAAGTCGCCCGATACGAATTCGACCTGCACACACAAATACCGATACGCGCCCGAATCATCAACACCCCCGATGGGTGCACCCTGATAATGGTCGTCCATCACATCGCCGCCGACGGATGGTCACTCGTCCCGCTGATGCGGGACCTCTCCGACGCCTACGCCGCACGCTGCGACGGAAACGAACCCAACTGGCAACCACTCACCGTCCAATACGCCGACTACACACTCTGGCAACGCGAAATCCTCGGCACCGAAAACGACCCCGACTCCGTCCTCTCACACCAATTCGACTACTGGCGCAACGAACTGGCCAACCTCCCCGAACAAACCCCACTCCCCTTCGACCGACCCCGACCCCCCACCGCCACCTACCACGGCGACATACAACCCCTCCACATCGAACCCGACACCCGCAACGCCATCGAACACCTCGCCCACCAACACGGCGTCACCCCCGCAATGATCACCCAAGCCGCACTCGCCATCCTCCTCAACAAACTCGGAGCCGGCAACGACATCCCCATCGGCTCCCCCATCGCCGGCCGCACCGACGACGCCCTCAACAACCTCATCGGATTCTTCGTCAACACCTGGGTCCTACGCGTCAACCTCCAAAACACCGACACCTTCACCGACATCCTCAACCAAGTCCGCGAAAAAGCACTCGCCGCCTACGCCAACCAAGACGCACCCTTCGAACAACTCGTAGAACTCCTCAACCCCACCCGCACCACCGCCCACCACCCCCTCTTCCAAACCTCCCTCGCCTTCCAAAACAACAGCCTCCCCCACCTCACCCTGGGCAACATCAACACCATCTTCGAACCCACCTCAACCGGGACCTCACGATTCGACCTCCTCTTCAACATCGTCGAACCACCACGCGACAGCGCGGACCGGCCGGGATACGCCGGACATGTCGAGTACGCCACCGACCTGTTCGACCGGGAGACCATCGAGCAGCTGATCACCCGGTTCAAAACAGTTCTGCGCACGGTGGTCGCCACCCCGGACACACCCCTCCGCGCCATCGACGTACTCCTCCCCGACGAGCGCCACCAACTCCTCGAAAGCTGGGGCCGCACTTCGACAGCCGCGACGGTCACCACCGTTCCACGGCTGATCGAGAAGCGGACGGCACAGATGCCGGACGCGATCGCGGTCACTTCCGCTGCCGGCCAACTGACCTACCGGGAGCTCGACGAACGCGCCGACCAGATCGCGCACGCGCTGCTCGCGCACGGCGTACACCGCGAATCAGTGGTCGCGGTCGCACTCCCCCGCTCGCCGGAACTGATCGCCGCCATCCTCGGAATCCTGAAAGCCGGCGCCACCTACCTGCCCATCGATCCCGCCTATCCGGCGGACCGACTGGAGTTCGTGCTGAGCGACGCGGCACCGGCGGTCGTCGTCACCGACAGCGCCACGGCCGGATCCGTCGTCGGCAACGGTCTACGTCATCTCCTTGTTGACAAGGTCACCGCGGCCGGTGCGCACCCGTGTCCCGCACTGCTGCCGGACAATCTCGCCTATCTCATGTACACCTCCGGCTCCTCCGGCGTACCGAAGGGCGTCGGGATCACCCACGCGAGCGTCACGCTCTGCGCGCGGGAACTGGCCACCCGGTTCGCCATGAAGCCTGGTGGAATCACCCTGGCGAGCACGTCGGTCAGTTTCGACGTGTCAGTTTTTGAGATTGTCGCGACGTTGGCCTCCGGCGGCACCATCGACATGGTTCAAGACGTGCTGGAGCTCGGCAGGCGCGACACGTGGGCCGGAAGCGTTGTCAGCACGGTCCCGTCGGCGTTCGCCGAGCTGCTGGACGACCTGCCGGAAGCCGTCACCATCGACACCGCGGTACTCGCCGGCGAGGCACTTCCCGCAGAGTTGGTCCGTCGCCTCCGCCAGGCGCTACCGGAAACCCGGATCTTCAACGCCTACGGACAAACGGAATCCTTCTACGCAACGACATCCCGGCCGCTGTCCACCATGGAAGAGCGGAGCAACGCTCCGATCGGCACCCCGCTCGGAGGCGTCCACGTCTACGTCCTGGACACCGATCTCCATCTCGTCCCACGAGGAGTAGCCGGCGAGCTCTACGTCGCGGGGCCGAACATCGGCCGCGGCTACCACGCTCTGCCCGGTCTCACCGCACCACGGTTTGTCGCGGATCCGTTTGGTGGGGCCGGTTCGCGGATGTACCGGACCGGGGATCTGGTCCGGTGGACACGCGATGGCGAGTTGGTATTCGTGGGCCGGGCGGACGACCAGGTGAAGATCCGGGGATTCCGGGTCGAGCCCGGCGAAGTCGAAGCCGTCCTGGGCTCCCACCCCGAGGTGTCGCGGGCCGTGGTGGTGGCTCGTGAGGGTGTCGGCGGTAAGCAACTGGTGGCATACGCCGCCGGGATCGGCGGTGGGCTGCCCGACCGGGAGCGGTTACGGGAGTTCCTGGCCTCCCAGCTGCCGGAGTTCATGGTGCCGGCGGCAGTGATGGTCCTTGACGCGTTGCCGCTGACGGTGAACGGCAAGCTGGACCGGCGGGCACTGCCCGAGCCGGAATTCTCCGGCGACACCTACCGCGCACCCCGCAACCTGCACGAAGAGATCCTGGCCGGACTGTTCGCCGAGGTCCTCGACCTCGACCAGGTCGGCATCGACGACGGCTTCTTCACCCTGGGCGGCCACTCACTGCTGGCCACCAGGCTGACCTCACGCATCAGGTCGGTCCTCGGCATCGAAGTCCCGATCCGCGCAGTGTTCGAAAACCCGACAGTAGCCGGCCTGACACCATGGCTGGCTCACAACCGGCCGGTGCAAATTCCGGTCGTGGCAGGGCCTCGCCCGAAACAACTGCCGTTGTCATTTGCTCAGCGTCGGCTGTGGTTCCTGCACCGCTTCGAGGGCCCCTCAGCGACATACAACGTGCCCATGCGGCTCCGGCTCCAGACTCAACCCGACACAGACGCGCTGGTCTCCGCGATCGGTGACGTCGTACGGCGGCACGAAAGCCTGCGCACCGTATTCACCGAAATCGACGGCACACCCATTCAGCGCGTATTGCCCGCCGAAACGGTCGACATCCCCGTCGAAGTCCAGCACGCCACCACACCAGCACAGCTGGAAACACTGGTCGACCAAGTCGCCCGATACGAATTCGACCTGCAAACTCAGATCCCGATACGCGCCCGGATCATCAACACCGACGACCACCAATGCACCCTGATACTGGTCGTCCACCACATCGCCGCCGACGGATGGTCACTCGTCCCGCTGATGCGGGACCTCTCCGACGCCTACGCCGCACGCTGCGACGGAAACGAACCCAACTGGCAACCACTCACCGTCCAATACGCCGACTACACACTCTGGCAACGCGAAATCCTCGGCACCGAAAACGACCCCGACTCCGTCCTCTCACACCAATTCGACTACTGGCGCAACGAACTGGCCAACCTCCCCGAACAAACCCCACTCCCCTTCGACCGACCCCGACCCCCACCGCCACCTACCACGGCGACATACAACCCCTCCACATCGAACCCGACACCCGCAACGCCATCGAACACCTCGCCCACCAACACGGCGTCACCCCGCAATGATCACCCAAGCCGCACTCGCCATCCTCCTCAACAAACTCGGAGCCGGCAACGACATCCCCATCGGCTCCCCATCGCCGGCCGCACCGACGACGCCCTCAACAACCTCATCGGATTCTTCGTCAACACCTGGGTCCTACGCGTCAACCTCCAAAACACCGACACCTTCACCGACATCCTCAACCAAGTCCGCGAAAAAGCACTCGCCGCCTACGCCAACCAAGACGCACCCTTCGAACAACTCGTAGAACTCCTCAACCCCACCCGCACCACCGCCCACCACCCCTCTTCCAAACCTCCCTCGCCTTCCAAAACAACAGCCTCCCCCACCTCACCCTGGGCAACATCAACACCACCTTCGAACCCACCTCAACCGGCACCTCACGATTCGACCTCCTCTTCAACATCGTCGAACCACCAGACGACGAAAACGGCAACACCGGCTACAAAGGAATAGTCGAATACGCCACCGACCTCTTCGACCGCGAAACCATCGAACAGCTCATCACCCGCTATCTCAACCTGCTCAAAACAGCCGTCACCCACCCCGACACCCCCTCCAAACCATCGACGTACTCCTCCCCCACGAACGCCACCAACTCCTCGAAACCTGGAGTCGGCAGACCGAGGCCCTTCGTCACGAAGCGGTCCGGTCACTGGTCGAAGGAGTCCAGGACGCCGGGGTCCACGTGCTGGACGGCGAGTTGCAACTGGTGCCCATCGGTGTGGTGGGCGACCTGTACGTATCGGGCGTGCCGTCGGATCAGGACCGATCGGCCGCCGAGCACTTCGAGACGAACCCCTACGGCCCGCCCGGATCCGGTCTCTACCGCGCCGGTCAGCCGGCCCGGTGGACCCGAGATGGCCGACTGGAGTTGGTGCAACGCATCGACGAAAAGGCGGCGGAGCAAGTCGTTCCGGAGTATCGGAAGCCGCGCGACGTTCAGGAAGAAGTGCTGGCCGGGCTGTTCGCGGAGGTGCTGAACGTCACCAGGGTCGGGATCGACGACAGCTTCTTCGGTCTGGGCGGCCACTCGCTGCTGGCCACCTGGTTGCTGTCCCGCATCCGGACCGTGCTGGGCGTCGAGGTGCCGATACGACTGTTCTTCGAGTACCCGACGGTGGCGCAGCTGGCACCGCAGCTGGACGGGCGGCCGGTGCAGATTCCGGTGGTGGCGGGGCCTCGTCCGGAACGGCTGCCCTTGTCATTCGCGCAGCGCCGACTGTGGTTCCTGCACCGCTTCGAGGGCCCCTCGGCGACATACAACGTGCCCATGCGGCTCCGGCTCCGGACTCAACCCGACACAGAAGCGCTGGTGTCCGCGATCGGCGACGTCGTGCGGCGGCACGAAAGCCTGCGCACCGTATTCACCGAAATCGACGGCACACCAGTGCAGCACATACTTCCCGCCGAAACGGTCGACATCCCCGTCGGGGTCGAACAAGCCACCACACCAGCACAGCTGGAAACACTGGTCGACCAAGTCGCCCGATACGAATTCGACCTGCACACACAAATACCGATACGCGCCCGAATCATCAACACCCCCGATGGGTGCACCCTGATAATGGTAGTCCATCACATCGCCGCCGACGGATGGTCACTCGTCCCGCTGATGCGGGACCTCTCCGACGCCTACGCCGCACGCTGCGACGGAAACGAACCCAACTGGCAACCACTCACCGTCCAATACGCCGACTACACACTCTGGCAACGCGAAATCCTCGGCACCGAAAACGACCCCGACTCCGTCCTCTCACACCAATTCGACTACTGGCGCAACGAACTGGCCAACCTCCCCGAACAAACCCCACTCCCCTTCGACCGACCCCGACCCCCACCGCCACCTACCACGGCGACATACAACCCCTCCACATCGAACCCGACACCCGCAACGCCATCGAACACCTCGCCCACCAACACGGCGTCACCCCCGCAATGATCACCCAAGCCGCACTCGCCATCCTCCTCAACAAACTCGGAGCCGGCAACGACATCCCCATCGGCTCCCCCATCGCCGGCCGCACCGACGACGCCCTCAACAACCTCATCGGATTCTTCGTCAACACCTGGGTCCTACGCGTCAACCTCCAAAACACCGACACCTTCACCGACATCCTCAACCAAGTCCGCGAAAAAGCACTCGCCGCCTACGCCAACCAAGACGCACCCTTCGAACAACTCGTAGAACTCCTCAACCCCACCCGCACCACCGCCCACCACCCCCTCTTCCAAACCTCCCTCGCCTTCCAAAACAACATCTATCCGACCTTCGCCCTGGGCGACATAAAGATCGACTTCGAGCCGATATCGACCGGCACAGCCAAGTTCGAACTGCTCTTCAACATCTCGGAACTGCCCCGCGACGGAGACCATCCTCTCGGCTATGTCGGGTACGTCGAATACGCCACCGACGTCTTCGACCGGGAGACCATCGAGCAGCTGATCACCCGGTTCAAAACAGTTCTGCGCACGGTGGTCGCCACCCCGGACACACCCCTTCGCACCATCGACGTACTCCTTCCCGACGAGCGCCGCCAACTCCTCGGGACGTCGGACCCGGCCACCGAGGACGCCGCGATTCCGGAGGGCTCCATCCCCGTCCTGTTCGAACAGCAGGTCGCGCGGACTCCGGACGCGATCGCGATCTCCAGCGGCGGCGAGGACATCACGTATGACGAGCTCAATGTGCGCGCCAACCAGATCGCGCACGCGCTGCTCACGCGCGGCGTGCACCTCGAATCAGTGGTCGCGGTCGCACTCCCCCGCTCGCCGGAACTGATCGCCGCCATCCTCGGAATCCTGAAAGCCGGCGCCGCCTACCTGCCCATCGACCCCGCCTATCCCAGTCTGCGCAACGGTTCCATCCTGGCCGACGGGCAGCCGGCTCTGATCCTGACGAGCAGCGCCGTCGACACGCCCGATGTGCTGCCCGTCGAAGGAATCCCCAGGCTGTACGTGGCGGACATCGTCGGCGGCGAGCGCACCAACCCGTCCCATGACCGACTGCGCCCGGCCCATCTGGCGTACGTCATGTTCACGTCCGGATCAGCCGGACGCCCCAAGGGAGTCGCGGTCTCCCATCGCAGTGTCCTGAACGATGCCTGGCACGGCTGGCCGGAGGGACCGGGCGACCGGATTCTGGTCCAGTCGTCGATCGCCTTCGACGCGTCGGTGTACGAGATCTGGCCGGCGCTCCTGCGCGGCAGGACCCTCGTCCCGCTGCCGGCTGACAGGGAGTCACCGGCGCAACGTCTCCGGTTCATCGCGGCGAACGAGATCGACACGCTGTGGGCCACCGCCGGTCTGTTCGATCTCATGTCGTCGGAGGAGCTGGACGAGCTGTCGGGCCTGCGGACGCTGCGCTACCTGGCGACCGGCGGCGACAAGGTGCCGACCGCGGCGGTCGACCGGGTTCTGCGGGCGAACAGCGCCATCCGGGTCATCAACATCTACGGCCCGACCGAGACCACGGTGAATGCGACGACTCATGTGGTCAGTGCCGCCACCCGTCAGCGGTTCGACGATCCGGTGGTCCCCATCGGCGTCCCGATCCGCAATGCCCGGGTCTACGTTCTGAGCGCTGAGCTGGATCCGGTCGCCACCGGTGTCGTCGGTGAGCTGTGGATCGCCGGCGCGGGCCTGGCTCGCGGGTATTCGGGCCGCCCCGGCCCGACCACGGAGCGTTTCGTGGCGGACCCCTACGGTCCGGCCGGTTCGCGGATGTTCCGCACCGGCGACCTCGCGCGCTGGACGCGCGAGGGCGTGCTGGTGTTCGTGGGCCGGGTCGACGACCAGACGAAGATCAGCGGGTTCCGGGTCGAGCCCGGTGAGATCGAGGCGGTCCTGCTGGCGCACCCCCAGGTGGCGCAGGCCGCGGTCGTCGCTCGCGACATCACCGGGCAGGGCGTCAAGCAACTTGTCGCCTATGTCGTCCGGAACCAGGTGGTATCCGCCGACCGGCATGAGAGCCGGGAGATCGAGCTGGTGGAGCAATGGCGGGACACGTATGACGATCTGTATCGCGGAGAACACCACGCCGGTGACCCTGCCGACGCCGGCTTCGGTGACGACTTCCGCGGGTGGAACAGCAGCTACACCGAGACGCCGATTCCGTTAGCCGAGATGCGGGAGTGGCGCGACGCGACCGTCGCGAGGATCCGGTCCCTGCGGCCGTCCAAGGTGCTGGAGATCGGAGTGGGCACCGGGCTCCTCCTGGCCCGCCTGGCCCCGGAATGCGAAACGTACTACGGCACGGACTTCTCCGAGTCGGTGATCGACGGGCTCCGGCAGCACCTCGCCGAGGTGCCGGCGGACTGGGCGGACCGGGTCGAACTGGTCGTCCAGCCGGCCGATCAAGTGGATCTCCTGCCGGAGCGCGATTTCGACACCATCGTGCTGAACTCCGTCGTCCAGTACTTCCCGAGCGTGCAGTACCTGGTGGACGTCATCGAGAAGGCGATGGGACTGCTGGCGCCCGGCGGCGCGCTGTTCATCGGCGACATCCGGAACAAGGCACTGCTGCGGGAATTCGCCACCACGGTTCAGATCAGCCGACTCGGTCACGAGGACGCAGCCGACCTCGACGAAGCCGAGCGAGGCAGAATCCGCAGCACCATCGCCACGGCGATCGCCATGGAGACCGAGCTCGTCCTGCATCCGGACTTCTTCGCGGCACTGGGGGACAAGCTGCCCGCGATCGGCGCGGTCGACGTGCAGGTCAAACGCGGTTGGTACGACAACGAACTGAGTCAGTACCGGTACGACGTGACGGTGCGCAAGGCGCCGGTTCGGGCACGATCCCTCGGTGCCGTCCCCCGCCTGCGGTGGAGCGAAGTGGGCGGCCTCCAGGAGCTGGAACAGCACCTCCGGACGCGGCGGCCCGAGACCGTCCGGGTCGTCGGTGTGCCTCACCAGGCCCTGGTGACCGCCGTGCGCGCCACCGGCCTTCTCCACGCCGAGCACAACGCGCCGGCCTCCGACGGCGAGCTGCGCGACGAGCTCTACACGCTCGGGGAGCGGCTGGGGTACGCGACGGCGGTGACGTGGTCGCAGGTCGCAGGACACCTGGACGTCGTACTTTCGGCACCCGACGGTGGCGACACTGTCCGCACCGATGTGTACGTGCCCGGTTTCGCACAGGCCGGACCGCTGACCGTGTACGGCAACGTTCCGGTCGCCGACCAGGCGGTGGACCTCCGTGCCTTCGTGAGCAGCCAGTTGCCCGCGTACATGGTCCCCTCGACGGTGATCTTCCTCGACAGTCTGCCGCTGACCGCCAACGGAAAGCTGAATAGGGAGGCGCTGCCGGCGCCGGAGATCACGGGCGGCTCGTCGCGGCGGGCACGGAACGCGCACGAGGAAGTGCTCACCGGCCTCTTCTCCGAGGTGCTGGGCGTGCCCGACGTCGGGATCGACGACGGCTTCTTCGAACTGGGCGGCCACTCGCTGCTCGCCACGAGGCTGCTGTCCCGCATCCGCACCGTTCTCCGGATCGACGTCCCGATCCGGACGGTGTTCGAGTGCCCCACCGTGGCCGACCTGGCGCCACGGCTGCTCGGCATGGCCCCGGACGGCCGCGACGAGACCTACGCGCCGCTCATGACCATCCGCTCCGGCGGCGCCGAACGGCCCCTTTTCTGCCTGCACCCGGTGAGCGGCGTCGGCTGGTTCTATCTCAGCCTGGCCCGCTACATCGACGACCGGCCGATCTACGCGCTACAGGCGCCCGGTCTCGATCCCACCGGCCCCGACCCCATGCCGACGTCGATGGCCGAGCTCGTCCAGACCTACCTGGCCAGGATCCGGTCGGTCCAGCCGCACGGGCCGTACAACCTGCTCGGCTGGTCGTTCGGCGGCTTCGCCGCGCACGCCATCGCCGCCGAGCTCCGGGCCCGTGGCGAGGAGGTCGAGCTGCTGGCGATGATGGACTGCTATCCGGACACCGCCGTCGAAGCGGGGAACCTCGACGGCCAGGAGATCCGCGAGGGGTTCGACCAGTTCCTGCGCCACAGGTACGCCGATGCCGATTCGCTCGACGTGGACGCGATCTCCGACCTCGTGACGGGGATCAGCGTGGAGCACATCGCGATGCTGACCGGATACCTGCCGCCGGAATTCGACGGGGCCGCGGTCTTCTTCAAGGCGGGCGCGGTCACGGTGGACGGGGAGGACTCCTCGCGGCTCGATCCCGCAGGGGCGTGGCGGGGCCACATCCACGGCCCCATGACGGTCCACGCCGTTCCGACCAGCCATCAGGACATGGACAGGCCGGAATCCATGCAGGTGGTGGGCAACGTACTGAAACAGACTTTCCGCAACCGGACCGCCGGAGGGGACGCGTGATCGGGAAAGAACAGAACCACAACCGCTGGTTCGCCACTGTGCCGCCGGACGACTGCGACCATCTGCTGCTGTGCTTTCCCTATTCCGGCTGCGGCGCCTCCATGTACCGCCAGTGGCCCGACCGCATCGGGGACACGGCCGTGGTACCGCTGCAACTGCCCGGCCGGGAAACGCGGATGGGCGAAGCCCACTACGGAACGTACGAGAACCTGGCCGAGCAGATGACCGCCGAGCTGGGCCCGGTCCTGGACCGCGACTTCAGTGTGTTCGGGCATTGCGGGGCGGCGCTGGCGGCCTTCGAATTCGCGCGGCGCATGGCGTCCGACGACACCAGGTCACCGACCACGTGTTTCGTGTCCTCTCAAGTGGCGCCGGACGACGGGCCGTACGGCCGGTTCCTCGACATGAGCGAGGACGAGCTCAGGGTCGTGGTCGTGAACCTGCTGGGACTGGTTACGCCGACGAAGCGCTTGGTCGACTTCTTCGTCAAAGTACTGGTGGACGACCTGGCGGCGAACAAGGTCTACCGTCCGGACCGGTCCACGACGGATTCCTTCGAGATCCGGGCGATCGGATGGTCCGCCGACGTGGAGATCCCGCACGGGCTGATGGACGGGTGGGCACGCTGGGGACGCTGCACCTCGCTCGTGCTGGACGGCGATCACCAGGCGTTCGTGAAGGCGCCCGGCCACCTTCTCGACGCTCTTCAAGCCGGTGTCGAAGCCGATACGCGGGCGCTGTGACATGGCGGTTCGGACGGTGCGCATTCCCGCCAGGTACAACGGCCCGCCCGGCACGGCGAACGGCGGCTATGCCTGCGGCACGTTCGCGGAGCCGGCCGCGGACCAGCAACGCCCACCGGTCGCCGTGGCGCTGCTTGTGGCGCCACGGCTCGACCACGCCCTGGAGTTCCGTCCCGGAACGCGGCGCTCCCAGATCTGGGACGGCGACCGGCTGATCGCGACCATGACCACGGCCTCTGCGGAGTTCCCCGCCGTGGAAGCGGTGTCGCTCCAGGCGGCGGCCGATGCGAGCGGACGTTTCCGGGGGCGTGCGGGTCATCCGTTTCCGACCTGCTTCGTCTGTGGAGTGGACCGTGAACCGGCGGACGGCTTCCCGGTGGCGCCGGGCGAGGTCCCCGGTGCCCCCGGCACCGTGGCGTGTCCCTGGACGCCGACGGCGGCGGCGTCCGAGCAGCCCGAGCTGGTGTGGAGTGTCCTGGACTGCCCCGGCGGGTGGACCACGGACCCGGTCCGGGAGCCGATGGTGCTCACCCGCATGACCGCGGTCCTGCGCAGGCCGCCCCGCCCGCTGGAACCCCATGTCGTGGTCGCGCGCCGATGGCGTCGGCAAGGCCGCACCGCGTCGGTCGGCACCGCCTTGTACGACGACCGTGGCGAGCTGGTGGCCAAGGCGACGGCCATGTGGACCGCTGTCGGCGTCCAGGAACCGGTTGACGGCCGAGAGCAGGGAGACCTCGATGAGGATGAGTGAGCGAACCGCGCCGGCGGCTTCCACGGATCTGGACTCGCTGGATCTCATGGATCCGCGCCTGTACGGCTCCGGTGACCCGCACCCGATCTGGACCGCGCTGCGTGAGCGCGCCCCGTTGCACCTCCAGTCGTTGCCGGACGGCCGCCGGTTCTGGTCGGTCACCAAGTACCACGACGTCCGCGAAGTGCTGCGGGACCACACCAGGTTCACCTCGAGCCGGGGGACCTTGCTGTCGGTCCTCGGCAGTCGCGACCCGGCCGGCGGCAAGATGATGGCGGCCAGCGACCCGCCGGTGCACACGATGCTGCACGAGCCGATCGCCAAGCTGCTGTCCCGGAGGGCGCTGGAGCCGTTCGTCCCGGAAGTCAGGCGGGTGGCCCACCGCCTGCTTGAGCGACTGGCCGACGGCCCCCGGGATCTGGCCGAACTCGCGGCGGGTTTCCCGATGGCGTTCACCGGCACGTTGATGGGCATTCCGGAGCAGGACTGGGCGCGGCTGACCGTGCTCACCACCGCGGCCATCGCACCGGAAGATCCCGATTTCCGGCTGGGGAGCGGGCTCAACACCCTGGCGACGGCGCATCACGAGCTGTTCTCGTACTTCTCCCGCCGGACTCGCCGCACTTCCCGGGAAGACGGCCTGATCGGCGCGCTGCTCGGCCTGGAGGCGGGCGGGCGCAGACTGCGTCACGACGAGCTGGTCTACAACTGCTACAGCCTGCTGCTGGGCGCCAACGTCACCACACCGCACGCCGTCACGCAAACGGTGCTGGCGTTCATCGAGAACCCCGCGGAGTACCGCAAACTGGTCGACGATCCGCGATTGGTGCCCGGCGCGGTGGAGGAGGGCCTGCGCTGGTCCTCGCCGGCCAATCACTTCCTGCGCCACGCGACCCGGGACACGACGTTGCGCGGCCGACGGGTGCGTGAGGGCGACGCGGTGGTGACGTGGCTGGGTTCGGCGAACCGGGACGAGGAGGTCTTCTCCGAGCCCTTCCGGTTCCACGTGACCCGGTCACCGAACCCGCACGTCGCGTTCGGTTTCGGGCCGCACCACTGCGTCGGGGCCGCCTTGGCGCGGATGGCGCTGAACGCGCTGTTCGCCGAGATCGCCGGCTCGGTGGAGCGATTCGACCTCGCCGGCCCGGTGGAGCATCTGGCGTCCGACTTCGCGGCCGGCATCAAGCACATGCCGGTGGTCACGAAGTTGCGCACCACCTAGTAGGGCTTGGTCAGGTTGGTTGTGGTTGAGCGTGTCCTTCGGGACCGGCGTTGCGTTGAGAGGGTGTGACTCCGGACGAGATTGCTGCTGTGCGTGGTGAGTTGGAGGATTTCGCGGCGGAGGTTTTCGAGCCGTTCGCGAGGAACGACCAGCGTCGGTGGGGGCAGGTCTATCTCCGGGGCCTGCTCACGGACGGGCAGCGCAAGTCGGTCGAGCCGATGGCCGCCCGGCTCGGGGAGGACGGGAACCGGCAGGCCCTGGCCCACTTCATCACCACCAGCCCGTGGGACCCCGCGCATGTGCGGGCCCGGCTGGCGTGGAGGATGGAAAAGGCGGTCCGGCCCACCGTGCTGGTCTTCGACGACACCGGGTTCCTCAAAGACGGCAATGCCTCGGCGTGTGTGTCGCGGCAGTACACCGGCACCGCCGGCAAGGTCACCAACTGCCAGGTCGGTGTATCCCTGCACCTGGCGTCCGACCACGCGTCGGCGGCGGTCAACTGGAGGCTGTTCCTGCCCGAGACCTGGGCGCCCGGGTCCGCGAAGGCCGATCCTGCCAAGGTCACCCGCCGCACCGCCTGCGGCATTCCCGAGGACATGGGGCATGTGGAGAAGTGGCAGCTCGCACTCGACATGCTCGATGAGACCCGCTCGTGGGGCATCGAGGTGCCGGTGGCCGTCGCGGACGCCGGATACGGCGACGCGGCGGCCTTCCGGCACGGCCTCCAAGCCCGCGGCCTGAACTACGTCGTGGGGATCTCCACGACCTTGTCGGCTCAGCCCGGCGAAGCCGTGCCCGTGACCGAGCCGTACTCCGGAACCGGACGCCGGCCGGTGGCGAAGTACCCCGACAAGCCGCAGTCGGTGAAACAGCTGGTCATCGCGGCAGGCCGGAAGGCGGCGAAGCCGGTCCAGTGGCGTGAGGGCTCCCGGCCCGGCACCGGCCGCAGCGGCTTCAAACGGATGTACTCGCGGTTCATGACGTTACGGATCCGGCCCGCCGGACGCGAGGTCCGCCAAGCGGCCGACAGTCCGGAACTGCCCGAGTGCTGGCTCATCGCCGAGTGGCCCGCCGACCAGGCCGAACCCGTCCAGTTCTGGCTGTCCGACCTGCCCGCCGACACCCCGCTGACCACCCTGGTCCGCCTGGCCAAGCTCCGCTGGCGCATCGAACACGACTACCGCGAGATGAAACAGGCCCTGGGCCTGGCCCACTTCGAGGGCCGCACCTGGAACGGGTGGCACCACCACGTCACCCTCGTCTCCGTGGCACACGCCTTCTGCACCCTGCAACGACTGGCCAGAGCCCCAAAAGACACGGCGCCGGCCTGAGCCTCTACCGGATCGTCCGCGAGCTACAGACCCTCCTCGCCACCTGGGCCGGCGCCTGCCCAACCTGTCACCGCGGCATACCCACACCCACCCCAACCTGACCAAGCCCTACTAGTGGCGCGTGAACAAGGTCCTCGGACGGCGCTTCACGTGCATCACGTGCATCACGTGCACGAACGCAGTGCCTCTACGACTGCGAAGATGTCGGTGTAGGAGATGTAGAGGCTGTTGAACCCGAACCGCAGCAGCTCCGGAGGACGCACGTCGCCGATGATCCCGTGCTTGTTCAAGGCCCGCATGATCCGCTCCGCCTCCGGATGGCACAGCGTCACCTGGCTTCCGCGCTGATCGCCACGGCGCGGCGTGACCAGTTCGAAGCCGCGCCCGGCCAGGTGGGCGTCGACCGCCTCGATGAAGAAGTCCCCGAGCGCCACGTTCTTCTCGCGGACCGCTGCCATCTCCACGTCGTCGAAGACGTCGAGTGCCGCGTCCAGTGCCAGCATGGACAAGATGTTCGGAGAGCCGACCCGCAGCCGTCCGATTCCGGTCGTGGGCTCGTAGTCGGGGACCATCGCGAACGGTTCGGCGTGTCCGTGCCAGCCGCACAGTGGCTGATCGATGTCACCGTGATGGCGGCGGGCGGCGTAGACGAACCCCGGGGCGCCGGGGCCGCCCGACAGGAATTTGTAGGAGCACCCCACCGCGAAGTCCACGCCGTCCGCGTCGAGGGTCAGTGGGAGGGCGCCGACGGCGTGACAGAGGTCCCAGACGACGAGCGCGCCGACGTCGTGCGCCGCGTCCGTGACCGCACGGACGTCCCAGAGTTCGCCGGTGCGGAAGTCGACGGCCCCCGCTGTGGCGACCGCGACCCGCTCACCCAGCCGGCGGAGGGTGGATGCCATGTCGGGCATGGGTACCCGGCGGACCTCCAGTCCGAGAATGCGGGCGACCGAAGTGGCCAGGTAGTGGTTGGTGGGGAAACCGCCTTCTTCGACCAGGAGCAGTCGGCGATCCGGACGCAACCGGGCGGCGGCCGTCAGCACGTTGAACAGATGTACCGAGGTCGAATCACCCACGAGGGTCTGGCCGGCCCGCGCACCGAGCAGGCGCCCGACGCGGTCGCCGACCCGCAGCGGCGCGTCCCACCAGCCGTCGTCGGTCCAGACGTTGATGAGGTGCCGGCCCCAGTTCTCGACGACGGCCGTCTGGACCGCCGCCGGCACGCCCACGGACAGGGCGCCGAGGGAATTGCCGTCCAGGTACACCACGCCCTCCGGCAATGAATACCTCGTACGCACCGCGGCCAGGGGATCGGTCCGGTCGAGCCGTTCGGCGGTTTCCCGGCTGGGGGTGGGCATGGCTGTCTCCATCCAAGTCTCCGTGACGGGTCTCCCGGTGTCCGGGCACTGTCCCGGCGTCGCCGGGAAGCGGTCACTTCCCGTGTAGCCGACGCAGGTACGTGTGCATCGGGGGCAGGGTGTCGAGCAGCTCGTCCCGTCGCCTTTGGACCTGCGCGAACACCGCTTCGGCGGATTTGACGGACTCCGGCCGGTAGTCGAGCGGCGTGGGGTCGTGTTCCGGCATCATGCCGAGCCCCGCGAACACGCAGTAGTAGTTGGCGTTGCTCCAGAAGTTCCGGAACTCGGCCTCGAAGTTCCCGTAGTAGGTGCTCTCGTCGGTCACCGGTAGGTCCACCCCGAGGCCGGCCTTGTACATCTCGACCTTGCGGACGAACTCCGGCGCCAGCTCTAGCTCCTTGCACGCCCGCCAGAACGGCGTGTCGTCGCGCGGCGCGAAGCTGAAATGGCCCTGGATGAAGTCTCTCGTGTCGTCGAACATCGCCTCGATCTCGCTGTTGAAGCTTTTCGTCAGCATCGGGTCGAAGCGCTTGTCCGGGAAGTGCTTCACCAGCTGGTAGAGAGCGGCGTAGGTGAAGTAGATCCCGGTGGACTCCAGCGGTTCCAGGAAGCACGACGAAAGACCGATTCCCACACAGTTCTTCACCCATGCCCGCCGGTTCCGGCCGACGCGGAACCGGACGTGGTTCATCGGATGCGTGTCCGGGGAGATGCCCCACATCTGGCAGAACTCCCGGGTGGCCTCCTCCTGCGAGGTGAACCGGCTGGAGTACACATACCCGGTGCCGAAACGGCCGAGCATCGGTATCTTCCAGGCCCAGCCGGAGCTCATCGCTATCGCGGAGGTGTACGGCTCGACGCCGTGCTCTTCGTCGTCATGTTCCAGCCTGGTCGCCACGGCCCGGTCGTTGAGCAGGTGGTCGCTCATGTCCAGGAACGGCTCCTTCATCACCTGGTTGATCAGGAGGCTGCGGAAACCGGAGCAGTCGATGAACAGATCCGCCTCCAGCCTTCGTCCTGATTCGGTGGTGACGGCGACGAGGTGGCCGCGCTGGTCGGTCTCAGCCGCGATGAACTTGTCCTCGATGTGTGTCGCCCCCTGCCTGGCGGTGGCGAACCTGCGCAGGAAGTCCGCGACGAGGTCGGCGTCGAAATGCCAGGCGTAACTCGCCACGCGGCGGCCGTCCGGGAAGCGGGGGGACAGCTTCCGGTCGAAGAGCGCCGGCTGCGGGTAGCAGGCGCGGTCGAACGGCTCATCGGTCAGTCCGTTGAGCTTCTGGTACGTCCAGTAGTGCGACAGCGGCAGGTTGTCGTGGTTGGGAAGCAGGCCGAAGAGGTGGTCGAACTGATCCCCGTACTGCCCGTAGGGCCGTGGGCGGGCCGTACCGGTGCCCGGAGTGCGCCAGTTGATGAATCTGATGCCCATCTTGTAACTGGCGTTGCACTCCGGCATCCACTCCTCTTCGGTCAGGCCTAGGTAGTCGAAGAACACCCGCTGGAGATTGGGGATCGTGGCCTCGCCGACGCCGATCTTCGGGATGGCCGGCGCTTCCAGCACGGTGATCCGGACGGTCGAGCCGAGCGCTTTGCCGAGGTAGGAAGCAGTCATCCAGCCTGCAGTGCCGCCTCCGAGCACGAGTATCTTCTTGATCAGGTTGTCGCTCATGTGCGTCCAATGTCTCGGTGGGATCGAACGGAGTCGCCTGCCGTTCTGCTGGATGCCCGCCGGGGCAGCCCCAGCTGACGGAGCACCGCGGCGCCCAGGTCACTGGCGGGATCGTCGAGATCGAAGGTGATGTCGAAGTGGTTCCGGTGCGTGATCACCAGATCGTGGACGGCGGCCGAACGGGGCGTGGCGGCCTCGACGAGCTCGCGGTGCTGACGCGCGAACTCGGCGGTCTCGGCGCCGCCGCGCGCCACGACCAGCGGCGGCAGCCGGTCCGGGAGGCGGCGGATCGGGCTGAGCCGGGCCGCCGCCTCGGCGTCGAGCCCCAGCGGTTCGTTGACGTAGGTGAGGCGGACCGGCTCGAGGTCGTACACGCCGCTGAGCAGGACCGCTCCAGCGATCACGTCCGCCGGACGGGTGCCTTCGGGCATCCAGCCGTCGAGCAGCGCCATCAGCGCCAGATGAGCGCCGGCGCTGCTTCCGGCGAGCACGATCCGCTCGCTGTCGACCCCGAGGTCCCGGGCGTGCTCCACGAGCCACCAGACGGCCCGTCGTACCTGATCGACGATCTCGTCGAGCCGGTACCGCGGAGCCAGCCCGTAGCCGATGGCCGCGAACGCGGCGCCCGCCGGCACGAGCCGGCGCGCGGGAAAGGAGGAGTCCTCCTTGCCGAGTTCCCGCCAGTAGCCGCCGTGCACGAACACCAGTAGCGGCGCCTGTGGGCCGCGCGCCGGAAAGAAGTCGAGGCTTTCGCAGGGAAGTGAGCCGTACGGGATGTCGGCCTTCACCGGCAGCTCGGTCCTCGTTCGCGCGCTCCGCGTCGTGTACGAGGTGAGGAAGGCGGACAGGTCGTCCACACAGGAGCTCGGAGAATACTGACGGTCAAGCTCGGTCTGGTTGTACCGGCCGTAAACGAGGAAACTCAATGATCGTCCCCATATCACCGGGAGATAGGCATCAGATGGCGGTGCGGGCGCCCAACAGCTCCGGGAAGAAACGGTGTTCGGCCACCTTGCGCAGCCAGCTGACGCCGGAGGTTCCGCCGGTGCCTGGCTTGTGGCCGAGTATGCGTTCCACGGTCAGCAGATGGGTGTAGCGCCATTGCGCGTGCTGATGGTTGAGGTCACACAGTGCTTCGGCCAGGGCGTGAACGTCCGGATGCTCGCGGTGCGACCGGTAGACCCGCGCCCATGCCTGTTCAACCGCGGCGTGCGGCTGGTACGGCTCGGCGAAGTCCCGCTCGACGCAGTGGGCCGGGACGCCCAGGCCGCGGCGCCGGAGCACACCGAGCGCCGCGTCGTACAGGCTCGGTGCCCGCAGCGCGGCCATGACCTGCTCGTACACCCAGCCCACCGGCCGGTACGGTTCTGCCATCCGGGGAGCCTTGTTGCCGAGCGCGAACTCGAGTTGCCGGTACATGTAGGACTGCATGCCCGACGCCGAACCCAGCTCGTCGCGGAAGGCCGCGAACTCCGCCGGCGTGATGGTGCTCACCGGCTCCCACGTCGTCGTGAGCACCCGCTGGACGTGCCCGGCGCGTCGTAGATACCGAAGAGCCTCGTCGAGGTCGTCCGCGAACAACAGGTCTCGTATCCGGTTGACCTCGGTGAACAGCAGTTTGAAGAGCAGTTCCTGGATCTGGCCGGTGATGTAGAACGACAGCTCGGCGGGTTCGTCGGTGCGCGGGTGCTGGAGACCGAGCAGGACGTCCACGTGGTGGTACCCGATGTAGGCCGTGCTCTCGGAGCCGTTCGTGACATCGAAATCGAGCATCGGCTCGCCGCCGGTGCTCTCCGCCCGCCGCCGTCGTTCTTCCTCGGTCAGCGGGGTGTAGGAGAGCGGGGCCGTACGCTCCAGCTCCATTGCGACATCAACTCCCATCAGGTGGCACCCGGCAGTGCCGGAGCTCGAAGGGCAGGCGAGAGGGACAAGGCCGCAGCAGGAACTGAACGCGGACGGCATCCGAGGGCCATGGCCGGAGCATCGCACGCTGACGCGGATACTGATCAGCAATCTTTCGGTTCTCATTCATGGGCTGATGCATGGGCGAACTACCGGTCTTTCCCACGCCTCTTACCGCCTATTCGGGGGCGCCGGCGGCTATCAGCGCGGCAAGCTCGGAGATCGTCGGACAAGCGTAGAAATCCTGCGGGTCGATCTCGACGCCCGTGCGGTCGCTGATCTCCACGATGATCCGGACGGCCATCAGCGAATGACCGCCGAGCTCGAAGAAGTCGTCGTCGACGCCGACGGGGGACGTCTGGGTGAGATCGCCCCACATCTCGGCGAGCCACTGTTCCAGGGGACTGCCGGGGCCACGGTAGTCCGAGCTCAGGTCCCCCCGGCCCGGCGGCGCGTACGCGGTCAGCGCGTCCCGGTCGACCTTGCCGTTGGCGGTCAGGGGCAGGGCATCGAGCCACACCAGGACAGCCGGGATCATGTACGGGGGGACAAGGGTTTCCATGTGCTTGCGCAGGTGCTCGGAGACCAGCGGTTCGTCGGCGACGTAGAACCCGACGAGGGAGCGCTCGTCTCCCGACGACGTGGCGACGATCGCGGCGTCCGCCACGTCCGGGTGCGCGCGCAGCGCGTGTTCCACGTCGCCCGGTTCGATCCGGAAACCGCGGATCTTGACCTGCCCGTCCTCCCGTCCGTGGAAGTCGAGCGCACCGTCCTCGCCGCGAGATCCGAGATCCCCGGTGCGGTACATGCGATCCCCCGGTACCCCGGAGAACGGGTTCGCCACGAACCGCTGAGCGGTCAGCGCCGGATCGTTGAGATAGCCGTGCGCCAGACCGGCGCCGGCCGCGTGGATGCGGCCCGCCTGCCCGTCCGGCGCTGTCCCGACGGCGTCGTCGAGCACGTAGACCGAGGTGCCGTCGATCGCCGGTCCGATCGGCACTCGCGGCGCCGTGACCGGTTCGGTCAGGGGTGCGCAGCAGGTGAACGTGGTGTTCTCGGTGGGGCCGTAGCCGTTGATCAGCGTCGTGCCGGTGAGTTCCGCCATGGCGGCGTTGACCGACTCCACCGACAGCACGTCGCCGCCGGCGAGCAGGAACCTGAGGCCGCGAAGCCGCGCCACGAGCCCTGACGCGACCAGGTGGTGGAACAACCCGGCGGTCAGCCACAGGATCGTCACGCCCTCGCCGCGCACCAGGTCGGCAAGTGCTCCCAGGGGGAGTTGGCCTTCCGGCGCGACCACCATCTTGCCGCCGTTGAGCAGGGGCCCCCAGATCTCCAGGGTCGAGGCGTCGAAGGCGACGGGGGCCAGTTGCAGGAAGACGTCGTCGGGCCCGATCGGCAGATAGCCGGCTCCGACGACCAGCCGTTCGATAGCCCGGTGCGGCACCATGACGCCCTTCGGCTTCCCGGCCGATCCGGAGGTGTACGCGATGTAGGCCGTGCTCTCCGGTGAAGTACGGGTCACCGGGCGCGTCGTCGGCCGGAGCGAAGCGCACGCCGACAGTTCCGGCAGCGGACACCACGGCGGACCCCCGTCCGTGGCGGACGGCTCCCTCTCGTCGGTGATGACCAGCGCCGGACGGGCGTCGAGTAGAACTGTCGCCCGGCGCTCCGCCGGCAGGCGGTGGTCCAGCGCCAGGTAGACACCGCCCGCCTTGAGAACGGCCACCAGGGTGACGATCAGATCGGTCGAGCGGCGCATCAGCAGCGCCACCGGGACCTCGACGTCCACCCCTCGGGCGCGCAGTTCGTGAGCCAGCTGATTCGCCCGGCGGTCCAGCTCGGCATAGGTGAGCTCGCCGCCGGCGCCGCGGACCGCGATCGCCTCCGGACGCTTCGCCGCCTGCTGCTCGAAGACCTCGACGACAGATGCCGCTGTGCCGGACATCCAGAATCCCTTTCTCGTACGACGTACTCCGCGAGACGCTGGCCGGCGCGGGCGGGGAGGCAGCCGGCGGGCCCCTTCTTGGTGACGGCCGCCACCGGGCCGGCCGGAGACCAGGAGAGCGCGAAAGCTCAGTCAGTCGCCGCTGTCGGTCGGATGTTGTGGTTGAACCGGAACAGGTTGTGCGGATCGTGCAGCGTCTTTACGCGTCGCAGCCGCTCGAAGTCCTCGGCCGCGAAGAGTTCCCGCACCTGCTCCTGGCGGACCGGGGCGCCGTCGTTGTAGACGGAGTTGAGGCTGCGGCCGACGGTCCACTGCTTCAGGGCGTCGTAGACGCGCTGGTGGACCGGCCGGGCTGCGGTGGACGGCGCGGCCGTACCGCCGGTCATCACTCGCAGCATGTACGCGGCGTCACGGCCCCCGACCGCGCCCGGGTCGGTGGGCCGGCGGGCGAAGGCCCCGCCGAGGTGACGGATGTCGACGATGCAGGGGACGGCCGCATCGGGTCCGGCCACGTCCACGACGGTCCGCAGGGCCGTGGGATCGAGCTCGCTCAGCAGGACGTTCCCGCCGAAGTAGGCGTGCGGGACGTGCGGGTCCTGGTAGATGGTGCCGACCTCCGTGTACGGCATCTCCCGGACGGTGTCGATCAGACGCGGGCCGAGCGCGCGCAGGGGCGCCACGAGCCGTTCGCCCTCCTCGGCGGAGCCCGTGAAGGCGATCCGGACGTGTGCGACGTAGCGTCCGCGCAGCGGCTCGGGGACGGACGGCAACGATGGGAAGGTCATGAGGCCGATCGAGGAGGTGAGTTCCTCGGGCAGCGTGAGGGTCCACGCGCGGTAGGCGTGCAGCAGGTCGACGGGATGGTCCGCGGCGAAGTGGAGGCCGCCGCCGTAGAGCCTGGTCACCGGCACGAGGGCGGTCTCGATGGCGGTGACGGCGCCGAAGTTGCCGCCGCCACCGCGCAGCGCCCAGAACAGGTCGGGGTCGGAGCCGGCCGTGACGTGGCGCAGCGCGCCGTCGGCGGTGACGATGTCGATGGCGCGGACGTAGTCGCTGGCGTAACCGGTCCGGCGGCCGAGCAGGCCGACGCCGCCGCCGAGGAGGTAGCCGACGACGCCGATGTGCGGAGCTGAGCCGTTGACGGGGGCCAGACCGTGCGGGGCGGCCCGCTCGATGACCTCTCCCCACAGCACGCCGGCCTGGGCGCTGGCGGTTCCGCCCTCCGCGTCCACCAGGACGGCCTTCATCCGGCGGGTGGTGATGAGTACGCCCTCACCGTCCAGGGCCGTGACGATGCCGTGTCCGGTGGACTGCACGGCGACGGGCAGCCTCCGCTCGGCGGCGAAGCGGACCGCGGCGCGCACGTCCTCGGGGCGGGTGGCGCCGACGACGACGGCGGGCCGGTGCCGGAAGCCGGTCTGGAATCCGGTCCGTTCCTCGTCGTACCCTCCGCTGCCGGGCAGCAGGACGGGTCCTCGCACCTCCGCGGCCAGCGTCTCCACGTCCGCGCTCATCCGTTGTTCTCCTCCCGTGGACGGCGGGCCGCCGTCCCGTGTGTGCCGCTCGGTCGACTGGTCCGCTACCTCAGGTACGAGTTGTCCTGCACCCAGTGGAAGCCACGGCCGACCAGCGGGAAGGTGCCGAGGTCGCGGCGGCGCAGATGCAGGCGGAGGTGGTAGCCGTCGGCGTCGCCCTCCAGGATCAGGCGGTCGTCGGCCGGGCGCTCGAAGGTGAACGTCACCTGCCACTTGGGGTCGGCCATCTTGGTCAGCGCGACCGAACGGGCGTTCATGTCGATCGCCGCCATGCAGGGGTCGAGCGAGTCGTCCATGTGCTGGATGGCCACGGCGTCGACGGAGTCCACGACGACTCGGCGCCAGCGCTGGCCGTCGGTCGTCATGGGCGGGTGCCGCTCGCCGTCGATGGAGAAGTCGGTGACGTCCCAGACGCCGTACAACTCGGGCTTTTCCCGTCCGCCCCCGTGGTTCTTCCAGAACGACCAGTCGTTGCGCAGCTGTGCGCCGAGCAGCCAGAGCCCCGCCCCGGCCTGTAGGGCGGTGGCGATCCGGTTCGCCCGGCGGGAGCGGAAGAGGTCCGTGGGGACGGCCGCGGGGACCGGGCGGTCCGTGAGCAGGGCTCCGGCCAGGCGAGGCGTGTGCGGGGCCAGCAGAAGCAGGCTGAGCAGGAGGAGGTGGAAGGAGTGGACCTTGACGGGGACGTCGAAGGTCATGTTGAGGAGGAGCACCTGGGCCATCTCCGCGGCCGACACCAGCGCGCCCAGCGACGCCGTGCGCGGAACGATGAGCAGCAGCCCGCCCGCGATCTCCGCGCAGCCGAGCAGCATCTGGTACGGCTTCGAGGACCCCGTCTGCGCCCACAGCAGGCCCATCGGGCTGAGGTCGCCGAGCGGCTCGACGAGCTTGGACGGCGGCAGCTGGAACTGGAGCGGGACGGCCTTGGCCGCGCCGTAGGAGAACATCTGCCCCGCGAGGCAGAAACGGGCGGCCAGGCGGACCCACTTGTCCAGCGCCGCGCGGTCCGTCCGGTTCCGGTCCAGCACGGACCAGACCGGGGTGGCCGCGGCGGCGCCCGCGAGCCAGCAGAGCTGCCCCGCCCAGGTGTGCGGGTCGTCGCCGCCGTCGAAGCGGTCACCCAGCTCCTTGCCGAGGACCCGGACGGACATCCAGTTCCGCACCGGGCGTACCTCCCAGAGCTTCGCCCAGGAGTCGGCCGCTTCCTGGAGACGTCCCATGCCGCCCCCGCGCAGAGCCAGATAGACCTGAGGGGAGGTCAGGCAGTACAGGCCGGCGTAGGCGAAACCGAACCGGTAGGCGGCGCGGGCGGCCCCGGTCCGGGGAGGCGGGGCCGGGGAGGCGCCGGCCGACGGGACCACCCGTCGGGCCGCCCGGCCGGCCGGTGAGGACGCGACGGTCCGCAGCCACTTGCCTACTCGCACCTTCATCGTTCATCACCTTCGCAAGGGCCGTCTTCGGTGGTCGCGGTCAGCTACGGCGGAAACGTCCGAGCCAGGCGTGTACGTCGAGGAGTTCGGACGTGGTCGGGATGATGCCGCGTATGTGGGTCTCGTCGATCGACTCCACCGTCCAGCCCTCGGCGAAGCCGTGGCGCAAGTGGTCGGCGGAGCGCTTGAGGCAGGGCGGCTCGTCGTTGTCCGGAAGCGGCGCCGGTATTTCCTCGATGGCCTCGGCGAGCCGCGCCTGCATCTCCGCGGACCCCCGGTCGCTGATCGAGAGGATGTGCGCCACCGCCCCCGGGCGGCAGGCCCGGTGCAGGGCCGCCGCGTAGGAACGCAGAGTGTCGCCCTCGAAGGTGTGGGCGAGGCCGGAGTCGATCACAGTGTCGAAGCACCCTTCCCAGCCCTTGAGGTCGAGGGCGTCGGCGACTTCGAAGACGGCGTCGAGTCCGCGTGCCCCGGCCTTGTCGCGGGCGAGGGAGATCGCCGTCGGGGACAGGTCCAGCCCTGTCACCGCGTACCCCTTGCCCGCCAGGTGGAGGGCGTCCTCACCGGTGCCGCAGCCCGCGTCGAGGACCGCGCCACCGATGAGTCCCGCTTCCTCCAGGGCGACGTAGGCGGGCTGGGGCGCCCCGATGTCCCACGGCGGGCGTTTGCCGAAGGGGCTCTCCCCGCGGTAGACGGCGTCGAACACTTCGGTCATCGGGGCGGGTCCGTCGGGGGCGGCGACAGGTTCAGTCATGGCTGCCATGATTGCGTCGCCCCCCGGTGCGTCCCCGGTCTCTTGCGGACTTCTGTCAGGGAGGCACCCCGCCGTCAGCGTGAGCCGTACTTGCGGACCGCGAGCGGGGCGAACACCGCGATCAGGCCGATCGACCAGGCCACGGTCTGGAGGACGTAGCTCGTCGCCGGGCCCCCGGTGAACAGTGCGCGCAGGGCGTTCACGGCCACCGTCATGGGGCTGTGGGCAGCGTACGCCTGGAGCCAGCCCGGCATCGTGTCGGTCGGTACGAACGCCGAGGAGATCAGGGTGAACGGGAAGATCCACACGCCGCCGACCGCCTGGGCGGCTTCCGCGTTGCGCACCGACAGCCCGAGGTAGGCGGCGAACCACGACACCGCGTAGCCGAACAGCAGCAACAGCAGCAGGCCGGCCAGCGCGGGCAGGAGGCCGTTGTGGAACCGGAAGCCGACCAGCACGCCGACTCCCACGGTCACACAGGCCACGCCGACGTTGCGGAAGATCTCCGACAGCGTGCGTCCGATGAGCACGGCGGTACGGCTCATCGGCATCGAGCGGAAGCGGTCCATGAGGCCCTCGCGCATCTCGGCGGCGACCCCGATGGTCGTGCCGGCGGCGGAGCCGTAGAGCGCCATCTGGACGAGGACGCCCGGCAGCAGGAACTGGGCGTAGCGTTCGCCGCCGACGTCCATGGCGCCGCCGAAGACGTACGTGAACAGCAGGATGAACATCACCGGCTGGACCAGCGAGAACATCACCAGATCGGGGCTGCGCAGCACGTGCCGTACGTTGCGCAGCGTCATCTGCCACACGTCGGAGAGCCACCACCCGAGGGTGTTCCGCGACTGCGTGTACGACGTGCCGCTCTCCCGTGTCAGGGTGGTGGAGGTCATGTTCGCCCGGTTTCCTTCCCGCTGTTGCGCCGGTCGGCACCGTGATCGGCGGACCGGCCGGTCACGGCGAGAAAAACGTCGTCGAGAGTGGGCCGGCGGAGCGCCACGTCACCGATCGCGATCCCCGACTCCCTGAGCAGGTGGAGCAGGTCGGGCAGGGTGCCGCCGTCGGGCAGCGGAGCGTGGACCACCATCTTCTGCGGGTCGGCGACCGGGTCGGCGCCCAGCCGCTCCCGCAGGAGCCGCACCGTCTGTTCCATGCCTTCGCCGTCCAACAGCGTGATGCCGACCCGGTCCTGACCCACCTGGGCCTTCAGCTCGTCCGGGGTGCCGCCGGCGATGACCCTGCCCCGGTCGATGACCGACAGGGAGTCGGCGAGTTGGTCCGCCTCCTCCAGGTACTGCGTGGTGAGCAGTACGGTCGTGCCCTCCGCGACCAGTTCGCGCACGAGTCGCCACACCTCCATGCGGCTGCGCGGATCGAGGCCGGTGGTCGGCTCGTCGAGGAAGATGAGCCTGGGCCGCGCCATGAGGCTGGCGGCGACGTCGAGCCGGCGCCGCATTCCGCCGGAGTAGGTCCTGGGCTGCCGGTCGGCCGCGTCGTCCAGGCCGAAGCGTTCCAGCAGTTCGCCCGCGCGGGCCCGGCAGTCGGACTTCGACAGCCGGAACAGCCTGCCGATCATGTGCAGGTTCTCGCGCCCGGTGAGGAGTTCGTCGACGGCGGCGTACTGGCCGGTGAGGCCGATGACCGACCGGATCCGACCGGGGTCGTCACGCACGTCCACGCCGAACACCTCGGCCGCTCCCTCGTCCGGCCTGATGAGGGTGGCCAGGACCCGGACGGTGGTGGTCTTGCCGGCGCCGTTGGGGCCGAGCAGGCCGTGCACCGTGCCCTCGGACACCGTGAGGTCGAGGTGGTCGAGGGCGGTGAGCGAGCCGAAACGCTTGCACAGTCCGGCCGTTCTGATCGCTGCTGGCATCTGCCGTGGTTCCTTTCCGGATCCGACGCGACCCTGAATTGAGTGGTGGCGGGGCAACCGGTTCAGCGGCGCACAGCGCCGAGCAACGCCGACATGTGGATGGCGTCGGCGGCCGCGGCGCCCGCCGCGGCCGACACGGTGACCGACTGCTTCCAGCGGCTGGTCAGGTCCCCGGCCGCGTACAGGCCCGGCACGCTGGTGCACTGGGAGGCGTCGACGCCGATGAAGCCGGCGTCGTCGACCGTCAGCTTCAGCTCTTCGGCCGCCTGCCTGACGACGGGTTGCTGCCGCTGTCGCGGCGTCCAGACCAGGGTCTCCCGCTCCAGGACCCGGCCGTCGTCCAACTCGACGGCGTACAGCACCCCTTGGTGGTGGTGCAGGCGGCGGACCGTTCCCGTGACGACCTCGCCCCCGCTGCTCCGCGCCGTCGCGCGAGCGGTCTCCAGGCCGGGCATGGACTCCTGGCAGATCGCGATGGTGTCCTCGCTCCAGGCGAGGAAGGCCACGGCCGACAGTCCCGCGAGATCCGCGTTGTCGGCGACGGTCGCCCAGCGCCCGCCGGCGTTCTCCTCGCCGAGGCAGAACGGGCAGTGGATCACGCTGCGGCCCCAGCACTCCGCGAAACCGTCCACGTCGGCCGGGAGGACGTCCACGACACCGGTGGCGAGCAGAACGGTACGGGCCTCGACGGTCCCACCGCCGCCGACGGCGACCCGGAAGCCTCCGCCCGGAGCGGGGGTCACGCTCTCGGCGTCGGCCTCCAGCCGCTCGACGGTCGCGTACCGGGAGAGTTCCCGCCAGGCGCGCGCCCGGAACTCGGCGGGTGTGACGCCGTCCATTCCGACATGGCCGTGAACACCCGCCGACGCGCTGTTGCGCGGTGCCCGTGGGCTGTCCACGACGGTCACCGGGTGCCGGTATCTGGCCAGGCTGAGCGCCGCGGTGAGCCCGGCGGGGCCGGCTCCCACGATCACGGTGGTGTGGTCGGCGTGCGAGGACATCGGTCTGATCCCTTCCGTCGGGCGGCGTGAGCGGGTCCGTCCACCGTGGGAGCGGTCCGGCGGGTGCGCGGTGGGAAACGCCGGAACGGGCTGTCGACGGGCGGAGGCCGTCGGCCCGCATTGTGGTCGCCGCCGCGGTGCGGGAGAGGTGCGGGCGAAAGAGGTGAGCCAGACAGTCGTGCGCGTACGGCGGTACGGGAGACGTCGGCTTGCGGCCCGGCGCGGGCCGGCCACGGTCAGCGGCCCCCGCCCCCGCCCCCTGTCACCAGGCGGGGGGGCGGGCGGGGGCCGCGTGGCGTCAGGCGCCGACGTACTGTGCGAGGTGCTCGCCCGTGAGGGTGGGGCGGTCGGCGACGAGCTCGGCGGGCGTGCCCTCGAAGACGATCTTGCCGCCGTCGTGGCCGGCGCCGGGGCCGAGGTCGATGATCCAGTCCGCGTGCGCCATGACCGCCTGGTGGTGCTCCACGACGATGACCGTCTTGCCGGCGTCCACCAACCGGTCGAGCAGGGCGAGCAGTTGCTCGACGTCGGCCAGGTGCAGGCCGCTGGTCGGCTCGTCGAGGATGTAGACACTGCCCGTTCCGGCCATGTGACCGGCGAGCTTCAGCCGTTGCCGCTCTCCGCCGGAGAGGGTGGTGAGCGGCTGGCCGAGGCTGAGATAGCCCAGGCCGACCTCGGCGAGCCGGTCGAGGACGGCATACGCGGCCGGCGTCCGTGCCTCACCGCTGCGGAAGAACTCGGCGGCCTCGGCCACCGGCATCGCGAACACCTCGCTGATGTCCCGACCGCCGAGCCGGTACTGGAGCACCGAAGCCTGGAACCGCTTGCCCTCGCACTCCTCGCAGGTGGTGGCGACGCCGGCCATGATCGCCAGGTCCGTGTAGATGACACCTGCGCCCTTGCAGGTGGGGCAGGCGCCCTCGGAATTCGGGCTGAACAGTGCGGGCTTGACCCCGTTGACCTTGGCGAACGTCTTGCGGATCGGTTCGAGCATGCCGGTGTAGGTGGCCGGGTTGCTGCGCCGGGAGCCCTTGATGGGCGACTGGTCCACCGTGACGACGCCGTCGCGGCCCGCTACCGAGCCGTGGATCAGGGAACTCTTGCCGGAGCCCGCGACGCCGGTGAGCACGGTGAGCACGCCGAGCGGGATGTCCACGTCGACGTCGCGCAGGTTGTGGGCGTTCGCGCCGCGCACCTCCAGCACACCGGACCGCTCGCGCACGGACGGCTTCAGTGAGGCCCGGTCGTCCAGGTGCCGTCCGGTGACGGTGCCGCTGGCCCGCAGGCCCTCGACGGTGCCCTCGAAGACGACCTCGCCGCCCTTGGTGCCGGCGTGCGGTCCCAGGTCGACGACGTGGTCGGCGATCACGATCGTCTCCGGCTTGTGCTCCACGACCAGCACGGTGTTGCCCTTGTCGCGCAGTCGCAGCAGCAGGTCGTTCATGCGCTGGATGTCGTGCGGGTGCAGGCCGACGGTGGGCTCGTCGAAGACGTAGGTGACGTCGGTGAGCGCGGAGCCCAGGTGGCGGACCATCTTGACGCGCTGGGCCTCACCGCCCGAGAGCGTGCTCGATGCCCGGTCGAGCGAGAGGTAGCCCAGGCCGATCTGGACGAACGAGTCGAGGGTCTGGCCGAGCACGGTGAGCAGTGTCGTGACCGACGGGTCGGTCAGACCGCGGGCCCAGGCCGCGAGGTCGCTGATCTGCATGGCGCAGGCGTCGGCGATGCTCAGGCCGTCGATCTTCGCGGACCGGGCGGTCTCGCTGAGCCTGGTGCCGTGGCACTCGGGGCAGACGGAGAACGCCACCGCCCGTTCCACGAAGGCACGGATGTGCGGCTGGAGCGTCTCCTTGTCCTTGGACAGGAACGACTTGCGCACCCGCGCGAGGAGGCCCTCGTAGGTGGTGTTGACGCCCTTCACCTTGACCTTGACCGGGTCCCGGTGCAGGAAGTCGTACCTCTCCTGCTCGGTGTAGTCGCGGATCGCCTTGTGCGGGTCGAGGAAGCCCGACTCGGTGAACGACTGCACCACCCAGCCGTCGGGCTTCCAGCCGGGGACCGTGACCGCGCCGTCCGCGAGCGACTTGGAGTCGTCGAGGAGCTGGGCGGGATCGATGTCCGAGACCGTGCCCATGCCCTCGCAGCGCAGGCACATGCCGCCGACGACGCTGAAGCCCTTCTCGATCTTCTTGCCGTTCACCACGAGGACACCCGAGGCGTCGGCCGAGGCGACGTTGAAGGCGAACGCCTTCTGCGACCCGATGTGCGGCTTGGCGAGCCGGCTGAAGAGGATGCGCAGCAGTGTGCCCGCGTCGGTGGCGGTGCCGACCGTGGAACGGAGGCTGCTGCCCATCGGCTGCTGGTCGACGAGGATCGCGGTGGTCAGCCCGTCGAGCACATCGACCTCGGGCCGCGCCAGGGTGGGCATGAAGCCCTGGATGAAGGCGCTGTACGTCTCGTTGATCAGCCGCTGCGACTCCGCGGCGATCGTGTCGAACACCAACGAGCTCTTGCCCGAGCCGGAGACCCCGGTGAACACGGTCAGCCGCCGTTTGGGGATCTCCACATGCACGTTCTTGAGGTTGTTCTCGCGAGCCCCGTGCACACGGATCAGATCGTGGCTGTCGGCGGCACACAGCCCAGGAGGCTGGGTGTCCGTCTCCGTGCCAGCGGTCATGTTGTCCCTCCCGTTTGTCGGACGCGGCATGCCTTCGTCAGGTGACGTGGTGACGAGTTCCTGAACGTCCCGGTTCATGGGACTCAAGCGTATACCTGCAAAGTCGGTTGAGGGTTTTGGAGAAGCATAGGAGAAACTACGCGGATTCCTTGGGATAAAGTCTCAAACCGTGAAGCACCTGCGTCCGTTCGACCTGGCCCGTGAGCACGGCATTTCCACCCAGGCGGTCCGTAACTACGAGCGGGACGGGTTCATCCCGCTCGCCCGGCGCACCCCGTCCGGCTACCGCACCTACACCGAGACCCACGCGGCGGCCCTGCGCGCCTATCTGGCGCTCGTCCAGGCTTACGGGTACGCCACGGGCGGAGAGATCATGCGGTCGCTCAACACCGGCGACCTCGACGCCGCGCTGACGGCCGTCGACCGCGGCCACGCCCAACTGCTGCGCGACCGGAGCACGCTGGACGCGGTGGGACGGGCGGTGGAGCACCTCACCTCCGCCCCCGGCCTCGCCGAGCACACGTCCGCCGACGGCGAGCCGCTCAGCATCGGCGAACTCGCGCGCCGTCTGGGGGTGACCGCGGCGACCCTGCGGAACTGGGAAGCGGTGGGCATCCTCACCCCGGCGCGCGAGCCGGTCACCGGCCACCGCTCGTTCGGCGCCACGGACGTACGCGACGCCGAGCTGACCCATCTCCTGCGGCGCGGGGGCTACCCGCTGGAGCACATCCGCACGGTGGTCCGGCAGATCCGCACGGCCGGCGGCACCGAGGCGCTGTCCGCCGCCCTCGACGACTGGCGGCGACGGCTCACAGCCCGCGGCGTTTCCATGCTCGGCGCGGCGGCCCAGCTCGGCGGGTACGTGGCCCAGTTGGGCGTCCCAGCCGGACCGCCGGCCACCACGGAACCGGCTCCCGCGCCGGGGTCCCCGCCGACGGTTTGAGCCTCGTGGCCCGGCGGGTCCGCCCGCTGCACCGGCGGCATCGCCGTAAGCCTCAACGGGTCTTTCAATGATTCGATTGACAGACATGAGCAAGGACTTTCACAACCTTCCCGTGGCCTCGTGCGCTGTGCTGGCGCTCGGCGAACCCACCCACCGGGAGCCCGCCTTCGGGTGGGTGCGCAACGAGCTGTTCGCCCGGCTGGCCGACCTCGGCTTCCGCTCGATCGCCCTGGAGACCGACCGCGTGGCCGCGCTGCGCGTCGACGACTTCGTCAAGGGCGGCGACGGCGATCTCGACGAGGTGACACGGGAGGGCTTCTCCCACGACTTCGGGAACCTGGAGACCAACCGGTGCCTCGTCGCCTGGATGCGCGACCACAACGCGACCCGGCCGCCGGAGGAGCGGCTGAGCTTTCACGGCTTCGACGTCCCTACGGAGACGACCAGTGCCCCCAGCCCGCGGCGCTGTCTCGAATTCGCCCGGGACTACCTGCGGCTCGACCTCGACCTCGCCGGGCTGCTGGGCGCGGACGAGCAATGGAGCCGTACGGAGGCGGTGATGGACCCGGCCATGTCGGTCGGCGCCACGCCCGAGGCCGAGCGGCTGCGGTCCCTCGCCGACGACATGCTCACCCTGCTCCACTCCAACGCCGCCGAGCGGATCGCGCAGACCTCGCGCGCGGAGTGGCTCCGGGCCCGGGCACACCTCACCGCCGGCCTCGGTCTGCTGCGCTACCACCGGCAGGCGGCCCAGCGCCTGGAGAACAACGACCGGCTGTCCCGGCTGTTCGCCACCCGGGACGCGCTCATGGCACAGAACCTCCTCGACATCCGCAGCATCGAGGGCCGCCGGGGCGCGACGCTGGTTTTCGCCCACAACGTGCACCTCCAGCGGACCCCGAGCACGTGGAGCCTGGGAGACCTGTCCGTCAACTGGCCGGGGGCCGGCACCGTCGTGGCACCGCTGCTGGGCGAGCAGTACGTCTTCATCGTCGGCAGCCTGGGGCGCAGTGAGGCCGTCGGGCTGGGCGACCCCGATCCGGGCACCTACGAGAGCCGCCTACAGGAGCGCGTCACCGATTGGGCCATGGCCCCCACCGGCAAGGTCGCCGCCGCCCGGACCCGGACGGACACCACCCCGCAGCAGGGCTACTTCCCGCTCGACGGAGCCACGCTGGCCACCGCCGACGCGGTCCTGCACGTCAGCGACGGCGCCGCCGTCAGCCGGGACCTCCTGCGCGTACCCGCAGGTGCTGGGAGCGGGCACTGACAGAGAAGGGAAGGATTCGCCGGGCTCCCCGGTCGCCGGAGATTAGATTCGCCGTCGATCAGGGAGCCCCCGAAGGAGCTGACCGCGCTTGAACACGGTTCCGGCACTGTTCGAGTCAACCGTCGCCAGACGGGGCGGAGAACCCGCCCTCATCGACGGGGAGAGCACCCTCGGTTACGCGGAGCTGAACACCCGGATCAACCGGCTCGCCCGCAGGCTCATCGCGCACGGTGTCGGCCCCGACTCGCTCGTCGCGGTCGCGATGCCGAAGTCGAGCGAACTGATCGTGGCGATCATGGCGGTGCTCAAGGCCGGCGGCGCCTACCTTCCGCTCGATCCGGGCTATCCGGCGGAACGGCTGCGGTTCATGCTGGCCGACGCGCGGCCGGTGCTGCTGCTGCGGTCCTCCTCGGTGGCGCCCCTCGGCGCGGGTCCGGAGGAACTCGTCCTCGACGAACCGGCGTTCAGCGCCGCGTGCGCGGCTCTGCCGGGGCACGACGTCGCCCAGCACGAGCGCCGTGCCGTACTGCGCCCCGAGCACCTGATGTACGTCATCTACACCTCGGGGTCGACCGGAACGCCCAAGGGTGTCGCCGTGCCGCACAGCGGTGTGCGCGACATGGCCGCCACCCAGGCGGCCGTCCTGCGGGCGGGCCCCGGCGACCGCGTGCTCCAGTGGGCGTCCATCAGTTTCGACGCCGCCTTCTGGGACGTGTCCCTGGCGCTGCTGTCCGGGGCGGCACTCGTGATGGTGCCCGCCGAGGACCTGATGCCGGGCCATCCGCTGTGGAACACCCTGTTCAAGTACGGCATCACGCACGCGGTACTGCCCCCGGTGGCGCTCAGCGAGACCGACGCCGAGGACATCCTGCTCGGCGGGACCGTCATGTCCACGGGAGACAGCTGTACGCCGACGCTGGTGCGCAAGTGGTCGCGGGCACGGCGGATGTTCAACGGTTACGGCCCGACCGAGGTGACGGTCGGGGCGACGATCGGCGGGCCGGTGCGCGACGCCGGTGACGTCGGGATCGGCATGCCGTGGATCGGCAACGAGGTACACGTGCTCGACGAGCGCCTGCGCCCGGTGCCGCCCGGCACGGAGGGCGAGCTGTACATCGCGGGCAGCGGACTGGCGCGCGGCTATCTTCACCGGTTCGGGGCGACCGCGGCGAAGTTCGTGGCCGACCCGTTCGGGCCGCCCGGCAGCCGGATGTACCGCACGGGCGACCTGGGCGGCAGGGGGCCGGACGGCGAGCTCTTCTTCGCGGGCCGCGCGGACGGGCAGGTGAAGCTGCGCGGTTTCCGCGTCGAACTCGGTGAGATCGAAAGCCGGCTCGCCGCCCATCCGGCGGTGGACGTCGCCGTCGCCGTGGTGCGGGGTGAGCTGGCCGAGGCGCATGTCGTCGGCTACGTCACCACCACGGCGCCGGTCGAGCCGGACGACCTGCGCGCCCATGTCGCCGAGTCGCTGCCCGCGCACATGGTGCCCGCACGGGTCACGGTGCTGGAGCGGTTCCCCACGCTCGCCAACGGCAAGATCGACCGGGGGGCCCTGCCGCAGCCGGACACTGGGGCCGAGGGGTTCCCGGACGGCGGGCGGGCGCAGGACGCCGCCGAGGCGGATGGCTGCGCGGCCGTGGTCTGCGCGATCGTGCGGGACATCCTCGGGGTCCCGGAGGCGAGGCTCTGCGACAACTTCTTCCAGCTCGGCGGGCACTCGGTGCAGGCGACCAGGCTGACCGCCCGGATCCGGGAGCGGTTCGAGGTCGCGCTGTCGATCCGGACCGTGCTGGAGGCGGCGACGATCGGCGAGCTGGCCGCGGCCGTCGAGAGCCGGCTCTCCGGCTGACGGCCGTCAGCGGAAGGCGACCGGCAGGCTGCCGTAGCCGTTCAGGAAGTTGGAGTAGATCGGTGTGGGCTTGCCGCACACCTCGATCTCGCTGACCGACTCGGTGAGCGCGCTCAGCAGTGCGCGCAGTTCCGTCCGGCCGAGGAACGCGCCGACGCAGAAGTGCGGGCCGTGGCCGAAGGAGAGGTGCTTGTTGGGCGAGCGGGCCGGGTCGAACCGGCGCGGCTGGTCGAACACCTCCTCGTCGTTGTTGGCGGAGGTGTTCCACAGCGTCACGATGTCGCCCGCGCGCACCCGCCGGCCGCCTATCTCCATGTCCCGGGTCACGGTACGGGCGAAGTGCATGGCCGGCGTGGCCCAGCGCAGTACTTCCTCGACCGCCGTGTCGATCGCGGCCGACCCTTCGCGCAGCGCCCGCCACTGGGCGGGGTGCTCGGCGAACGTCTTCACCGCGCAGATCGCGGACACGCGGGAGGACTCGTCGCCGCCGAGCACGAGGCTGTAGCAGTTGAGAGCGACCTCCTCCAGCGTCAGCGGGCGGTCTCCCACCTCCGCCGTCGCGATCATGCTGATGACGTCGTCGCCTGGGTCGCCGCGGCGGTGCCGGGCGAGGTCCATGAAGTAACCGATGATCTCGTTCCGGGCCTCCAGGGAGTCCAGCCGGTCGGACTCGGCGTCGTGCGAGGAGAGGGCCAGTTTGTTCCAGCGCAGCAGCTTCTCGCGGTCCGCCTCCGGGATGGAGAGCAGATCGCAGATCGTGTTCATCGGGATGTGCTCGGCGACCTCCGCCGCGAAGTCGAACCCGCCCTGCCCGGTGACGGTCTTGATGAGCCGTGACGTCCGTTCCCATATCTTCTGTTCGACCGCGCCGAGGACGCGCGGGGAGAAGGCGCGCAGCATCAGGTTGCGCAGTTCGCGGTGGCGGGGCCGGTCGGTGACCGCGAGCATCTTGCCGCCTGCCGAGTCACCGCCGCTCAGAAGGACATCCAGCACGGTCCCGCGAGCGGAACTCAGGGATCGTACGTCGGAGTAGCAGGCCAGCACGTCGGCGTGGCGAGCGACGACCCAGAAGCCGGGGTCCCCCTGGTGCCAGTACACGGGCCGGGACTTCCGCACGTCGCGCCAGAACTCGTATGCGTCGTGCCGTACGAAGGTGGTCGCGTCGGTCAGGTCCAGCTCGGTCGGGATGGTCATGCCGGAAGCGTGCCAACGGCGGCGCCGACGCCGGGTATTTCTTGCTCAGGTATTTCTCCTTGAATGAGAGACGAAAGATTGCTGATCAGCTGGTTCGTTTCCGTGTCACGCTCAGGCATATGGGTCGTTGGCCGCGCCGGACTGTCCGGCGCGTCCGGCAGATCACCTTTGACGAGGAGGCGGCGTCTTGAGCAGTCTGACGTATGCGGACTATCTCCGAATGGAGAGTCTGCTTTCGCTCCAGGAGCCGCGGACCCCACACACGGCCGGCCGTGCGGTCGTCCTGGCCGAGCAGTTCTTCATCATCACCCACCAGTCCTGCGAGCTGTGGCTGAAGCAGCTCGGGGCTGATCTGGACGCCACTGCCGAGGCGCTCCTGCCGCCCTGTGACACGCACGATCTGGAGCTCGGGCTCGAATTCCTGCTGCGGTCCTGCGAGTTGATACGGGTGCTCCAGCAGCAGCTTCTGGTGCTGGAGAAACTGCCGCTGCGTTACTTCGCCGAGTTCCGGTCCTATCTGGACACGGCGAGCGGCGCCCAGTCCGCGCAGTTCCGGCGGCTGACCACGCTGCTGGGCAACAGCCACCACCAGGGCAGTCTCTACGAGGCGTTCGCGGCGGCGGTCGAGTACCACGGGCAGACCGTGGACGACGTCTGCCGACGTGGCGTGGAGTCCGGCGTGCTGCACCGCCTCGCGGAGGCACTGGTGGACCTGGGGAACGGGTACTGGCACTGGAAAGTGGCACACCTGGCGCTGGTGTCGAAGATGGTCGGGGAGCAGGGCGGAACCGGCGGGTCGAGCGGTGTCGACTTCCTCGCCCGCCGGGTCACCCGGCCCTTCCCCGAACTTCGCCGGCTGCGCGGGAAGGTGCACCACCCGTAGCCTTCGGCCGCGGCCGGGCGTGTGTCCGCAGCGGCGCCGAGGCGGTCTGCCCGGCTTTCGCGGACCGCGGTCAGCGATGCCGGAACGGGCCGCGCCCCGGTCGGTTCCGCCTCGTCCCGAACCGCCCCCGGCATCGTGCCGGGGGCGGTTCGCGGGCGGGGCATGTCGGCCTGGGCGCCGGGGTGGACGACGGCCGGCTCCTCGGTGCGGGGTCGCGGGTGCCGCCCGCGCCGACGGTGATCACGTCGGTGCCTTCGCCCACCGCCACGGACCGGGGCGTGATCGTTGAGGGCTCAAGACCCGCTTTCGCCGCACCGCCTAGCCGGCCTCGGTCTCCAGCGCGTAACCGCGCCCCCAGGCCGTGCGGATGACGAGGTCGGTCGGTAAGAGACGGCGGCGAAGCCGCATGATGTGGAGGTCGAGCGAATTCCTCGTCGGCCTCTGCACGCGTTCCGCCAGCCGTTGAGTGAGTTCATGCCGGTACACCACCTCCCCGAAGTGCTCGATGAGCAGCTCCATCAATTCGGTCTGGACATTCGAGATGGTGATCGAGTGCGGTCCGTAGCTGAGTGTTCCGGCGGAGTCGAGGGTTGGTATCTGCCGGTCGTCGAGCCGGTTCTGGAGAGCTTTGACCCGGGCGTCGAGGTCCTCCCGGGAGATGGGCGCTCGGACCCAGTCTTCGAAGGGGTCGTTGCAGACGGGCGGACGGGCACCTGCCTCCACCACGAGGAGACGGGGTACGCCGTCCCTCTTACATCGGTTCCGAAGGTCGATTTGTGCCGGCCATCGGACGAACATGACATCGCTGGTTGTGCACCCCACAGCACGCGCCTCCCCGTCGACGCAAAGAGATGGTCACTGTCATTGCCGGCCGACGGCGTTCTTGTGTCGGCCGAGCACGCGTAAGGGGCCGGAGGCCGTGGCGTTCTGGTTCGGTCTCCACGGCCTCGACCCGCAGAGGCGCCGCGTTTGCTCAGGTCAGCATCCGCGACGGCGCCTCACCGCACTGCCTCAGCCGTTCATCGCCTCCCGGAGACTGCGCGGCCGCATGTCGGTCCAGTGCTCCTCCACGTAGGCGACGCTCTCCGCTCGTGCGGCGGGGCCGAAGACGCTGCGCCACCCGGCTGGCACCTCGGCGAATGCCGGCCAGAGGGAGTGCTGGTCCTCGTCGTTGACCAGCACGTGGAACTGGCCGTTCTCGTCGTCGAACGGATTGGTGCTCACCTGTGTCCTCCAGAACTCGTTCCACCAGTTGGGGCTTCGAACAGGATCACTGCGCTGCCCGCAGATACCGGTTGATGGCGCGGCTGATCTCAGCCGCGTTCCGCGGCCAGTACATCTCGTTGTGAGCGCAGGCGATGTCGATGCGCTGCACACGACCGTCGACGTGCTCCTGCCAGAGCACGTCCAGTTCCTCGCCCAGTTCCCGCTTGTCGTGGGTCTCCGGGTCGAGAAGTGCGTTGAAGAAGACGACGTCACCGCGGTACAGCGGTGAGGTGAACCGCCGCATCTGATCCATCTGTCCGATGAAGATCGATGAGGCGGTGGTGACCAGCGACGGGTACTCCTCCATCCCCGCCAGGTGTCCCATGTAGTTGGCGAGGTAGCGGCGGACCATGGCCTCGTCCAGCGCTTCCAGGTCGGCGAAGTGGCTGGAGGGCGCGGCGTCCAGCAGCGCCAGGAGCGCCACCTCGTGTCCGCGGCGCTGGAGTTCGGCCGCCATGGCGTGCGCGAGGGTGCCACCGAAGGACCAGCCCAGCAGGTGGTAGGGGCCGCTCGGCTGGACCTGGAGCACCTGCCCGAGATAGTCCTCGACCATCTCCTCGATGGAGCCGGCCGGCGGGGTGGTGCCGTCGAAGCCGCGCGCCTGGATGCCGTACAGCGGCCAGGACGGCTCGACGTGGCGGGCGAATCCCAGGTAGGGCCAGCTCAGCCCGCCACCCGGGTGCAGCCACCACAGCGGGGGCCGGTGCCCCTCGGTGCGGATCGGCAGCAGGACGGCGAACGGGTCCTCGAAGTCGGTTTCGGTGTCGGCGGACAGCTGTGCCGCCAGTGCGGCCACGGTCGGGTACTGGAAGACCGTGCGGATCGGTACGTCCACGCCCAGCTTCTCGTGGATCCGCCAGACGAGGCGCGTCAGCCGCAGGGAGTGGCCGCCGCAGGCGAAGAAGTCGTCGTCGATGCCGATCCGGTCCATGCCCAGTACCTCGGCGAAGAGCGCGGCCAGTTCCTCCTCGCGCGGGGTGCGCGGGGCCCGGTGTTCGCCGCCGACCGGGTCCGGCTCGGGAAGCGCGGCACGGTCCACCTTGCCGTTCTCGGTGAGCGGCAGCCGGTCGAGGACGACGATGTCGGCGGGCATCATGAACTCCGGGAGCCGGCCTGCGAGCCGCTCGCGCAGCAGGGAGGGCAGCCGGGAGACGCGGCGGGAGACCGCGGGCACGTTCGCCAGCCGGGCCGAGGGGGCGCCGGCGGGCCGGTAGAGGCCGTCGCAGCAGACGGCGTCGACGTCGGGCATGACGATCGCTTCGAAGCAGTCACCCGCCTGTGCCGACCAGGTGCAGTACACCGCGAGCCCGCGCCGGGCGCCCCATGCCTCCAGGTCGGCGGGGTCAAGGGTGCCGCCCACTTCGGCGGGGGCGCCCCACTCGGCGGCCTCGCCGGCCAGGCGGGTGTTGGGGATACGGGTCAGGCGCAGGCGGCCGCCCTGCCGGGCCAGCGCATTTTCCAGGTCGGCCAGTTCGCGGACCTCCGCTCCCCAGACCTCCTCAGGCAGGTCGCCGAGGTGCAATGGCCTCGCGGGCGCCTTGTGCAGCACGACCTCGTAGCGGTGGCGGGTCAGCTCGTTGTGGTGGGTGCCCTGCTTGAGGCGGATGTCGGCGGCGACGGCGTCCGGCCGGGTCTCGGCCCAGCGGCTGAAGAAGCCCGGGTCGACGACGAGTTCCTTCTCGCCGAGCACCGCGCGCTCGACGGCGGCCTGTACGGCGGCCGGGCCGTCGTCGGGCTGACGGCAGCGGTGGACGGCGGCGGCGAACGTGCGCAGGGTGCGGTAATTGCGGACGTCACCGATCACGACACGTCCGCCGGGTGCGAGCCGGTCCATCGCGAGGTCGAGCACCCGGGTGAGGTAGTCGGCGTCCGGGAAGTACTGCACGACCGAGTTGAGGATCACCGTGTCGAAGTACCCGGTGGGCAGGCCCTCGGGGTCGTCGGCGGGCTGGCAGCGCAGGGTCACCTTGTCCGACAGCACCGGGTCGGCGCCGGTCCGGGCGCGCAGCCGTTCGACGACGGGCGCCGAGAAGTCGGTGCCCCAGTACTCCTCGGCCTCCGGTGCGAGCGGGCCGAGCAGCAGGCCGGAGCCGACACCGATCTCCAGCACCCGGCGCGGGCGCAGGGACCGTACCCGTCGCAGCACGGCCTCCCGCCAGGCCCGCATCTCCGGGAGCGGGATGGGGCGGCTCGTGTACGAGCTGTTCCAGCCGGTGAAGTCCTCGGACTCGTCGGTGTCGACCTCCGTCCCGCCGTACATGGTGTCGTAGATCTCGCGCCACTCGCCGACCTGTTCGGCGGCGTCGCGGCCCGTGGACACGGAGCCGTCGGGCACCACGTAGGCGACCATGCGGCGTTCACCGAGCCGGTCCTGGCGCACGGTGACCACCGCGTTCGCCACGCCGTCCTCTTCGCGCAGGACCGTTTCCAGCTCACCCGGCTCGACGCGGAAGCCGCGCAGCTTGATCTGCTCGTCGCTGCGGCTGATGTACTGAAGGCAGCCGGCGGTGTTCCAGCGCACCAGGTCGCCGGTGCGGTACATCCGCGCCCCGGGCCGGCCGGACGGGTCGGGCACGAACCGGGTGGCGGTCAGGCCCGGCCGGCCCGCGTAACCGCGCGCCACGCCGTCGCCGCCGATGTACAGCTCGCCCACCACGCCGGGCGGCACGGGCAGCAGCCGGTCGTCCAGGACGAGTAGCCGGCTGCCGTCCATCGGGCTGCCGATGGGCAGCGGGTCGGTGCACTGGGCCACGGAGGCCACCCGGTGGCGGGAGGCGAACGTGGTGGTCTCGGTCGGGCCGTAGCCGTTGACCACGGTGACGCCGGGACAGGCGTCGAGCACCGCGCGGACGGCGGTCGGCGAGAGGACGTCGCCGCCCGCCCACACCTCCTGTACGGCGCCGAAGCACTCGGCGTGCTGTTCGGCCATCACGGCGAACAGTCCGGCGGTCAGCCACAGGCCCGTCACCTCCCGCTCGGTGATCACCCGGGCGAGTTCCGCGGTGTCCGGCCGGCCGGCGCGAGCCACCACGGCCGTGCCGCCGCCGAGCAGCGGCACCCACATCTCGTACGTCGACGCGTCGAAGGTGTGCGGCGAGTGGAGGAGGACGCGGTGGTGGGCGCCGGTGCCGAAGCAGCCGTCGAGCGCGAGGTCGACGACGTTCCGGTGGGTCACCTCCACGCCCTTGGGGCGGCCGGTGGAACCCGAGGTGTACATCACGTAGGCGACAGCGTGCTCGCCGACGCCCTCCGTCCCGGGCGGCGAGTCGGGCAGCCCGTCGAGATCCTCCTCGGCGAGGTCCTCGTACACGGTGACGGCCGGGGCGAGGTCCGCGAGCAGGAAGTCGATGCGCTCGGGCGGGTAGGTGGGATCGACCGGCACGTAGGCGGCGCCGGTCTTGAGGACGCCGAGGACGGCGGCGACCAGCAGCGGCGAGCGTTCCAGCACGAGCGCGACGCGGCTGTCCGGGCGGGCGCCGCGGGCCCGGAAGAGGTGGGCGAGGCGGTTGGCCCAGCGGTCCAGTTCGGCGTAGGTCCAGGCGAGCGTGCCGTCCGCGGAGACCAGCGCGGTCGCGTCCGGCGTCGCCGCGGCCGTGGCGGCGAACCGCTCGGGAAGGGTGCCGGCCTCGAACCGCGCGTCCCGGCCTCCGCCACCCCAGCCGCTGAGCGCCGCGCGCTCGTGCTCGGCCAGGACGCCGACGGACCCGATGGGCGTCTGCGGCGCGGCGACCACCTGGCGCAGGAAGTGCAGCCAGCGGTCGAGCAGCGTGCTGACCGTCCCGGCGTCGAACAGCTCGGTGGCATACTCCGCGAAGCCCTCGATACGGGCCGGCGCGCCGTCCTCGTCCTGTTCGGTGACGCTGATGAACAGGTCGAAGCGGGAGGTGCCCGGGGAGAACGGCTCCTCGGTCACGGTCAGGCCCGCCAGGTGGAACTCCGGCCGCGCGTTGTTCTGGAGCGCCAGGCACACCTGGAACAGCGGGTGGTGGGCGGGCGACCGGACCGGGTTGAGCTTCTCGACCAGGTGCTCGAAGGGGATGTCCTGGTGATCGTAGGCGGCGAGGCTGCTCTCGCGGACCCGGCCGACGAGCTCGGCGAAGGAGGGGTCGCCCGAGGTGTCCGCGCGCAGCACCCACGTGTTGACGAAGAAGCCGACCAACCGGTTGAGCGCCTCGTCGGTGCGTCCGGCGATGGGCGAGCCGATCGACACGTCCGTGCCCGCGCCGAGCCTGGTGAGCAGCGCGGCAAGGGCGGCCTGGAGCACCATCGACACCGTGGCACCGGTCTCCCGGGCCAGCCTGCGCACGCCGTCGGTGAGCTGCGGGTCGAGTGCGAGCGGCACCAGGTCGCCGGCGTACGACGCGGCGGCGGGCCGGGGCCGGTCGGCGGGCGGCGAGACGGTCTCGGGCAGGCCGGCCAGCTGGGTGGTCCAGTAGTCCAGCTGCCGCCGGTAGAGGCTCCCCGGGGTGTCGGTGTCGCCCAGCAGTTCCCGCTGCCAGAGGGTGTAGTCGGCGTACTGCACGGGAAGCGGTTCCCACTCGGGCGCCCGGCCCGCGCGGCGGGCCTCGTACGCGGTGGTGAGGTCCTGGGCCAGCGGGAGGGCGGACCAGCCGTCGGCGGCGATGTGGTGCGCGCCGATCAGGAACACCGCCTCGCGCTCGCCGGTCCGCAGCAGCCAGGAGCGGATGGGGATCTCGGCCGCCAGGTCGAACGGGCGGCGCGCCGCCGCCCGCAGGGCGCCGGGCAGCTCGGCCTCGGTAAGCTCGCGCTCCTCCCACGGGACCTCGACCACGGCCGGTTCCAGGATGCGCTGGTACGGCTGCCCGTCCGCCTCAGCGAAGACGGTGCGCAGCGATTCGTGGCGAACTACGACGTCGTGCACGGCGCGGCGCAGGGCCGCCGCGTCGAGTTCACCGCGCATGCGCAGAGCCAGCGTGACGTTGTAGGTCGCCGACGGTCCCTCGAAGCGGTGGATGAACCACAGCCGCTGCTGGGCGTACGACAGCGGCAGCCGCTCGGGCCGGACCTGGGGACGGAGCGGCGGGCGGACGTTGCTCAGGGTGTTCAGGTGGGCCGCCAGTTCGGCGACGGTGGGCGACTGGAAGACGACCCGGATCGGGATCTCCACACCGTGCTCGGCACGGATACGGCTGACCAGCCGGGTGGCCAGGAGCGAGTGGCCGCCGACGGTGAAGAAGTTGTCGTCCACGCCGACCTGGTCGAGTCCGAGTACCGCGGCGAACAGCGCGCACAGCGACTCCTCCTCCGGGGTGGAGGGGGCCCGGCCGCCGCCGACGGCGTAGTCGGGCACGGGCAGGGCGCGCCGGTCGGGCTTGCCGTTGTCGGTGAGCGGCACGGCGGCGATGGGCACGATGGCGGCCGGGACCATGTACTCGGGCAGGGTCTCCCGCAGATGGCCGCGCAGGGCGGGCAGCAGCGCCGTGACGGCGGCGGCGGCCGCGGGGTCGTTCGCCGGGGTGCGTCCGTCGGTGGCCGGCAGGTACGTGCCGGTGAGGGTGGTGCCGGCGGCCGGGCCGTCGCGCAGCACGATCACGTCGAGCAGGTCGACCGCGTCGGCCGACCAGGTCGGCACCGCGTCCCAGCCGTGCCGGGCGGCCCAGGCGCGGATCTCGGCGGGGTCGAGCGGGGGCAGTTCGGGCGCCGCGGAGTCGTCGAGGCCGAGGGCGCGGGCCGCCGCGGCCTCCTCGGTGAGGCGGGCGTTCGGGATTCCGGTGATCCGCACCGCCGGCTCGGACCGGTCACGTAACCGGTCGGCGAGTTGGCCGAGGTCGCCCTCCCAGGTCAGGGTGGGGACGACGTCGAGCCGTCGCGGGGCGTCCGCCGGTGCCGTGCCCGGCTTGTGCAGCACGACCTCGTAGCGGTGCCGGGTCAGCTCGTTGTGGTGCACGCCGTTCTTGGCGCGGATGTCGGCACCGGTCGCCCCGGCCCGGTCTGCCCAGCGCAGGAACCACTCGGGGTCGACCACCAGTTCCTTCTCCAGCAGGACGGCCTGGTCGACCGTGGTGCGCAGTACGGCCGGCGCCGCATCGGGGTGCTTCGTCCGCTGGACGCCCGTCTGGAGCGTGCGCAGCGAGGACGCCCGCCGGATGTCGCCGAGGACGATCCGGCCGCCCGGCGCGAGCAGTTCCCAGGCGCCGTCCAGGACCCGGGCGAGGTAGCGCTCGTCGGGGAAGTACTGCACGACCGAGTTGAGCACCACGGTGTCGAACGTGCCCCGGGGCAGTCCGGTGAGGTCGTCGGCGGCCTGGCGGCGCAGCCGGACCCGGTCGGCCAGGCCGGCCCGGGTCACCTGGTCGCCGAGCCGGTCGATCACGGCCTGGGAGAAGTCGGTGGCCCAGTACTCCTCCACCCGGCCGGCGATGTGCGCGAGCAGGAGTCCGGTGCCGACGCCGAGTTCGAGGACGCGCTCGGGCGACCAGCACAGGACACGTTCCACGGCGGCGTCGCGCCACGCCCGCATCTCGTCGAGCGGGATCGGCTCGCCGGTGAAGGAGCTGTTCCAGCCGGTGAAGTCCTCACCGAATCCGTGTCCGTCGTCGTGGGAATAAGCCTGGTCGTAGACCTCCTGCCACTCCCCCACCTGTTCGTCGGCGTCGCCGTCGGGCCGCAGGACGCCGGTGTCCGGGACGACGTAGGCGACCAGCCGCAGGTCGCCGGGCCGGTCCTCGCGGGCGGTGACGATGGCCTGGCGGACGGCCGGGTGCCGGACCAGGGTGTGTTCGATCTCGCCGGGCTCGACGCGGAATCCGCGCAGCTTGACCTGGTTGTCGGCGCGGCCGAGGAAGCAGATGTTGCCGTCCGGGAAGAAGCTGGCGCGGTCGCCTGTGCGGTACAGCCTGTCGCCCTCACGCGCGCTGAACGGGTCGCGGACGAAACGTTCCGCAGTCAGCTCGGGCCGGTTGACATAGCCGACGCAGAGGCAGTCACCGCCGATGTACAGGTCGCCCTCGACGCCGACGGGGCACGGCTCCATGTTCTCGTCGAGCACGTAGTAGCGGGCGTTGTCGATGGGACGGCCGTACGGGATGCTGCGCCAGGCCGGGTCGATCTCCCGGACCCGGAAGTAGTTGGACCACACTGTCGCCTCGGTGGCACCGCCGAGGCTGACGATCTCCGCGCCGGTGAACACCCGGCGGACCTCGTCGGGCAGCGACAGCGGGGTGTAGTCGCCGGAGAGGAACACCAGGCGCAGGTCGTCGGTGCCCTCGTACCCGCCGTCCTCCGTGAGCAGGGAGGCGACCTGGTTGAGGGTGGTGGGCACCGAGTCCCAGAAGGTGATCGGTTCGGTGAGCAGGACGTCCAGGAGCAGCTGGGGGTCGCGCTGCTGGACGGCGTCCGCGATGTAGACGCCGCCGCCGCAGCCGAGCAGGCCGAAGACGTCGAAGACGGAGAGGTCGAAGCCGAGCGAGGTGACGCACAGGGCGACGTCGTCGGGGCCGAACGCGAAAGTGCGGTAGCACCAGTCGAGCAGGTTGTGCACCGGACGGTGGGTGACCGCGACGCCCTTCGGCTTCCCGGTGCTGCCGGAGGTGAAGATGATGTACGCCGTGCTGTCCGGGCCCGCGGCCGGTTCCGGATCGTGGTCGGGGCCGGGCGACCGGGCGTCGGTGAGCTCGACGAGGCCGACGCCGTCCGGCAGGGCCCAGCGTTCGGTGTCCGGCGTGGACAGCACGAGGGAGCACCCGGCGTCGGCGAGCATGCCGGCCACGCGGTCGGCGGGCAGCGCCGGTTCGAGCGGCAGGTAGGCGCCGCCCGCCTTGAGCACGCCCAGGACGGCGGCGATCATGACCGGGCCGCGGGGGACGCCGACGCCGACGACGGTCTCCGGGCCGACGCCGCGTTCCTTGAGGTCCCAGGCGACGCGGTTCGCCCACCGGTTCAGCTCGCCGTAGGTCATGGTGCCGCCGGCCCAGCGCAGGGCGGTGGCGTCCGGGCGGCGCGCGGCCTGCTCCTCGAAGAGCAGGTGGACCGGTCCCGGGCAGTGGACCGGGCGGGCGGTGTCGTTCCACTCGACGAGGATCTTCCGGCGTTCGGCGGCGTCGAGAGTGCCGCCGGACCGGCCGGGCCCGGCCTCGGCCACTGCGCCGACGGGGGTCCTCGGGTCGGCCACGACCTCCTCGACGACGGCCACGAACCGTGCCGCGATCTCCTCCACCGTGGAGCGGTCGAAGAGGTCGGTGGCATACTCGATCTCACCGACGACGGAGCCGGTGGACTCGTCCGGCGCCAGGTTGAAGAACAGGTCGAACTTCGCGCTGCCGGTGGGCAGCGGTTCCATCGTCACGGTGAGACCCGGCAGGTCCAGGTGCGGCGGGGTGTTGTTCTGCCACGCCAGCACGACCTGGAACAGGGGGTGGTGCGCGGTCGACCGTTCCGGCCGCAACAGCTCTACGAGCCGCTCGAACGGCACGTCCTGATGGTCATAAGCGGCAAGCGCCTTCTTCCGTACCTGTTCCAGCACCCACTCGAAAGGCTGGTCCGCGGTCACCTGCACGCGCAGCGTCCAGGTATTGACGAAGAACCCCACGAGTTCATTCAGTGCCTCCTCCGTACGGCCCGCGATCGGCGAGCCGACGCTCACATCCTTGCCTCCTCCCAGCCGATGCAGCAACGTCACCAAGGCGGCCTGGAGCACGATCGACGTCGTGACGCCATGGGTTTGCGCCAACTTCTCGACCCCGGCGCGCAGCTCGGCGGGCAGCCCCACCGGAACCGATCCGCCCCGGAAACTCGCCACCTCGGGACGGGGCCGGTCCAGGGGCAGGGGAAGCGGCTTGGACACACCAGCCAGTTCCTCGCGCCAATAGGCGCTCTGCACCGCGACAACGCTGTCCGGATCCTTTTCGTCGCCCAGCATTTCGTGCTGCCACAGCGCGTAGTCCGAGTACTGCACGGGCAGTTCGGACCAGTCCGGTGCCGTGCCGGTCACCCGGGCCCGGTAGGCCGTCGACACGTCACGTGCCAGCGGGGCCAGCGAGCCGCCGTCGCCGGCGATGTGGTGGATCACCAGGACGACCAGGAATTCCTCGTCGCCGCTCTGGAGGACGCAGCCGCGCAGCGGCACGTCCGTCGACAGGTCGATCCAGCTGCCGCTCACCGACGCCACCACGCCGGGTATCCGCTCGGGGGCCACCCGGCCCCAGTCCTGCCAGGGCAGTTCGATCTCGTCGGGGTCGAGGACGCGCTGGTACGGCTGGCCGTCGGTCTCCGCGAAGACGGTACGCAGGACCTCGTGGCGGATCATCACGTCGCGGAAAGCCGCCCGCAGCGCGACCGTGTCGAGCGGGCCGTGGCAACGCAGGAGCAGCGGGATGTTGTAGGTGGAGGAAGGGCCTTCGAAGCGGTTGATGAACCACATTCGCCGCTGCGCGTACGACAGGGGGGTCATGGTGTTTCCTACCTTTCGGTCATTCTCCGCAGCGGCATTCGGGTGGAGGCCGACATCTCGTGCCAGCGGTCGGTGAGTTCGGCGACGGTCGGGGCGGTGAACAGGACGCGCATCGGAATTTCCACGCCCATTTCGGCGCGTACCCGGGCCACCAGTCGGGTGGCCATCAGTGAATGGCCGCCCAGGACGAAGAAGTCGTCGTCGAGACCGATCCGCTCGGCGCCCAGGACCTCGGCGAACAGCGCGCACAGCGTCTGTTCCCGGGGCGAGCGCGGGGCCCGGTACTCGTCCCCGCCGAACTCCGGGCGGGGCAGGGCGGAACGGTCGAGTTTGCCGTTGGGCGTCAGCGGCAGTTCCGTGAGCGTCACGAACGCGGCCGGGATCATGTAGGCCGGCAGCCGCTCTCCGACCGCCTCCCGCAGGAGTTCCGTGGTGGGCGGCTCGGTGCCGGTCTCCGGGACCACGTACGCCACCAGCCGGCGGTCGCCCGGCCGGTCCTCACGGGCGATGACGACAGCCCGGCGGACCGCTGGGTGGCGGGTCAGGGTGTGCTCGATCTCGGCGGGCTCGATCCGGAAGCCGCGCAGTTTGATCTGGTGGTCGGAGCGGCCGAGGTACTCCACCTCACCCGTGACCGTCCAGCGGGCGAGGTCCCCGCTGCGGTACATCCGCGCGCCCGGTGGCCCGAACGGGCAGGCCACGAACCGCTCCGCGGTCATGCCCGGCCTGTCGTGGTAGCCGCGGGCCAGGCCCTCGCCGGCGATCCAGAGGTCACCGGCAGCGCCGGGCGGCACCGGGCGCAGTGTGCGGTCCAGTACCAGGATCCGGGTGCCGGCGACCGGGCCGCCGACCGAGGGAGGCATGCCGCCGTGGCCGGGGAGCAGACGGGCGGCGGTGGCGTAGACGGTGGTCTCGGTCGGGCCGTAGAGGTTGGTGACCTCAGCGGCGTGCCGGCACAGGGTTTCGGCGAGCGCCAGGGGCAGGGCCTCGCCGGTGGAGATCACCCGCAGCCCGGTCAGACAGGCCGGCGCGTGGGTGACCAGGCTCTGCCAGAGCGCCGGGGTGGCCTGCATGACGGTGACGCCGGACCGTTCGACGAGGTCGAGCAGTACCGTCGGCTGGGTGATGTCGTCCTTGCCGGCCAGTACCACCCGGCCGCCGGCGAGCAGGGGCAGGAAGAGTTCCAGCGCGGCGATGTCGAACGCGACGGTGGCGCAGGCCAGCAGCCGGTCGTCCGGCGTGAAGGAGAATCGATCCTGCATACCGGTCAGCAAGATCGCCAGCGCACCGTGCCGGACCACCACGCCCTTGGGCGCGCCAGTGGAGCCGGAGGTGTAGATGACGTAGGCGGCGTGGTCGGCGCCGACCGGAACGCGTGGGCCGTGGACAGGGTGGAGGGACCGGTCGGACAGGTCCACCCCGGCCAGCCGTTCCTCGTCGAGGACCAGCACCGGTGCGCTGTCCTCGACCACGGCCCGCACCCGGGCGGCGGGATACTCCGGGTCCACCGGCACATACGTGCCGCCGGCCTTCCACACGGCCAGCAGGGCCACCACCAGGTCGGCCGAGCGGGGCAGCAGCACCACGACCCGGGACTCCGGGCCCACCCCCTGCCCGGCCAGCCAGTGCGCCAGCCGGCCGGCCCGTTCGTCCAGCTCCCGGTAGGTCAGCCGGTGCCCGCGGAACTCGACGCAGACCGCGTCCGGCGTCGCCGCCGCCCGTGCCGCGATCAGCTCGGGGACGGTCCGCTCGGGGGGCGGGACAGCGGTGTCGTTCCAGCCGTGCAGCACCTGTTCGCGTTCGGCGTCGGACAGCACGTCGAGCGCGCCGACGGTGGTCCGCGGACCGGCGGCGATCTGCCGCAGCACCCGCACCAGCCGGTCGGCGAGCGCCTCCACGGCGGTCCGCTCGAACGCGTTGCGCCGGTACTGGAAGGAGATCCGCAACAGCGGGTCGGCCGCCGCGATCACGGTCAGCGGGTAGTGCGGCGGGGCGTACGGGCGGATACCGGTCACCACCGGTCGCGCGGACGCGCCCGCCGCCGAGCGGCCGGACCGGTCGACGGGGAACGACTCGAACACCACCAGCGTGTCGAACAGCGCGTTCAGCCCGGTCGCCCGCTGGATGTCGGCGAGCCCCAGATGGTGATGGTCCAACAGCCTCGCCTGGGCGTCCTGGAGCCGGCCGAGCACCTCCGGAACCGGGTCGGCCGGCGTGCAGCGCACCCGCACGGGCACCGTGTTGATGAACAGGCCGATCATGGCGTCGGCGCCCGGCAGCCCGGAGGGCCGGCCCGCGACCGTGGCGCCGAACAGCACGTCCTCGCGGCCGGTGAGCTGCGCGAGCACCATGGCCCACGCGCCCTGCACCAGGGTGTTGGGGGTGACGCCCCACTCCGCGGCCCGGCGCGCCAGCATGGTGGTGTCCTCGCCGGTGAGCGGCACGTCGATCTGCCCGCTGCCGCTGCCGGCCGGCCGGGCCCCGGGCGTCGTGGGCGCCAGCAGGGTCGGCTCGGCCACACCGGCGAGTTCCTCGGCCCACGCGCGGGCGGAGCGTGCCGTGTCCTGCCGTGACAGCCAGCTCAGGAAGTCCCGGTAGCCGTGCGGGCGCGGCGGCGCGGTGTCGACGCCGTCGGCCCCGTACAGCTGCATCAGCTCGCGCTCGACGAGCGGCACCGACCAGCCGTCGAGCAGCACGTGGTGGGCGGTGAGGGCCAGTTCGGCGTGCTGGGGGCCGAGCGTGACGAGGGTCAGGCGCAGCAGCGGCGGGTTCTCCGGGTGGAAGCGGGTGTCCCGCTCCTCGGCGAGGATCTCCTCCAGCCGGGTGGCGGCGTCGGCCTCGCCGGTGAGGTCGAGGTGCCGCCAGGGCAGCGGGACGTCGTCCACGACGACCTGCACGGGCTCACCGGTGGCGCTCGGCCGGAACGCGACCCGCAGGTTCGGGTGCCGGTCGAGCAGGGCCTGGCCCGCGGCCCGCAGGCGCGCCGGGTCCACCGCGCCTTCGAGCCGGAACACGAACTGCGTCTGGTACGCCTCGGACGCGCTCTGCGCGAGCATCGTGTGGTACAGCAGCCCGTCCTGCAACGGCGTGAGCGGCCATACGTCGCTGACGCGCCCGAAGCGCTGTTGCCAGCCGTCCAGTTCCTCCTGGCCGACGGTGACCAGCGGGACGTCGGAGGGGGTCAGTCCCCGCCCGCCGGACGTGACCAGGCTCCGCAGGCCGCGCAGTGCGGCGCACCAGGCGCCGGACAGGGCGCGGACCTCGTCGGCGGTCAGCACTCCGGTGGCGAAGGTGAACAGGGCGGTGAGGCGCGCGTCGTCGCCGGTGCCGGTCACCAGGGCGTTCAGTTCGAGCGCGCTGGGCGCCGGCATGTCCGCGGCGGGTGCGGCGACCAACTCGGCGCATTCGGGCGCCGGGGTCCATCCCGAGCCGCGGGTGGGGTCATCGCCGGGCGCCGGCTCCGGGCGTTCGAAGGTGAAACGGCCCAGGAAGTTGAATCCGATGTCGTCCGCCGGATACGGGCTCAGCAGCGCCGCGGTGTCGTCGTTGAGGTAGCGCAGCAGGGTGTAGCCGATGCCCTGGTCGGGCAGGGCCCGCCGCTGCTCCTTGACCCGCTTGAGGGCGTCACCGGCGGCGGCTCCTCCGGTGATCGCGGCGTCGACGTCGATCCCCGAGACGTCGATGCGTACGGGGGTGACCGAGGTGAACCAGCCGGCCGTGCGGGACAGGTCCGCGCCCGGCACCAGTTCCTCCTGCCGGCCGTGCCCTTCCAGCCGTACGACCGTAGAGCCGTCGGTGAGACCCCGTCGTTCCCGGGCCAGCGCGAGGACGAGGGCGGTGAGCAGGACGTCGTCCGCGCCGCTGCGGTAGGCCGCGGGGACGGAGGTCAGTATCGCGTCCGTGAGGTCGGCCGGGAGCTCCACCCGGACGGTGTCCGTGGTGGAGGTGAGGTCTCGCCCGGGGTCGAGCGGCCGGGAGCCCACGGGTGCGACGGGTGCCGCGAGCAGGTCGCGCCACAACGACGCCTCCGCCACCCGTCCGGGGCGGGCCGCCTCGTCGGCCAGGGCGTGCAGCCAGCGGCGCAGGGAGGTGCCCACCCGCGGCAACGCGGGGGGCCGGCCTTCCTGGACCTGGCGCCAGGCCGCGGCCAGGTCGGGCAGCAGCACCCGCCAGGACATGCCGTCGACGACCAGGTGGTGGGCCACGACCAGCAGCCGTCCGGGCCCGCCCGCGGCCCCCGGGAACCAGACCAGCCGGAGCATCCGCCCGGCCCGGGCGTCGATGTGCCGTACGGCCTCGGCGGCCTGTGCGCGCAGCAGGGTCTGCCACGCCTCGCCGTCCCAGTCCCCCGGGCAGTCGGCCCGGTCGACGAGTCCGGCGGCGTCCGGAGTGCCGGGTGGCCGCACCAGCAGGCCGTCGTCCGTCAGCCGTGAGCGCAGGACGTCGTGCCGGTCGAGGACGGCGCGCACGGCCGCGGTGAGGCCGGGGAGGTCGACGGCTGCGGGCAGTTCCAGTACCAGCCACTGGGCGAGGCGGTCCAGGCCGGGGCCTCGCTCGGCGTACAGCCGGGCCATGGGGGGCAGCGGCAGCAGGCCGACGCCCCCGCCCTCGAGTTCGGCGAGGGCCACCGGTGCGGTGTCGCGGGTGGCGGCCTGCGCGAGCGCGGCGACGGTGCGGCACTCGAACACGGTGCGCGGGGTGAGCGCGAGACCGCCGGCGCGGGCGCGGCCCACCACCTGGATCGCCCGGATGCTGTCGCCGCCCAGAGTGAAGAAGTCGTCGTCGATCCCGATGTGGCTCAGGCCGAGCACCTCGGCGAACGCGGCGGCCAGGAGGCTCTCGTCACCGGTCCGGGGCGGCCGGTGGGCACGGCCGGTGACCTCCGGCTCGGGCAGCCCGGCCCGGTCCAGCTTGCCGTTCGCGGTCAACGGCATCCGGTCCAGCGCGACGAAGGCGGCGGGCACCAGGTGGGCGGGCAGCCGGGCCGCGACGAAGCCCCGCAGCTCGGCGATGTCCAGACCGGCGTGCAGGTCCCATTCGGTGCCGGTCCCGCCGTTGCCGCCGGAGGTGGCCGGGACGACGTAGGCGACGAGCTGCGCGGCTCCGTCCGCGGCTCGGCCGGGCCGGGCGACGACGGCAGCCCTGTGCACTCCCGGGTGGTCGGTCAGCGTGTCCTCTATCTCCTGCGGCTCGACCCGGAAGCCGCGGATCTTCACCTGGTGGTCGGCGCGGCCGGCGAACTCCAGTTCGCCGTCGGTGTTCCAGCGCGCCAGATCGCCGGTCCGGTACATGCGCTGCCCGGGTTCCCCGAACGGGCAGGCCACGAAGCGCTCGGCGGTCAGGGCCCGACGGTCGTGGTAGCCCCGGGCGAGTCCGGCCCCCGCGATGTAGAGGTCGCCGAAGACGCCGGGCGGCAGCGGTCGCAGCCGGCTGTCGAGGACGTAGAGCGCGGTGTTCCAGATCGGGGTGCCGATCGGTATCGTCCGCGCCCCGGGCCGGTACTGCCAGGCGGTGACGTCCACGGCTGCCTCGGTCGGCCCGTACAGGTTGTGCAGCGGCACGCCGAAGGTCCGGTGGAACCGCGCGGCCAGCTCGGCCGGCAGCGCCTCTCCGCTGCACACGACGCGGCGCAGACCGGTGCACGCGGCGGCCGTCTCCTCGGTGACGAACTCGGCCAGCATCGACGGGACGAAGTGCGCCGTCGTGACGCCGGCCCGCCGGATCACCTCGGCGAGGTAGTCCGGGTCGCGGTGTCCGTCCGGCCGGGCGACCACCAGGGTGGCGCCAGTGATCAGCGGCCAGAAGAACTCCCAGACGGACACGTCAAACGAGGCGGACGTCTTCTGCAGGACCCGGTCGGAACCGTCGAGCCGGAAGCGGTCCTGCATCCAGAGCAGCCGGTTGACGATCGCCGCGTGCGTGACGACGGCGCCCTTGGGCCGTCCGGTCGATCCCGACGTGTAGATCATGTACGCGGGGTGGTCGACCCGGTGCGGGGCGGACCTGACGGGCTCTTCGGTGAGCGGGGCGTCGTCGGCCATGACCACGGGTACGTCCGTCCGGGGCAGCCGGTCCGCGGTGTCCTTGACCGTCAGCAGCAGCGCGGGCCCGGCGTCGGCGAGCATGAACTCGACCCGCGCGGCCGGGTAGTCGGGGTCGACGGGGACGTAGGCGGCGCCCGCCCTGAGCACCGCGACCAGGGCGACGACCAGTTCCAGGGAGCGGGGCACGGCGACCGCGACGAACCGCTCGGGCCCGGCGCCGCGCTCGGTCAGCAGGCGGGCCAGCCGGCCGGAGCGCTCGGCCAGTTCCCGGTAGGTCAGCCGGGTGTCCTCGAAGGTCACCGCGACGGCGTCCGGGGTGGCGCGGGCCTGTCGGTCCAGCAGTTCGGTCAGGGTCGCCGGCGGTGGGGTCACCGTGGGTCCGGCGTACTCGGTGAGCAGCGCGCGGCGTTCGGCGGGGTGCAGCGCGGAGACGGTCCCGACGGGGGCGTGCGGGTCGGCGAGGGCCCTGCGCAGGAACGTCACGAACCGCTCGGCGAGCCCGGCGATGTCCTGCTCGTCGTACTCCGCGCGTGGCGCGTCGAAGCGGACGTACAGGTCGCTGTCGGCCCTTCCGTCGGTGTAGACGCAGACCATCACCTCGTCGATCACACCGAAGGTGCCACCGGTGAAGTGGGCTGTGGCGTCCGCCAGGTCGAGTGCTTCGACGGAGGGGAGCACGTTGACGACGGCGCCGAACGGGCTGCGCGCGTCGCCGGCGTGGCCGGTGGCCCGTTTGATCAGGGATATGTCGTGCCGGGCGTGCCGCAGGACACGGCGCCGCTCCCGGCCGAGCGCCTCGGCCAGTTCCACGAAGTCGGCCGCGGGGTCCACCCGCGAGCGCAGCGGCACCCGGTTGGAGAGCAGGCCGAGGGAGCGGCGCAGTGCGCCGACGCGGTGATTGACGGTGATGGTCAGCAGCGGCTCGGACAGGCCGCACATGTGCCCAAGGAACGCGGTGGCGGCCGAGGCGATCAGGTCGGGCACCGAGGTGCCCGCCGCGGCGGATGCGTGTTCCCAGGCGGCGAGTTCGACGGCCGGGACCGTCGCGGTGCGGGTGGCCATCCCCTGCGGTGCGGTGAGGCCGTCCCAGTAGCCGGGACCGCCGGCGGGGGCGTCGGTGCCCGGACGGACACCGGCAGGCAGACGGGCGGCGGGCAGGTCTTCGGCGAGGTAGTCGCGCCAGAACCGCTCGGCGTCGGCGAACCGCTGCGACTCCCGGTACGCGGCGTCCTTCGTCGCGGCGTCCCCCGGCGGGTTCGGGGCGCCCTCCGGCAACGCGGAGCCGGCGCGCAGCGCGCGGTAGATCTCGGCGATCCGCCGGGACAGCAGGGTGAGAACGCCGAACGCGTCGGTGAGGATGTGGTGGAAGACGAGCACGAGCAGGTGGCGGCCGGGGCCCAGCCGGATCGAGCCGATCCGCAGCAGCGCGTCCTCGGTCAGGTCGAAGGGCCGGCGCACGAGATCGGCGACGACGGCGCGGGCCGCGTCGGCGGGGTCGGCGGCGTCGCCGACATCGAGGCGGAACGGCTCCCACGCCCCGAGGTCCCGGGCGACCGGCCGCAGCCCGTGGTCGTCGCGGCGGAAGTTCACCTTCAGCGCGTCGGCTTCCGCCACGGCCGCCCGCAGGGCCGCGGCGAGCAGGGCGGTGTCCAGGTCACCGTCGATGTCCCAGAGAGTCGCCACGTTGTTCGGTACGTCCGGAGTGAATTCCTGCGCGAGCCACATGGCTTCCTGCGCGGATGTGACGCCGGTACAACCCATCCAGATGCCCCCAGCAAAAGTGGTTTCCCGGTCAACGGCCTCGCCGTGCCGATACTTGTCGCGGCCCATGCGCTCGAACAACTGGCATGAAAGATGTTCGCCAGAGATCGAAAAGGAACAGGCCAACACCCGAAACAACTCCGCCAAACCGCCCCGGCAAACGTCCGTCCGGCCCGCTTCAAACCGCCCTCGGACATCTTTCGGTCACGGGTCCGCGCGTTCCACGCGTTGCACGTTTTCCACGCGTTGCAACGGCCGTACTACGCCTGCTAGCGCGGCCCCTCCGCCGCTGCGGCCGGGCTTTCGTTGTCGTGCGCGCTGGTCCGGACCACCTCGGCGACGGTCAACTCGTAGGAGGAGTACCAGTGTTTCCTGCCGAGTCGCTGCGCCACCTGGTGATCGGGGTCGCAACGCCACTTGTCCAGCGTCTCCCCGTCCTGCCACATCATGACGGCGAGACGTTCGCCGTCCTCCCCGGTGTAGTGCTTGACCTCCACCGGGTCGGACCCGGCAATGGCGCGGACCCGCTCCTGCATCCGCTCCTCGGTGGCGTAGTAGTCCTCGCCGGCCTCCTCGGACAGGCGCGACTTGAACAGGATCACGAACATTCGGAGTCCTCCAGGGTGGCGGTGGTCGGGTGGGGGGAAGGGGTGCAGGCGCGCAGTCGGTCGTCGGGCGCCGAGACCAGCTCGGTGCCGTACCGGGCCAACAGATCCGCCACGAGCCGGTCCAGACGCTCGTCGTCACGCAGTACGGAGGCGTAGCTCTCCTCGGTGAACGCGCACCGCTCGTACAGCGGAACGAACCGGTCGGGGAACAGGGCCGTCAGCCGCCCGCGCAGCGCCTCCGCAGCGGTCTCCTCGCGCGGTGGGCCGGCCATCGTGAAGTAGTGCCGGTAGGAGAGCCGGGAGATGGCGTCGGCGTCCTCGGTCCGCGACTTCTCGTAGGCGGCCAGGCCCGCCGCCCAGTCCGCGGAGGCGTCGAGGCAGTCGACGAGGACCCGGGCGTCCTCGAAGCCGCAGTTCATGCCGTGCCCCATGAAGGGCGCCATCGCATGACAGGAATCACCCAGCAGCGCGAAGGTGTCCCGCCAGACCCATCGGTCGCAGCGGACGGCCGTGAGAGTCGAGACGGCCTTGGTGGCGAGCTGTTCCGCGATGTCGGGGATGATCCCGGTCAGCTCGGGGAAGTGGGCGGCGAACATCTCGTACAGGTCCTGGCCGCCGCGGGCCGCCGCGTAGGACGGGGCGGGGCCGTCGAGGCGCATGAACAAGGAGCCCGAGAGCCTCCCCGACGGCAGGGGGTGCGCGGCGAACATCGCCTTCCCGGAGGGCCAGTAGTGCGTGATGGTCGGGTCCAGCCGGCCGGCCGGTACGTCGATCTCCTGGTAGGCCAGGTCCAGCGTGCGCACCTCGGCCCGGGTGCCGCGCGCCTCCAGGGCGGCCCGGGCGGCGGAGTGCGCGCCGTCGCAGCCGAGGACCCGGCGGCACGTCAGCCGGTGCGAGCCGTGCCGGTCCTCCACCAGCACCGCGGGTTCGTCCAGGTCCACCGAGCGCACGCGCTGCCCGAAGCGGATGCGCACACCGGGGGTCGCCTCGGCGGCGTCCAGCAGGATGTGGTGCAGCCGCCGGCGCTCCACCGCCCAGATGGGCTGTCCGTCCCGGCTGTAGGGGGTCATGCGCGTCCGGCCGTCGGGCAGGTGCCCGCGGCGTCCGTGCAGGGGGACGCATATGCGGCGCACGGCGTCCGCGACGCCCAGGTCCGACAGGGCGCGCCAGCCGCGCGCCGACAGCATCACGACCAGTGACCGGCCTTGTCCACCGGAGTTCCGCCTGGGGTCCGCCCGTTTCTCCAGCAGGGTGACCGGTCCGAAGCGGGGCGCCAGGTAGAGAGCCGTGACCGCGCCCACCAGACCGGCCCCCACGATGACGGTCTCCGGGTTCCCGTCCGTGCGGTCCGTGCCGTTCCCGTTCATACCGTTCTTGCCCCTCGTCCGTTGCTCCGCCGGCGGTTGTCGGGTCGTGTCCGCGTCCGCACCTCGCTATGGCCGCCGCAGTTCCGTCAGGACCGCGGCGCCGGCCTCTTTGGTACCCAGGGACCCGCCGAGGTCGGGGGTCACACGGCCAGCCGAGACCGCCGCGGCGACCGCCCGGCGGACCGCGTCCGCCTCCTCGGTCCGGCCCAGGTGCTCGACCAGCAGGGCCACGGAGAGGATCGCGCCGAACGGGTTGGCGGTGCCGGTACCCGCGATGTCCGGGGCGCTGCCGTGCACGGGCTCGAAGAGCCCTTTTCCGGTCACGGGGTTGAGGTTCGCCGACGCCGCCACGCCGAGGCCGCCGGCCAGCGCGGCCGTGAGGTCGCTCAGGATGTCGCCGTAGGAGTTGTTGGTGACGACGACGTCGAAGGCGGTCGGATCGGTGGCCAGTCGCAGGGCGGCGGTGTCCACGTAGAGGTGGGACGTCTCGACGTGCGGGTGCCGTGCGACCGCCTCGCTCCAGCACCGCTGCCACAGCTGTCCGCCGTTGCGGACGGCGTTGGCCTTGTCGACGAGGCACACCGACCTGCGCGCCACCGAGAACGCGAACTCCAGTACCCGTGAGACGCCTTGGTGGGTGCTGAGGTCCACGTCGATGGCGATCTCCTGGGGGGTCCCGGTGCGCGTACCGCCGCCGATGCCGCTGTAGAGCCCCTCGGTGTTCTCCCTGACGATCACGCAGTCGATCGCCCGGCGGGCCGGGTCGCGCAGCGGACTGAGCCTGTCGTGCAGGAGCCTGGCGGGCCGGTAGTTGACGTAGAGGTCGAGTTCGAGGCGCAGGGTGGTGAGGACCGTACGCACGTACGCGGTGTCGCTGAGCCGGGGGTCCCCGATCGCGCCGAGGAGCGCCGCCCGGCTGGACCTGATCCGGTCGAGGTCGGCTCCGGTCAGCGCGGTTCCGGTGCGCAGGTAGGTCTCCGCGTTGACGTGGTCCAGGACGTCCGTACGCGTCCCGAGGCCGAGGGCGTCGAGGACGTCCAGCGCCGGCTCGATCACCTCGGGACCGATGCCGTCACCGGGGATCACGGCGATGGTGGTCAAGGCCGCCTCACTTCGGGCCCTGGCTCAGCACGTCCGCGACGAGTTCCGCGACGTCGGTCGTCACGTGGAAGTGCCCGCCCGGCCGCACGGTCCCCGAAAAGCCGCCGGAGGTGACGCTCGCCCACCCCGCCAGCTGGTCCTGCTCCACCAGCGGGTCGCCCGCGCCGTGGTAGCTGCGCACGGGACAGGACAGCGGACGGGTGCCGGGGCGGGGCCGATAGGTCGCGTGCGCCCGCAGGTCCGAGCGGATGACGGGCAGGAGGAGGTCGCGCAGCTCGGCGTTCTCGGCGACCGCGGGCTCGATGCCGCCCAGCGCGCACAGGGTCGACCAGAACTCGTCGTCGGGCGCCAGGTGGACACCCCTGTTGGTCATGGATCCGGGCGGCAGGGCGGCGGACACGCAGAGCGCCCGGGGTTCCTCACCGGCGTCCCGCAGCAGCAGGGCGGTCTCGTAGGCGACCAGCGCCCCGAGGCTGTGCCCGAACAGCACGTGGTCGCCCGGCGGCAACCGCAGCAGTTCCGCCGCCACGCAGCCGGCCATCGCGGCCACGTCGTCCACGGGCGGCTCTCCGAAGCGGTCGCCGCGGCCCGGGTACTGGACGGCCATCAGCGACACACCGGGCGGCACCGCGGCGGACCACTCGCCGAAGGCGACCCCCGATCCCCCCGAGTGCGGGAAGCACACCACCCGGACGCCGGCAGGGTCACCGGCGATCATCGACCGCACCCAGCCGCGTTCCCGTATCCGGCTCATCCACTCCGCCTTTCTGGCCGGCCGTCGTTCCGTCCGCACCATGTTTTCCACTCGCCGCCGATTCGCGGGGCCCTCGACAGATGTCGGCAAGAGATCGGGGCGCGGTGGAACGCGGCGCAGACGATGCCAAAGGACACAAGGACCGCGAGCACGCCGCCGCACGGCACGGGCTCACCTCGCACGCGGACGCCGCGCACCACCACACCGGACACCGCCCGCCACCGTGAGAGGGCACGCGCCCTCCACCCAAGTCGCCGCCGTCCCGCGGCCCGGACGGACGGAGCGCACCCGCGGCTCCACCCGGACCTTCGCGCCCCTCGATCCACGCCTCGACCGACCCGCCGAAAGGGAACGCGATCATGCTTGACGGTTTTGTGCACTGGCCCGAACAGCTCGCGGCGGACCTGCGCCGGACAGGGGTCTGGCGCGGCCGGCCGATCGGTGACTTGTTGCACGAGTCGTGCGAACGGAACGCCGATCGGGTGGCCGTGGTGTGCGGCGAACGCCGGATGACCTACGCGGAGCTGTCCCGGCGGGCGGACCGGTTGGCGGGCGGCCTGATCGGACTGGGCATCAGGCCCCTGGACCGGGTGGTGGTGCACCTTCCCAACATCCCGGAGTTCGTCGTCCTGGTCTTCGCGCTGCTGCGGGCCGGAGCGATCCCGGTGCTGGCGCTGCCCGGTCACCGCAGGGCCGAGATCGCGCATCTGTGTGCCCACTCGGGGGCTGTCGCCTATGTGGTGAAGGACGAGTTCGGCGGGTTCGACTTCCGTACGATCGCCCGGGAGATCCCGTCGGTCCCGCACGTGATCGTCAGCGGCGACGCCCAGGAGTTCATTTCGCTGGAGTCGCTGGAGTCGCCGGACGCCCAGGACGTCGCACTGCCCACGGTGGACGCGTCCGACCCCGCGCTGTTCCTGCTCTCCGGGGGCACCACCGGACTGCCGAAGCTGATTCCCCGGACCCACGACGACTACGAGTACGTCATGCGGGCCTGCGCGGAGGCGATGCGGGTGGGCCCGGAGGTGGTCTACCTCGCCGTCAACCCGGTCGCGCACCAGGCGGCCCTCGCCTGTCCGGGCGTGTTCGGCAGTCTCCTGATGGGAGGGAAGGCGGTACTCACGTCGAGCGTGCGGCCCGACGACGTCTTCTCGCTGATCCGCCGCGAGGCAGTCACCGTGACCACGGTCGTGCCCTCGGTGCTGCGGCTGTGGGCCGATTCCGGACGACCGCCCGGCGAACTGTCCCGCCTGCTGATCCAGGTGGGCAGTGCCCCGCTCGACCCGGCCCTGGCGCGCCGCGCGGCCCAGGAGCTGGGCTGCCGGATCCAGCGGTGGTACGGCATCAGCGAGGGGCTGCTGACCCACACCCGGCTCGACGACCCGGAGGAGGTGGCCGTGAACACGGACGGCCGCCCGATGTCACCGGGCGACGAGGTCCGGATCGTCGACGACTCCGGGAACCCGGTGCCCGACGGGGAGCCCGGCGAGATGCAGGCGCGCGGTCCGTACACGATCCGCGGGTACTACCGGGCCCCCGAGGAGAACGCCCGGTCGTTCACACCGGACGGTTTCTTCCGCACCGGCGACCTCGTCCGACGCAGGCCGGACGGCAACATCATGATCGTCGGCAGGATCAAGGACGTCATCAACCGGGCCGGCGAGAAGGTCTCCGCGGAGGAGGTGGAGCGGCAGCTACGCACCCACCCCGCCGTGCAGGACGCGGCCGTGATCGGCGTGGCGGACACCGTGCTCGGCGAACGGACGTACGCCTTCGTCGTCCTCAACGAGGCGGACGTCCGCCCGTCCGCCATGAAGGAGTTCCTCAGAGGCCGCGGCCTGGCCACCTACAAGATCCCCGACCGGCTGATTCCGATGCCGCAGCTTCCGCGCACACCGATGGGGAAGGTCGACAAGAAGGCACTGCGCGCACGGATCGCCGCGTCACAACGCTGACGGTGTGCCGGGGTGCGGGACGGGTTCCGCGTCCGTTCCGCGCCTGCCTCGGTTGACTTCGGTGGACGTCGAAGAACAGGCCGGGCATCCCCGGCCCGCCACGCCTCGGCGGTTCAGTACAACCAGCAGGTCAGTCGTCCTTCTTCACCGGCTCCAGGATCGCCACGCACTCCACGTGGTGCGTCATCGAAAAGATGTCACCCCGATTCGAACCGCAAGAAACACCAGGTCAGAATCGTTCTGCGGGTCGTACATCCAGTACGTCGGGCGCTCAGAGCGTCAAGCGAGCGTCATGGCCGACGCCCTATCTCACCTCGCCGAGTTGCTGCACCCGGCGGTGCACGCCTCTGGTGCTCGTGACCGTCACGCTACTGCTCGTAGAGCTGATGGGCTGGCGGCTGCGGGATGATGCGTACGGAGACGAAGGGAGCGCCGCCTCCGGCCCGGAAATGATGACGATGACGAGAAGCCTTGCTGGAACCACGCGGCCGTCAGCTGCACCGTGCCCAGCTCGACGCCGACTGTGTCCCTGATTCATTGGGCGACTGTGGAGAGTCAGAGCCCGCAAAAACTGACACAGCCAGTCGACCCGGTTACGGTCCTCTGCGAGGCCCAGCAGCGCGGCCTGCTGCCGACCGGAGTCGAGTCGGCGAAGCTGCCGGGCTGCGACCACTTCTCCACTGACGTCGCAGGCGCTCGGCATGAACCGGCCTGAATCGCCCCAACGACGTCCGGGCGATCACGGGCCTGCTGGTAGCGCAACACCAGCACCACGCCTCCGGTGCCGGCGTGGCATGAACCTTGGTGGGCCGGGTGACTGCGAGCCCGGGCGTTCCACACCCCGGTGGCCGGGCCGTTCGACGATCGTTGGCCGACAGACGCACCCGTGCAGAGGCTACGTGATGCAATGACATCTGCCCGGCACCGGGCTTGGCGCCGGCCCTGCTCACACCTGGGACGGAGCCCTGAGCACCAGCGAGCGAGGAGTGACCGTGCGCGGGCCTGATGAGGACAGTGAGCCGACCACTCGTGCTCCCGAGAACGGGGGTGACCGGGGCAATGCGATGACCTTGGCCGGGACGCTGGCCGCGGCGGAGACCTCGGCGCCCGTGGAGTCGCTCGACGTGGTCGCGCGCATGCTCAAGGAACGCCTCGGGGCCGCGTCGGTGTCGTTCCTCATCACCGACTTCACCGGCGGCTCGGTCGTACGGCTGGGGGCGGCGGGCAGCGTCGATACCGAGGAACCCGCCCGGCGCATCACACTGCGGGGCACCCTGTACGACGACGTGATCCGCACCCAGCGGCCGAGCGTGGAGGACAAGGGCGAGGGCGCGCTGGTGCGGGTCGTCGCCCCGGTGACCAACCGCGGGGACGCCATCGGACTCCTCGAACTGTTCCTGGCCGCGGCGCCGAACGCGGAGGTGATGCGGGAAATCGGCGAGACCGCGCACGCCCTGGCGTACATCGTCATCGCGAACCGGTCCTACACCGACGTGTACCAGTGGGGACGCCGGACCAAGCCGCTGAGTCTGGCTGCGGAGATCCAGCACCGGTTGCTCCCCGCGTCGCTGGCCTGTGAGGCGGCGCAGTTCACGGTCGCCGGGGCGCTGGAGCCGGCCGACCATGTCGGGGGTGACACCTTCGACTACGTGATCGACCGGGACACGGTCCAGCTCTCCGTCACCGATGCCATGGGGCACGATGTCGAGGCCGCGCTGCTGGCCACTCTTGCGGTGGGCGCCCTGCGCCGGGCACGGCGGGCCGGTGGCGACCTGGCCGAGCAGGCCCGCCAGGCCGACCAGGCCATGCGCGAGCACGGCCGCCAGAGCTACGTCACCGGCCAGCTCCTGCGCATCAGCCTGATCGACGGCAAGACCGAGTTCATCAACGCCGGGCACCCCTGGCCACTGCGCATGCGGAACGGACAGGTGCGGGAGATCACTCCGAAGGTCGATATGCCGTTCGGCTTCCATGCCCCTCACACCTACCGGGTCCAGTCGCTGGACCTGCGACCGGGCGACCGGCTGGTGATGCTGACCGACGGCATGCTGGAACGCAACGCCAACGCCCTTGAGCTGCCGGACCTGATCGTCCGCACTCGCGCGCTGCATCCCCGCGAGGCCGCCCGCACCCTCATCGCGGCGATCGTCGACGCCAACGACGGCCACCTGCAGGACGACGCGACTGTCATGTGCCTGGACTGGCACGGCGTCGACCACTCCCGGCGGAACGCCGACACCGGCGCCGACCTCACCGACGCCTCCGCACCGTCACAGACGGGGCGGACCACTCCTGGGCGATGACTCGAGGGCTGTTCCGGTAGCCCGCTTCGGCCGACCCTGGCCGGGCGGCGCAGGCCGAGTAGGACGAGGTCGACGCGCCCGACCAGGACCACCACAGCAGCGCGAGCCAGAATGCTGTCGCGGTCAGTAGGTGGCCAGGGAGATGGCGATGTAGTGCGCGGTGAAGCCCGCCACGGTCAGTGCGTGGAAGACCTCGTGGAAGCCGAACCAGCGGGGTGAGGGGTCGGGCCGCTGAAGAGCGTAGACCACCGCGCCTGCACTGTAGAGGAGACCGCCGACAATGATCAGGACGAGTACGGCTGCTCCGCCGGTGTGCAGGAAGTCGGGCAGATAGCGCACCGGTGCCCACCCCAGGGCCAGGTAACACGGGGTGTACAGCCAGCGCGGGGCTCCGACCCACAGGACCCGGAAGGCGATGCCGGCCAACGCGCCCGCCCACACGATCCACAGCAGTACGGACCGCTGGTCCGGCTGGAGGAGGAGCACGGCCAGGGGGGTGCAAGTGCCGGCGATGATCAGGAAGATGTTGGCGTGGTCGAGGCGTCGTAGAAGAGCTTCGCCGAGCGGCCCCCAGGTGCCGCGGTGGTAGATGGCGCTCGTTGCGAACAGCAGCCAGGCGGTGACCGAATACACGGCGCAGGCCAAAAGCGCCTGCGGCGTACGGGCCAGGCAGATGAGTACGACGCCTGCGATCAGTGCGGCGGGGACCATTCCGGCGTGGAGCCAGCCACGCAACCTCGGCTTGATCGGTTCGGCCAGGACGGCCGCCCGCTCCACCAGGGCGGCAACCGAGTGAACCTTCTTCCCTGCATCGCCACTCTGTGATCCGCAGGGCAGCCCGTCTTCACGGCGTTCTCCACGCGCTGAGGCGACGTGACTACATCCGACTTCAGCGGCGTCGCGGGACACAGCTTCCTGTCCTCCCTCGGACTCCTGGGCATCGCTGCTGGCAACCATGCGGTCATGCTAGGAGACTCACCCGGGCAGCATGATCGGAGGTCGGTCCCGACCCCTCACGCCCACGTCGCCGGGTTCGGGCTGATTCGCCGTCGTATGAGCTCCGGACCCGGTGATGCTGCCGTCAATTGCGCCTGCCGAAGCCGAGTAGATCGGCTGGGCATGGGAACGATCAGGGCTCCCGAACGGGCATCTCCGCTCGTCTACGCGCAAGGATCGCCGATGCTTCCTGAGGTCCGCCCCCACGTATCCGCCCCCCTCGCACACCAGCTGGAACACCAGCTGGGCCTCGCTTCGCATCTCGAAGCCGGCCATCTCGATGTGGAGCGCCTCGTCGGCATCGCAGTCGTCGCAGCTGCCCACTCCGATGGCTATGCGGCCACCGGCCATCTCCTCGGCCTGCTGGCCGCGCTGCCTGCCCCCACGAAGGCAGGAGAACGCTTCTGGTCGGACCTGTGGAGGTCTTCGGGCACCGCGTACCTGCTACCCGTCAACATCAAGGCTCTGGTGCTGCGTTCCCTGGCAGGAGAAGGAACTCCCCTGGCCCGACAAATCCTCTCGGCCGTCGATGAGATGACCCCGCCCCAGCGCGTCGCGGCCGGGGAGGTGATCGGTCAAGCCCTCGCTGAGTCCGACCATTTTCCCGACCTCAAGACACAGGTCATCGGAGAACTGTGGCTCCGAGACCTCGAGCTCACCGCCTGGCGCGTCCTGCACGCAGACCACAGGTCGGACGATGCCGCTGGACGGACAGCCTTCTCCGACGCCTGGACGAGCGTCTGAACCTCTGCTCCTCCGAGCTGCGCTTTGCGTCCCGGGCAGTGTGCGTGGCGGCGGCCGTAAGCTTCTGGGAAAGTTGCAGGTCTCAGCCGCCTCAGGGCGCTGCCGTAGGGTTGGGTGATTCGGCGGCGCGGCAGTGTTCGGCGCTGATGCGCTGGGCTTCCTCGAGCTGGTTCTCAAGGATGACGATGCGGCAGGCAGCCTCGACGGGGGTGCCATTGTCGACGAGTCCCGGGCTGCCCGGGCGGCGATGCGCAGCTGGTAGCGGGAGTAGCGGCGGTGTCCACCCTCGGAACGGAGCGGTGTGTTCAGGCTGGCTTCTCCGATGGCACGGAGGAAGCCCTGGGTGGTGCCGAGGATTCCGACGGCCCGGCCCATCGCGTAGGCGGGGTAATGGTCGTCATCGAGCCGGCCGAACGAATCGTCTACTGTCATTGCACTGTCTGTGAAACGCGTGGAGGGGCCCTGGTGCCATATGGCACCAGGGCCCCGAAGGAACTGCTACACCATCTGCCGGCCCTGTTACTGCGCCGACCTTCTGTGTCCGCAGACCCGACCGAGATGCTGTCGGGGGTGCGGGGATCGCGGTTGCTTGACCGGAGACCACCTCACTATCGATGTCCTGCGGTACCCGGGCTCAAGACTCCTCCCGGGCGATCCTGATGGCGCTTCGGCTCCTCCGTTCTTCCCTCGGTGATCAACTGTCTACCTAACGGGAACTGCGTACTGCTGGTACAGCTCTACTGCGTACTGCTGGTGATGCGAACTGCTCAGTGGCCTGCGACAGCGCCACTCTTCGGCAGCCAGCCCCGTCGCCCGTCCTGCGTCTGCTCTGGCTTGGAACTCCACTGCCGAACCTCCCGGTGCGCGCGCCCGCAGCCGACGCCTTCACCGAGGTGCTGCTCACTGACTTCACTGCTGGGTACTACGAACTGCACTTGCGGGTACTGCCACTGCGTCAACTGCGGTACTGCTCACGGCGGCCCCTGATCACTGCGGGCCACCCGGTCCGGTGGTCAGTCCCGTCACCGTCCTGCAACAACCCTGGCTTCGAAACTCCACCACCGCACCGCCCTGCGAACTGCAACTGCGGTACCACTGCCCGGCAGTTCGTCTCTGCCAGGCCCTGCTGTCTCTCTGGGCTACGAGAGAAACCATAACCACACCACCGACCAATGTCTACTCCGGCCAACACAGATTTCTGCGCGTTCGACGATGAGGTATTCACCTCGAACAGCGACATGGGTAGGACGCAAGGCGGTCATCACCGGCTAACCACCGCAGGCCGGGGCACAAACGCCGGGCAGGCAGAGCTGGGCATGGACGATCAGAGACCGGGGTGACCCTGATGGAGACGATGAGCGTCAGCGTCGCAACCGCCCGCTCCTCAACATCCGCGACCGGCGCGCGACAGCGCCCGGCATTTCCTCGAAGAGCTCTTACCGGCGATCGCAGCCGAGGCCGCCGAAACGTGTGCCTGGTCGTCTCGGAGCTCGTCACCAACGCCCTGCGCCACGGTGCCGGCACCTGCACCCTGGAGCTGACCGCGCACCCGGACAGCATCGAAGTCGCCGTGCACGACCGCAGCCCGAAGGGGCCGCGCATGCGCACCCGCGACCTGAACGGCAGCACCGGAGGATTCGTCTAACCCATGTCCAACCGCCTCGCCCGCACCACCCCGTGACCTGTCAGGTGGCCGGCGGCAGAACCGTCGAGCAGTCAAAGACCTGGTGGGCGACGGTCCCTCAAGCAGCGCCGGGCCTCCTGACGTGACTTGCCCTCGGTGGTCCGCCGCAGGGCAGAAAGGTCAGGCCGGGTTGATGTTCTCGGCCTGAGGGCCCTTCTGGCCCTGGGCGACGTCGAACGTCACGATCTGGCCCTCCTGGAGCTCACGAAAGCCTGTGCGTGCGGCGCCCGCCGATACCGGCGGGCACACTCATCTCAGGCCGCGGCCGGGGGGTTGGATGATCCGGCGGTGCGGCGATGTTCGGCGTTGATGCGCTGGGCTTCTTCGAGCTGGTCTTCGAGGATGACAATGCGGCAGGCGGCCTCGATGGGAGTGCCCTTGTCGACGAGTTCCCGGGCTCGCGCCGCGATGCGCAGCTGGTAACGGGAGTAGCGGCGGTGGCCGCCCGCAGAGCGGAGCGGAGTGATCAGGCGGGCCTCTCCGACGGCGCGGAGGAAGCCCTGAGTGGTGCCGAGCATTTCAGCGGCCCGACCCATGGTGTAGGCGGGGTAGTCGTCGTCGTCGAGACGGCCGTAGGAGTCGTCTGCTGTCATCTCACCTCTCTGTGGAACGCGTGGAGGGGCCCTGGTGCCGTACTGGCACCAGGGCCCCGAAGGAACTGCTACACCATCTGCCGGCCCTAGCGCTGCGCCGGCCTGCTTGTTCCGCGGGCCCGCCCGGAAGAGGGCGGGGAATGCGGGGATCGCGGATGCGTGACCGGAGACCACCCACCTATCGATGTCCTGCGGTACCCGAGCTCAAGCCTTCCGCCCGGGCGATCCTGATGGCGCCTCGGCTCCTCCGTCCTTCCCTCTGAACCAATCACTTACCAAACGGGTACTGCGTACTGCTCGCACTGCTGATACTGCGAACTGCTGGTGGCCTCGCGCAGCGCCACTCTTCGGCAGCCAGCCCCGTCGCCCGTCCTGCATCTGCTCTGGCTTGGAACCCCACTGCCGAACCTCCCGGCACGCGCGCCCGCAGCCGACGCCTTTACCGAGGAACCCTGATTACTGCGCTGCTGCTACCGACAACCGCAACTGCTGAACTGCCACTGCGTCAGCTGCGGCCCTACTCACGGCGGCCCCTGACTACTGCGGGCCACCCGGTCCGGCCGTCAGTCCCGTCACCGTCCTGCAACAACTTTGGCTTCGGAACTCCACCACCGCACCGTCCTGCGAACTGCGTGTACTGCTGCACGGCAGTGCATCTCTGCCGGGCCTTGCTCGATCCCGGCTACGAGAGAAACCATAACCACACCACCACTCAATGTCTACTCCGGTGGGCATAGATTTCCGCGCGCTTGAAGGTGAAGTAACCCGCCTCAACGGATCTATGGAAAGTCGGACCGAAGCCCAAGTCCGGCGCAAGTGACCCGCAGGCCGCACAGCCCGACGGGCTTCCCGTGACGCCACGACTGCGCCGCGGCTACCGTCGGCGGGTACCGGCCACCACTGGGCACCCCACGCTTCCGGCGGTAACACCCCGACAGGCCGGCTGGTGACGGGCGTAGCACGAAGGCCTGCGCCGGCCTTGACGATCCCGGCCCGACGACCGAGCAGCAGTTCGTGGAAGTCGTGCAGGCCGGTGCCAGTGCCGCGATCCGCAGACTGGCGCTTCTGCTGCCGCGTCAGCGCCTCAACGAGGATCTGCTTTCGTCGGCCCGCGGTGACTCTCTGCGCCCTCGCCCGGCTGCCCGTGCTCGCCCGACCGGTAGCGTCGCCTCGGATGGGCCGCCTACCGAACCGGCGCGGGCCCCGACTCGAGTAGGCCGTGGGCGGGCACCGTGACACGGGCGTGACGCTGGCGCACAGCTCGTGCCGCCACGCGCCGACGGTGGCCATCAGTTTCTCGGTCAAGCACTGCGGCACTTCCGGGTTGGCGGGTGGAGGGGCGGGGCACAGAGGCCGACAGCCGGCCCTGGCCCCTGACGCAGCAGACACCGTGGTCTTGGTCGTGTCCGAGCTCGTCACCAACGCCCTGCGCCACGGCGGGGGCCGCTGCACTCTGGAACTGACTGCGCACCCTGACACCATCGAGGTGGCCGTCCACGACCCCAGTCGGCATGCGCCGCGCATGCGCACCCCTGACCTGAACGGCGGCACCGAGGGCTTCGGCTGGTCCATGGTTAACCGCCTCGCCCGCGCCACCGCGGTCTGCCCCCGGGCCTCCGGCGGCAAGACCGTGAGCCCGTCTTGCTCGGTAGCGCCGCCGCTGACGCAGCTGGATGGCCGGTGAATATAATCTGCCTCATGTCGAAGCCTGACGAGCTGCTCGTTGACGTCGCCGCCCTGGTGGAATCCGGGCAGAGCAATCAGATGTCCCTGACCGTGGTCACCGGTGGTGCTGTCATCACCGGTCGGCTGGCTCCCGAAGCAGTGTGGAGGCAGAGGGTGTCGGAGGTACTGACGGATTCGGACCGCTTGGGAGAGTTCTCCGCGGTCTTCGACGCCCCCGCGAAGAAGGACGGGCCGCCTACGCATCTGCACTTCCATGTCGCCCGGATCCTGCAGGGCACGGTGGGGATCCCGGAGACGGGCGGGATGTACCGTGCTGCGATCGAGGACGTCAGCGCCTGGACCATGGGCGACTTCAGCTATTCCGACCGCTGAGCAATCACTGCGACGGGAACCCATTGCAAGCAGTGTGGGCCCGACCGGCGCGCGCCGGTCGGGCCCACACTGCTGTTCAGGTGTCGGCTCGTGCTTGTTTCCTCGGTCAGACGGATACGGGGGTGCCGAGCATCGCGGAAGCTTGCTGGAGCGAACTGAGGATGCGTACGGGTGCGGCCGTGGGAAGGGCGCGGCAGGTGAAGCCGAGCTGAGTCATGGCCCGGAGGACTTCGGCGGCGCTGAAGTCACGTCGGTCCTGGCGGGTGATGACCTGGCCGACTTGCTTGACGGGGTAGTGGCGGCGGCCGATGATCACGGACTCGCCGGTGCCCCGTTCGGGCTTGATGCCCTTCATCGATTCCAGCACGCCGCTCTTGGTGAGCTCGAAGGGGAAGCGGGCGATGACGCAGCGCATGTGGCCTCACAGGGAGAAGGGGAGAACGGCCCGACCAGGGGTGAGTCGGTTCAGCGGGAGAGGGCGAGGACGCCCAGGGCGCTGTCTTGCTCGTCGACGACCGGCAGGATACCGAGCCGGCGGGAGCGCATCGCGTGCTCGGCTTCGGAGGCAGTGGTCACGGGTGAGGTGAACGACCTGTGATCGCCGAGGACGTCGCGCAGGCGGACGCTGTCCGTGTAAGCGGAGTTGTCGCGGACGGCGGTGAGTTCGGTCTGGGTGACCAGGCCGGTGCACTGGCCGTCCTGGTCGCAGACGACCAGTCGGCCCGTGCGGGCTGCGGCCATGACGGACAGCGCCACCTCGACGCTCATGTCGTCACAGACCTGGGGTCCGGCCGCGTCCATGACCTCAACCACCGTCCCATGCACGGGGTTGGCGCGCGTTGGGCGGGGCTGCATCTGAACCAGCGTCAAAAGGTGCCTCCTGCAGAGATGGGTCAGCTTCCTGATCACGAAGGTTCTAGGCCGCCGCATCGAAGACGGGCCGGTGTACGGGCGTGCGCCGGGTTGCCGAAGCGGGGCGGCGTCGGCCTCGGGAGGAGGCGCTGCGCTTGGGGCGTTCGACCACCGGTGCGGTGATGACGACCGGGATGCCGGACGGGGCCTGAGCGCCGGTGATCCGGCTCAGGGCCTCGTCGCCCGAGTGGATCTGGGTGGTCTGCGGCCGGATTCCGGCGTCCGCCATGAGGCGGACCATGCCGCGGCGCTGGCTCGGTGTGACGAGAGTGACGACGCTGCCGGACTCGCCGGCGCGGGCGGTACGGCCGCCGCGGTGCAGGTAGTCCTTGTGGTCGGTCGGCGGGTCGACGTTGACGACGAGGTCAAGGTTGTCGACGTGGATGCCGCGCGCCGCGACATTGGTCGCTACCAACACGCTGACGTGCCCCGTCTTGAACTGCGCCAGCGTGCGGGTGCGCTGCGGCTGCGACTTGCCGCCGTGCAGCGCGGCGGCCCGTACCCCGCTGTTGAGCAGGTCCTGGGTGAGCCGGTCGACGGCGTGCTTGGTGTCCAGGAACATGATCACGCGGCCGTCGCGGGCGGCGATCTCGGTCGTGGCGGCGTGCTTGTCGGCGCCGTGGACGTGCAGGACGTGGTGCTCCATCGTCGTGACCGCACCGGCCGACGGGTCGACCGAATGCACGACGGGGTCGGTCAGGTAGCGGCGTACCAGCAGGTCGACGTTCCGGTCCAAGGTGGCGGAGAACAGCATCCGTTGCCCCTCCGGACGCACCTGGTCGAGCAGCGCGGTGACCTGCGGCATGAACCCCATATCAGCCATCTGGTCGGCCTCGTCCAGCACCGTGATGCCCACCTGGTTCAGCCGGCAGTCGCCACGGTCGATGAGGTCCTTGAGCCGGCCCGGGGTCGCGACGACCACCTCGGCCCCGCCTCGCAGCGCGCCGGCCTGCTTGCCGATCGACATCCCGCCCACCACCGTGGCCAGCCGCAGCCTGACGGAGCGGGCGTACGGAGTGAGCGCGTCGGTCACCTGCTGCGCCAGCTCACGTGTGGGGACGAGGATCAGCCCCAGCGGCTGGCGGGGCTCAGCACGCTGTCCGGCGGTGCGGGCGAGCAGGGCGAGGCCGAAGGCGAGGGTCTTGCCGGAGCCGGTGCGCCCGCGGCCCAGGACGTCACGGCCCGCCAGGGAGTTCGGCAGCGTCGCGCCCTGGATCGGGAACGGTGCGCTCACGCCCTGCCTGCCTAGTTCTGCCAGTAGCTGCTCGGGCATGTCGAGATCGGCGAAGCCCGCAGCGGCAGGCAGCGCGGGGGTGATCGTCGTGGGGAGCGCGAACTCACCCTGCACTGCGGCGGGCCGGCGGCCGTAACCGCCGGAACGGCGCGGCGCCGGCGAGCCGAAGCGGCTGCCGCCCTTTCCGGCGGCGGCACTGCCATTACGGGTGCGGGCGGAGTCGTTCGTGCGTGTGCGGTTCATGCGGCGGAACCTTCCTCGATGTGGCACATATCAAGGAATTCCCGCAGCGATGAACGGCATGCCGAATTACAAGTATGGGCCGGTGGTAAAAGAAAGCAGATCTGGTCGGCGGAACTGACGCGGGCGCAGGTACTGAAATGGGTGACGCGGTGGGGACGTAAAGTCCGGGCGTCGACTGCGGTGTAGCTCTTCAGAATGCGCCTGCATCCCTGAAGGAAGAGCCGCGCGTGGTGAGACCGCGGATTCCTCCGCGTCGTCCCGCAGGTGAAACCGCTGCGGGAAATGCGTGCAGCTGGGGCCCGCACCCCGAAGGATGCGGGCCCCAGCTACAAAGTGTGCGTCAGCGTCAGGCTGGAACGATGTTCTCGGCCGTCGGGCCCTTCTGGCCCTGTGCGATGTCGAAGTTCACCTTCTGGCCTTCGAGCAGCTCACGGAAGCCCTGGGCGGCGATGTTCGAGTAGTGGGCGAACACGTCAGCGCCGCCACCGTCCTGCTCGATGAAGCCGAAGCCCTTTTCCGCATTGAACCACTTCACGGTACCAGCAGCCATGTCATATCTCCTTTGGGGCAGTACATCGGAATTCCGCACTGCGCGGACGCCGTGTCGCCGCGATGATTACCCCGACCGGAAAATAACCGGAAATACAAAAGTGCTCCCACCGGCAGGAGCCGAGCGGAGGCACTTGAAGTTTGGGAACCACAACTGCAACTGAGATCGACAGTAGCATGCTGCAACGGCCTGCACACGTTACATGATTCCACTTTGCTCATCACGGTAAAAACTCTCACTACATGGTTCGCCAAACTCTCACCTCACGGGCACAGATATTGATTCACTCGGAGTGCAACGTTCAGGAAGAGCGGTGTCGCCAACTGCAACCAGGGCTGCCAGGGCGCGACGACGTACGCGGCTATCCGTCAGACGCCTTTCGGAAGGCGTCCAGCAGCTCGTAACGGCGTCTTGGGGCAGGATCCCGCGGTACGACTACTCCCCCGCTGACCGCCCCTGAGGGTTTGTGTCAGCAGCGGGTTGCCACACCGGGCCGGCGAATGGGCGCCACGGCCGCACGCTCCCTTGAGGACCCGCTCGCCGAGATCGTGCCTGGTCGGCGGTGATGTCTTGGGACAGTGATCAACGAGCGTCAACTGAGCGTCAAAAAACACGCAGATAGCCCGTCACTGGCTGGTTGCGGCGATGACTCAACCTGAACGTGCAGGTCAGGACACCTCAACGGCCAGGCTGTCCTCTCGACCCGTTGCCTGTGTGGAAACAGGTCGAGCAGACCGACAACCTACAAAAGTCGCAGGTCAGAGGGCTTTCTTAGCCGGTTCCAGGATCGCGACGCACTCCACGTGGTGCGTCATCGGGAACAGGTCGAACGCTCGCAGCGTCCGCACCTTGTAGCCGTTGTCTGCGAAGTACGCCAGGTCGCGGGCGAGTGCCGCCGGGTCGCAGGCCACGTACGCGATGCGGCGGGCGCCCAGTGTGGCCAGGTGCTTCACCGTCTGCTTGCCGGCGCCCGCGCGCGGCGGGTCCAGGACGATCAGGTCGGTCTCGGTGATGCCGGTGCGCGGGAGCACCTGCTCGACCTTGCCCTGCTCGACGCGTACGTACTCCATGTCCTGGAGGTTGTGCCGGGCGTCCTCGACCGCGCGCTTCGAGGTCTCGATGCCGAGCACCGCGCCCTTGTCGCCGATGCGCTCGGCGATCGCGCCGGCGAACAGGCCCACGCCGCAGTACAGGTCGAGTGCCGACTCGCCCTTCCTCGGCATCAGGCCCTGCATGACGGCCTTGATCAGGAGGTCCGGACCCTGCGGGTGGACCTGCCAGAAGCCGCCCATGCCGACGCGGTACGTACGCCCGTCCGCCCGCTCGCGCACGAACGCGCGGCCGTGCACCCGGTGCACTCCGCCGTCCTTCTCCTCCACGCGCAGGACCGAGACCGGCTTGTCGAGCTCGACGAGGGGCAGGCGGCCGCCCGGCCGCGGGGTGAGGACGACCTGGCGGTCGCTGGAGCCGGTGGCGGAGATCGCCTCGACCGACGCCATCTGGGGCCAGTCCTGCTTCTCGATGCCCAGCTCGCTGACGCCCGGTGCGGCGATCATGCAGTGGTCGATGGGCTGTACGTCGTGCGAGCGGTGCTTGCGCAGGCCCGCCCGGCCCTCGGGGTCGACGGCGTACTGCACGCGCGTGCGCCACGCGGGCACCTCTCCCTGCGGCAGCTTGTCACCGGGCGCCGGCATGACGGTGCCGTCCCAGCCCGCCTCCTCCGGCGTGAGGCCCGCGAGGCGCATGAGCTGCTCCGCGATGACCTCGCCCTTGAGCCGCCGCTGGGCGCCGGGCTTCGCGTGCTGCCAGTCGCAGCCGCCGCACTTGCCGGGACCGGCGTACGGGCACGGGGCCTCGACGCGGTCCTTCGACGCCTCCATGACCTCGACCGCGTCGGCGCGCAGGTAGCGGGAGGTCTGGTCGCCGTCCGTCACGCGGGCGCGGACCTTCTCACCGGGCAGCGCGTGCCGTACGAACAGCACCCGGCCCTCTTCGGTGCGGGCGATGCAGTGGCCGCCGTGGGCGACCGGGCCGACCTCGACCTCGTACTCGGTACCGATCAGCGACTCGACCGGCTCCGCTGCCGCGACCGGCTCGGCCGATCCCTTGGATTCCGTGGATTTGGACTGCATGACGGGGTGACTCCAGGGATCAAAGGGGTACGGCCGGACTACAGCCCACCAGTCTACGTGGGTGTCGTCCGGCCGTTCACCACAGCGAACCCGGGAGGGAGATCAGCGCTTTCCGCCGCTGTTCTCCTTCGGGCGGCGGTCCACCGGACCGCGCCGTACCGCACCGGGCGCGTGCCACTCCTGGCGCTTCTTCGCCCGCTCCTTGGCGAGCTCGGAGGACTGGAGCTGGTACGGCACCGAGGTGACCATCACACCCGGCGTGAACAGCAGTCGGCCCTTGAGCCGCAGCGCGCTCTGGTTGTGCAGCAGGTGCTCGTACCAGTGGCCGACCACGTACTCCGGGATGTAGACGCTGATCGCGTCCCGCGGGCTCTCGCGCCGCAGGCCCTTCACGTAGTCGATGATCGGCCGCGTGATCTCGCGGTACGGCGAGTCGAGGATCTTCAGCGGCACATTGATACCGCGCCGCTCCCACTCCTCCCTGAGCGCCTTCGTCTCGGCCGGGTCGACGCTGATGCTGAGCGCCTCCAGCTTGTCGGAGCGCGTCAGCTTGGCGAAGGCGAGGGCCCGCAGCGTCGGCTTGTGGACCTTGGAGACCAGGACGATGGAGTGCACGCGGGACGGGCGGACGCTGTCGTCGGAGGGGCCCTCGTCGGCGGCGATCTCCTCGGCGACCCGGTCGTAGTGCTTACGGATCGCGCTCATCGTGCCGTAGAAGATCACCATGCCGAGCAGCGCGACCCACGCGCCGTGCGTGAACTTGGTGGCCAGTACGACGACGAGCACCAGGCCGGTGAAGAAGGCGCCGAAGGTGTTGATCGCCCGCGAGCGGACCATGCGGCGGCGCGCGGCCGGGTCCTTCTCGGTCCGCAGGTGACGGTTCCAGTGCCGCACCATGCCGATCTGGCTGAGCGTGAAGGAGACGAAGACGCCGACGATGTAGAGCTGGATCAGCTTGGTCGAGTCGGCCCCGTAGATCCACACGAGCAGGATGGCCGCGCCCGCGAGCAGCACGATGCCGTTGGAGAAGGCGAGGCGGTCGCCGCGGGTGTGCAGCTGGCGCGGCAGGTAGCGGTCCTGCGCGAGGATCGAGCCGAGCAGCGGGAAGCCGTTGTACGCCGTGTTCGCGGCCAGGAAGAGAACGAGCGCGGTGGCGGCGGCGAGCAGGACGAAGAAGAACGTGCCGTCACCGAAGACGGCGGCCGCGACCTGCGAGATCACCGGGTCCTGTACGTAACCGGAGCCGACGGCCACGCCGTTGTCGAGCAGGTCCTTCGCCGGGTTCTCGGCCATCTTCACGTCGGTGGCCATGGCGAGTCCGATGATGCCGCAGAACATCGTGACGGCCAGGGCGCCCATCAGGGCGAGCGTCGAGGCGGCGTTCTTGCTCTTGGGCTTGCGGAAGGCGGGCACACCGTTGCTGATCGCCTCGACGCCGGTGAGCGCCGCACACCCGGAGGAGAAGGCACGCAGCAGCAGGAAGACCAGGGCGAAGCCGGCCAGTCCCTGGTGCTCGGGCTTGATCTCGAAGTCGGAGGTCGGTGCGTGCATCGTGTCGCCCACGACGAGGGAACGGTAGGCACCGTAGGCGATCATGATGAAGACGCCTGCGACGAATACGTACGTCGGGATCGCGAAGAGCTTGCCCGACTCCTTCACACCGCGCAGGTTCATGAGGGTCAGCAGCACGATGATGCCGATCGCGCAGAGCACCTTGTGCTCGACGACGAAGGGGATGGCCGAACCGAGGTTCTCCACGCCCGAGGAGATCGACACGGCGACCGTGAGGACGTAGTCGACGAGCAGGGCGCTGGCGACCGTGAGTCCGGCCTTGGGGCCGAGGTTGGTGTTGGCGACCTCGTAGTCGCCGCCACCGCTCGGGTAGGCGTGCACGTTCTGGCGGTACGAGGCCACCACGGTGAACATCAGCACCACGACGGCGACGGCGATCCAGGGGCTGAAGTGGTACGCCGACACACCCGCGATGGAGAGCACCAGGAGGACTTCGCCCGGTGCGTACGCCACGGAGGAGAGCGGGTCGGAAGCGAAGACGGGAAGTGCGATGCGCTTGGGGAGGAGCGTTTCTCCCAGCTTGTCGCTGCGCAGCGCCCGGCCGATCAGGATCCGTTTGGGCACGTCGGTCAGTTTGGACACGCAGAGGATCGTAAGCGTTCGAAAAGGACACCGCCCACCCACCACCCCCCTGAGCGGTGGAAACTTCCATATCTGCCACACTCTCCCCGCCTCCCCCACGTCTCGGAGCGCCTGAAGGGGCCCGGACCGGGGGCGCGTCAGCGCGTCGGCCCTGATTGACCCCGGAGATGCCCGACGTGATCGATGGCGCGTTCGGAGTTGCCGCTACGGTGGACGAAGACAGGGGCGAGGCAGGACCGGGCACGAGTGCCCGTGCTTCCCCCGGTGAGCCGGGAAGGAAGACGTGAGCAGGGTGTTTGTGCAGGTCAGTGGGGCGACCAGGAGTGCGGGGTAACGGGACGATGCACGTCGTCATCATGGGCTGCGGGCGAGTGGGAGCCGCTCTCGCGCAGAACTTGGAGCAACAGGGGCACACGGTCGCGGTCATCGACCGGGACCCCACGGCCTTCCGCCGCCTGGGATCCGGTTTCGGTGGCCGCAGGGTCACCGGCGTCGGCTTCGACCAGGACACCCTCCGCGAGGCGGGCATCGAGGACGCCGGCGCCTTCGCGGCGGTGAGCAGCGGCGACAACTCCAACATCATCGCGGCCCGGGTGGCGCGCGAGATGTTCGCCATCGAGAACGTCGCGGCGCGTATCTACGACCCGCGCCGCGCCGAGGTCTACCAGCGCCTGGGCATCCCCACCGTCGCCACGGTGCGCTGGACGGCCGACCAGATGATGCGCCGGCTGCTGCCGTCGGGCGCCGAGCCCCTGTGGCGCGACCCGAGCGGCGGTGTGCAGCTCGCCGAGGTGCACACGTCCCCCGCCTGGATCGGCCACAAGATCAGCCGGCTCCAGGAGGAGACGGGCGTACGCGTCGCCTTCCTCACCCGGCTGGGCGAGGCGGTACTGCCGACTTCGCAGACCGTGCTCCAGGAGGGCGACCTCGTCCACGTGATGATGCGTACGGAAGAGATCGCGAAGGTCGAGGCGGCCTGTTCGCAGGGTCCCGAGGAGGGCGGTCACGCATGAGGGTCGCTATTGCCGGAGCGGGCGCGGTGGGACGTTCCATCGCCGGCGAACTGCTGGAGAACGGCCACGAGGTCCTGCTCATCGACAAGGCGCCGACCGCCATCTCGGTGGAGCGCGTACCGCTCGCCGAGTGGCTGCTGGCGGACGCCTGCGAGATCACCTCGCTCGACGAGGCCGCGCTCCAGCGCTGCAACGTGGTGATCGCGGCGACCGGTGACGACAAGGTCAACCTGGTCGTCTCGCTGCTCGCCAAGACGGAGTACGGCGTGCCGCGGGTCGTGGCCCGCGTCAACAACCCCAAGAACGAGTGGCTGTTCACCGAGGCCTGGGGCGTCGATGTCGCGGTCTCCACACCGCGTCTGATGTCGGCGCTGGTCGAGGAGGCGGTGAGCGTCGGCGATCTCGTACGGCTGCTCCGCTTCAGCCACGGCGACGCCAACCTCGTGGAGCTGACGCTGCCGCCCGAGTCGGCGCTGGCCGGCACGCAGGTCGGGGACGTCGACTGGCCGGAGGACACCTCGCTGGTGACCATCATCCGCGGTACGCGCGTTCTGACGCCGAGCCAGGAGGAGACCCTGGAGGCGGGCGACGAGTTGCTGTTCGTGGCGGCGCAGGCGCGCGAGGAGCAGCTGGAGGACCTGCTGTCGGTGCGCAAGGAAGACGCGGCGAGCTGACGGCGGTACGTACGGCGAATGCGTGGGCGGGGCCCGGAACCGGGATGGTTCCGGGCCCCGCCCACGTACGTACGGGAGGTCAGACCTCGCGCTGTGCCGCCGCCGCGGCCGCCTTGCGCTCCTTCTCGGCCTTCTCCTGCGCCTCCATCTCGGCGAACACGTCGATGGGCGGCGGAGCCTTCGCGAGGAAGACCCACGTCAGGTAGACGGCGAGCAGGAACGGCGGGATCTTGAGCGCGACCAGCACCCAGCCGAGCTGCGTCGTGTCGGCCCACCAGTACAGCGGGAAGAGGATCGCGCACTTGCCGAGCAGGATCAGGCCCCAGGCCCAGCTCGCCTTCGCGTACGCCTTCTTGCGTCCGGGGTTGCGCGTCCGCCAGGAGAGGTTCTCCTTGAAGATCGGGCCGAGGATCAGGCCGATCAGCGGGACGCCCGCGAGCGTGGTCAGGATGTACGCGAGGGCGAGACCCAGCGTGTAGATCATGCCCGGCAGGTAGAAGTCCTTGGCGTTGCCGGTCATCATCGCGAAGACGACACCGAAGGCGACCCCGAAGACGCCGCTGAAGGCGTGCTTGACGGTGTCCCGGCGGATCAGCCGTACGGCGACGAGCAGCAGGGACACCGCGAGCGCGGCGATGGCCGAGACGTGCAGGTCCTTGTTGATCGTGAAGATCGTCACGAACAGCAGGCCGGGAAGCACGGTCTCCACCATGCCCCGCAGGCCGCCGAAGGCCTCGAACAGCGCGGCCTCCGTCACGGCCTTCGCGTCGTGGGCGCTGCCCGCCGCGGTCTGTTCGCTGTCGTGATCCGTCGCGGTCGGCTTGTCGAGAGACGTCACCGGCTACTCCTGTCCGAGCGGTCGGAGCTCGTATTTGGGATTGAAAAGCACCCGGCGGCCGTGGCTCATGGAGATCCGGCCCGAGGCGATGAGCCTGCGGCCCGGTTCTATGCCCACGATGGAACGGCGGCCGAGCCACACGACGTCCAGGGGTGCGGTGCCGTCGAACAGCTCCGCCTCCAGGGCGGGTACACCGGCCCGCGGACGCAGGGTGACCGTGCGCAACGTACCAGTCACCTTCACCACCTGGCGGTCGTCACAGTCGCAGATGCGTGAGCACCCCGCGGCCTGGGTGTCTTCTTGCAGCTCCGCGGAGTGCAGGTCCTCCTGGGAGGTGGACAGCCGGTCGAGCATCCGGCGGAACCGGCCGGCGGGCTTCTCCGAACGTGGTACGGCACTCATACACGAAGCCTACCGGGGAGCGGGCCCGCGCGGATCACCCCGCGTCGCACGGGGTGATCCGGGCGGCGCGACCGCTCTGCCCGGTCCCCCCTTGGCCCTCTGCCCGGTCCCCGCTGCCCCTCTGCCCGGCCGCCGCCCCTCTGCCGCGTCGCCGCTACCGCTCGAAGCGGTACCCCATGCCGGGCTCGGTGACGAAGTGCCTGGGGTGCGAGGGATCCGCCTCCAGCTTGCGGCGCAGCTGCGCCATGTAGACCCGCAGGTAGTTGGTCTCGGTGCCGTACGACGGGCCCCAGACCTCCTGGAGGAGCTGCTTCTGGCTGACCAGGCGGCCCGTGTTCCGTACGAGCACCTCCAGGAGGTGCCATTCCGTGGGCGTCAGCCGTACGTCCCTGCCGTCGCGGTGCACCTTCTTCGCCGCCAGGTCGACGGTGAAGTCCCCCGCGTCGACGAGCACGTCGTCCTCGGCGGAGCCGGCCGGCTCCGCCCTGCGCACCGCCGCGCGGAGCCTGGCCAGCAGCTCGTCCATGCCGAAGGGCTTGGTGACGTAGTCGTCCGCGCCCGCGTCCAGCGCCTCGACCTTCTCGTCGGAGGTGTGGCGGGCGGAGAGCACCAGTATCGGTACGCGGGTCCAGCCGCGCAGGCCCTTGATCACCTCCACGCCGTCCATGTCGGGCAGCCCGAGGTCCAGGACGACCACGTCGGGGTGGCGGGCGGCGGCGAGCCGGAGCGCGGTGGCGCCGTCGGGGGCGGCGTCCACGTCGTACTTGCGCGCCTTCAGGTTGATCACGAGGGCGCGTACGATCTGCGGCTCGTCGTCGACCACGAGCACCCGGGTCATGGAGTGCCTGCCTTTCTGCGGGGGGTGCGGAACTCCGCTGATCTGCGGAACGGGAGGGCGGTGCGGGCTCACGAGGCGACCCGGGCGGGCGGTTCCCGGCGTACCGCCTTGTGGCCGGGGGCCGCCTTGAGGGTGAGGACCATGGTCATGCCGCCCCCCGGGGTGTCCTCGGCGGTCAGGGTGCCGCCCATGGACTCGGCGAAACCGCGGGCGACGGCGAGGCCGAGGCCCACCCCGGCGCCGCGCGGGGCGTCGCCGTAGCGCTGGAACGGTTCGAAGATCCGGTCCTTCGCGTCGTCCGGGACGCCGGGTCCGCTGTCCGCCACGCGCAGCTCGACGCGGTCGCCGAGCGCGCTGGCGGCAACGGAGACGGGGGCGTCACCGGGGCTGTACTTGACGGCGTTCTCGACGATGTTGGCGACGGCGCGCTCCAGCAGCCCCCGGTCGACGGCCACCATCGGCAGGGTCTCGGGAATGTCGAGGCCGACGCTCCCGTCGGGTACGCCGACGAGCGCCATCGGGACGACCTCGTCGAGGCCGGTCTCGCGGATCAGCGGGGTGACGGTGCCGGTCTGGAGCCTGGACATGTCGAGGAGGTTGCCGACGAGGTGGTCGAGGCGGTCGGCGCCGTCCTCGATGCCCGCGAGCAGTTCGGCCTCGTCGGCGTCCGACCAGGCGACGTCGTCGGAGCGCAGGGAGGAGACGGCCGCCTTGATGGCGGCCAGTGGCGTGCGCAGGTCGTGGCTGACGGCGGCGAGCAGGGCGGTACGGATGCGGTTGCCCTCGGCCAGCTTGCGCGCCCCCTCGGCCTCCCCCACCAGGCGCTGTCTGTCCAGTACGACGGCCGCCTGGGCGGCGAAGGCGCCGAGCACCCGGCGGTCCTCGGCGGGCAGGACACGGCCCGAGAGCGCGAGCGCCATGTGGTCGCCGACCGGCATGTCGGCGTCGGCGTCCTCGGGGCGGGCGACGGGCCGGGGGCCGACGCTGCCCGCGCAGGTCCAGGGCTCGACGTCGCTCGCGCGCTCCAGCAGCGCCACGGACTCCATCGCGAAGGTCTCGCGGACCCGCTCCAGCAGGGCGTCCAGAGCCGTCTCGCCGCGCAGGACGCTGCCGGCCAGGAACGAGAGGATCTCGGACTCGGCCCGTAGCCGGGCGGCCTGGTGGGTGCGGCGGGCGGCCAGGTCGACGACGGAGGCGACCGAGACGGCCACCGCGAAGAAGATCACGATGGCGACGATGTTCTTCGGGTCGTTGATCGTCAGGGTCTGGGTGGGCGGCGTGAAGTAGAAGTTCAGCAGGAGCGAGCCGACGGCCGCCGAGGCGAGCGCGGGCAGCAGCCCGCCGAGGAGGGCCGCGAGCACGGTCAGGAAGAGGAACAGCAGGACGTTGTTGGCGAGCCCCGGGCCGTGCTCCATGCTCGTGAGCAGCAGCGACAGCAGGACCGGAGCGGCGACGCCGACCAGCCAGCCGGAGACGATCCGGGCGCGTCCGAGGCGGGCGCCGCGGGCGACGGGCAGGCCCCGGCCCTTGGCGACGTGGTCGTGGGTGACGATGTGGACGTCCAGGTCGGGCCCGGAGTCGCGGGCGACGGTGGCGCCCACGCCCGGCCCGAAGACGTACTGCCAGGTCTTGCGGCGGCTGGAGCCGAGAACGATCTGGGTGGCGTTGACACCGCGCGCGAACTCCAGCAGCGCGCAGGACACGTCGTCGCCTATGACGTGGTGGAAGGTGCCGCCGAGATCCTCGACGAGGGTGCGCTGTACGGCGAGTTCCTTGGGCGAGGCCGAGGTCAGGCCGTCGCTGCGGGCGATGTAGACGGCGAGGATCTCGCTGCCGGAGCCCTTGGCGGCCATCCGCGAGGCGCGGCGGATGAGCGTCCGCCCCTCGGGTCCGCCGGTGAGGCCGACGACGATGCGCTCGCGCGCCTGCCAGGTGGAGCGGATGTTGTGCTCGCCCCGGTACTGCTGGAGGTATTCGTCGACGCGGTCGGCGACCCACAGGAGCGCCAGCTCGCGCAGCGCCGTGAGGTTGCCGGGCCGGAAGTAGTGGGACAGGGCGGCGTCCAGCTTGTCCGGCTTGTAGATGTTGCCGTGGGCCATGCGGCGGCGCAGCGCCTGGGGCGACATGTCGACCAGCTCGATCTGGTCGGCGCGCCGTACGACCTCGTCGGGTACGGTCTCGCGCTGCCGTACGCCGGTTATGGACTCGACGACGTCGCCGAGGGACTCCAGGTGCTGGATGTTGACCGTGGATATGACGTCGATGCCGGCCCGGAGCAGCTCTTCGACGTCCTGCCAGCGCTTCGCGTTGCGCGAGCCCGGGACGTTGGTGTGGGCGAGTTCGTCGACGAGGGCGACGGCGGGGCGGCGTTCGAGGACCGCGTCGACGTCCATCTCGGTGAAGACGGCGGAGCGGTACTCGATCGTGCGGCGCGCCACCTGCTCCAGGCCGTGCAGCATGACGTCGGTGCGCGGCCGGCCGTGGTGCTCGGCGAAGGCGACGACGCAGTCGGTGCCGCGCTCGACGCGCCGGTGGGCCTCGGAGAGCATGGCGTACGTCTTGCCGACACCGGGCGCCGCGCCCAGGTATATCCGAAGCTTGCCGCGTCCCATGGCCCCATTGTCTTCCGGAAGTATGCCGCGCCCCGGTGGGGGCGACCCTGGTGAAGCTACAGCCCTGATTCCCGGCATAACGGACGGGGGGTGGGTTTCAGGTGGCTATTGACGCGACTCTGACGCCCGCCGGGCGCCGGTCAGACGTGCTCGACGAGATGGCCGTCGCCGAGTTCCAGGACCCGGTCGGCGAAGTCGAGGAGCTGGGCGTCGTGCGTGGCGACGAGCGCGGTCACGCCTTGGCTCCGTACGACCGCGCGCAGCAGTTCCATCACGGCGAGGCCGGTCTCCGCGTCGAGCTGGCCGGTGGGCTCGTCCGCGATCAGCAGCGCCGGTTCGTTGGCGAGCGCGCGGGCGATGGCGACGCGCTGCTGCTGGCCGCCGGAGAGCTCGCCGGGGCGCTGCGCGGCCTGGTCGGCGAGGCCGACGAGGGCGAGCAGCAGCGCGACGCGCTCCTCGCGGACCTGGGGGTCGGTCCTGCGCAGCCTCATCGGTACGCCGACGTTCTCGGCGGCGCTGAGGATGGGGATCAGGCCGAAGGACTGGAAGATGAAACCGACACGGTCGCGGCGGAGTTCGAGCAGGCCCTTCTCGCCGAGGCCCGACAGCTCGGTGCCGTCGACGACGACGCTGCCCCGGTCCGCGGTGTCGAGGCCCCCGACCAGGTTGAGGAGGGTCGTCTTGCCCGAGCCGGACCTGCCCTTAAGCGCGACGAGCTCGCCGCGCGGGACCTTGAAGGAGACGCCGCGAAGGGCGTGGACGGCTGCCGCCCCGGTGCCGTACGAGCGGTGCAGATCCGTCACCTCGACCATGGGCCGCGTGCCCGCGTCCCCGGCCACGGCCGTGCCGGTACTGCCTCTGGTGCCCTCGTTCATACGTACTCCCCCGTACGGTCGTTCGGCCGGGCGTCAGTATGGTCACCGCGCGCCCGGCCCCGCAACGCTCAGCCCTTCGCCGTCAGCTCCCTGAGCGCGACGTTGAGTTCGAGGACGTTCACCCGGGGCTCCCCCATGAAGCCGAGGGTCCGCCCCCGCACGTGGTCCGCGACGAGCTGCTCGACCCGTTCGGTGTCGAGCCCGTTGCGCTCGGCGACCCGGTGCGCCTGGAGGGCGGCGTACTGCGGCGAGATGTACGGGTCGAGGCCGGAGCCGGAAGAGGTGACGGCCTCGGCCGGCACGTCCGCGGGGTCGATCCGGTGACCGGCCGTGGTGTTGTCCCTGACGACGGCGGCCTTCGCGTCACTGATCAGGGCGATCAGCTCCCGGCTGTCGGCGGAGCGGTTGGTCGCCCCCGAAAGGATGAGCTTGTACTGGGTGTTGACGCTGTTGGTGCCCAGCCCGTGGGACGGGCGGGGCTGGAACCACCTCAGATCGGGGCTCGGTGTCTCCTGGCCCTTCCTCAGCGGCAGGTCGTACCGCTGTCCGATCAGCGCGGAGCCGACGACCCTGCCCTCCGACGTCACCTCGGAGCCGTTCGCTCCGGCCGGGAAGAGGGCCTGCGCGGCGCCCGTCACGGCGAGGGGGTAGACGACGCCGCACGCGAGGGTGAGGACGAGCAGGGCGCGGAGGGCGGCGCCGAGAAGGCGGGCGGAGTCGCGCACGGAGTTGTTGGTCATTGACGTCACCCGATGCCAGGAATGAGGGAGATGAGCAGGTCGATGATCTTGATGCCGGCGAACGGCGCGAGGAGCCCGCCCAGTCCGTAGAGGCCGAGATTGCGCCTGAGCATCCGGTCGGCGCTCATCGGCCGGTAGCGCACGCCCCGCAGGGCCAGCGGCACCAGCGCCACGATGACCAGCGCGTTGAAGACGACGGCCGACAGGATGGCTGACCTGGGCGACGACAGGTCCATGATGTTGAGCGTGTCCAGGCCCGGGTACACAGCGGCGAACATGGCCGGGACGATCGCGAAGTACTTCGCGACATCGTTGGCGATCGAGAACGTCGTCAGTGCCCCGCGCGTGATGAGCAACTGCTTGCCGATCTCCACGATCTCGATCAGCTTCGTCGGGTCCGAGTCCAGGTCCACCATGTTCCCGGCCTCCTTGGCGGCCGAGGTCCCGGTGTTCATGGCCACCCCGACGTCCGCCTGAGCGAGCGCGGGGGCGTCGTTCGTGCCGTCACCCGTCATCGCGACGAGCCTGCCGCCGGCCTGCTCACGCCGGATGAGCGCCATCTTGTCCTCGGGGGTGGCCTCGGCGAGGAAGTCGTCGACACCGGCCTCCTCGGCGACCGCCCTCGCGGTCAGCGGGTTGTCACCCGTGATCATGACCGTCCTGATGCCCATCCGGCGCAGCTCGTCGAACCGCTCCCGCATGCCCTCCTTGACGACGTCCTTGAGGTGCACGACGCCCAGGACCCGCGCGCCGCCGGCGTCCTCCAGAGCCACCAGCAGCGGCGTACCGCCGGCCCGTGCGATCCGGTCGGTGAGCGCCTGCGCGTCCTCGGCGACACGTCCGCCGCGCTCCTCGACCCAGGCGGCGACCGATCCGGCCGCGCCCTTGCGGACGGCGCGTCCGCCGGTGTCCACACCCGACATCCGGGTGCGGGCGGTGAAGGGCACCCACACGGCGCCCGTGAGCTCGCCCGGGGACCGCTCGCCCAGGCCGTGCGTCTCCTTGGCGAGTACGACGACGGAACGCCCTTCGGGGGTCTCGTCGGCCAGCGAGGAGAGCCGGGCCGCTTCCGCCAGTTCGGCCTCGGTGACGCCCGCCACCGGGACGAACGCGGTGGCCCGGCGGTCGCCGTGGGTGATGGTGCCGGTCTTGTCGAGCAGCAGGGTCGACACGTCGCCCGCCGCCTCGACGGCGCGTCCGGACATCGCCAGCACGTTGCGCTGTACGAGCCGGTCCATGCCCGCGATGCCGATGGCGGAGAGCAGCGCTCCGATCGTGGTCGGGATCAGGCAGACCAGCAGGGCGGTCAGTACGGTCGTCGACTGCCCGGCGCCGGCGTGGACGGCGAACGGCTGGAGGGTGACGATCGCGAGGAGGAAGGCGATCGTCAGCGAGGCGAGCAGGATGTTCAGCGCGATCTCGTTGGGGGTCTTCTGCCGGGCCGCGCCCTCCACCAGGCTGATCATCCGGTCGATGAAGGTCTCGCCGGGCTTCGTCGTGATCTTGATGACGACGCGGTCGGAGAGCACCTTGGTACCGCCGGTGACGGCCGAGCGGTCACCGCCGGACTCCCGGATGACGGGCGCCGACTCGCCGGTGACGGCCGACTCGTCGACCGACGCGACGCCTTCGACGACGTCACCGTCGCCCGGGACGACGTCCCCCGCCTCGCAGACCACCAGGTCGCCGACGCGCAGGTCCGTGCCCGCCACCCGTTCCTCGGTACGGCCGCTCAGCCGTCGCGCCACCGTCCCGGTCTTCGCCCGGCGCAGGGTGTCGGCCTGCGCCTTGCCCCGCCCCTCGGCGACCGCCTCGGCGAGATTGGCGAACACCGTGGTCAGCCACAGCCAGGCGGCGATGGCCCAGCCGAACCAGTCGGCCGGGTCGGCGAAGGCGAAGGCGGTGGTCAGTACCGACCCCACCCACACCACGAACATCACAGGCGACTTGATCATCGCCCGTGGGTCGAGCTTCCTGACCGCGTCCGGGAAGGACCTGAGCAGTTGCCGGGGATCGAAGAGACCTCCGCCGACGCGTCCGCCCTCCCCCGGTTCGCGTCCGGTCGGCGCGTCCTGCCGCGGTGCGCGGGTCAAGGTACTGGTGCTCATGACGCGAGCCCTTCGGCGAGCGGTCCCAGCGCGAGCGCCGGGAAGTAGGTCAGACCGGTGATGATCATGATTGTGCCGACCAGCAGCCCGCTGAAGAGCGGCTTCTCCGTACGCAGAGTGCCCGCCGTCCGCGGCACCGGCCGCTGCTCCGCGAGCGAGCCCGCGAGCGCGAGGACGAACACCATGGGGAGGAAGCGGCCGAGCAGCATCACGATGCCGAGGGTGCTGTTGAACCACTGGGTGTCGGAATTCAGGCCCGCGAAGGCGCTGCCGTTGTTGTTGGCGCCCGAGGTGTAGGCGTACAGAATCTCGGTGAAGCCGTGCGCCCCGGAGTTGGCCGTCGAATGGGCCGGGGTGTCCAGGGCCAGCGCCGCGGCGGTGAAGCAGAGCACCAGGGCCGGGGTGATCAGGATGTAGCAGGCGGCGAACTTGATCTCGCGTACGCCGATCTTCTTGCCCAGGTACTCGGGCGTACGGCCGACCATCAGCCCGGCGAGGAACACCGCGACGACCGCCATGACGAGCATGCCGTAGAGGCCGGAACCGACTCCGCCGGGCGCGATCTCGCCGAGCTGCATGCCGAGCAGGGTGATGCCGCCGCCGAAGCCGGTGTACGAGGAGTGGAAGGAGTTGACGGCGCCGGTCGAGGTGAGCGTGGTGGCGACCGCGAAGATCGACGAGCCGGCGATCCCGAAGCGGGTCTCCTTGCCTCCGTCGCGCCGCCCGCGAGCTCGGGGGCGGGGCCGCCGTGGTGGAACTCGGTCCACATCATCAGGGCGGTGAAGCCGAGCCAGATCGCCGCCATGGCGGCGAGGATCGCGTAACCCTGCCGGAGCGAGCCGGTCATCCTGCCGAACGTCCGGGTCAGGGCGAACGGGACGACGAGGATCAGGAAGACCTCGAAGAGGTTCGAGAACGGGGTCGGGTTCTCGAAGGGGTGGGCCGAGTTGGCGTTGAAGTAACCGCCGCCGTTCGTGCCCAGCTCCTTGATGGCCTCCTGCGAGGCGACGGCGCCGCCGTTCCACTGCTGCGTACCGCCCGAGAACTGGCCGACCTCGTGAATCCCGGCGAAGTTCTGGAGTGCGCCGCACGCGACCAGCACGAGCGCGGCGAGCGCGGCGACGGGCAGCAGGACGCGGACGGTACCGCGCACCAGGTCCGCCCAGAAGTTGCCCAGCTCCCCCGTGCGTGAGCCCGCGAGACCCCGTACCAGGGCCACCGCGACGGCCATGCCGACCGCCGCGGAGAGGAAGTTCTGCACCGCGAGGCCGCCGGTCTGCACGACGTGGCCCATGGCCTGCTCGCCGTAGTACGACTGCCAGTTGGTGTTGGCGACGAATGACGCGGCCGTGTTGAACGCCTGGTCCGGGTCGATGGAGGAGAAGCCGAGCGAGCCGGGCAGGGAGCCCTGGACGCGCTGGAGCAGGTAGAGGAAGAGGACGCTCACCGCGGAGAGCGCGAGGACGGAGCGCAGGTAGGCGGGCCGGCGCATAGGCGCGGCGGGATCGGCGCCGACGGCCCGGTAGATCCACTTCTCCACCCGCAGATGCCTCGGGTGCGGGGAGGAGTAGACGCGGGCCATGTGGTCGCCGAGGGGGCGATAGACCAGGCCGAGCGCCACGACGAGCGCGAGCAGCTGGAGTACGCCGGCGAGAACGGGGCTCATGACGGGGCTCAGAACCTCTCCGGGTACACCAGGGCGAGGACCAGGTAGCCCAGCAGGGAGACGGCCACGACCAGGCCGACGATGTTCTCGGCAGTCACAGCTTCGCCACCCCCTTGGCGACTACGGCCACCAGCGCGAACACCGCGAGCGTGGTGACGACGAAGGCCAGGTCGGCCATCGTGTGCTCCTAGCTTGATCTTTAACCTCGGGAACCGAACGGCTCCTCGTACTTGATCACTCGGACTGGTAACTGCGGTACACGCAGGCGGCCTTCGGCTGAGCATGTGATCCGACCAAGGAACACACAAGCTCAGCACGAAGGCCGTGGGGATGAGTCTGTTGCATCATGCTGTCCGGCAGGATCCGTTTGCGGAACTGTCACGCTTCCGGGGTGAGTTCTACTCCTGTCTGACCAGGCGTGCGGATGCGTTGTTCGAGCTGGGCGACGCCGTGCTGTGTGCGGATGGTCCGGTCAGGTCGCTGGTGGAGCTGTCGCTGGTGGGCGAACACCGTCGCGGGCACGGTGGGCTCTACGACGCCCTGGCCGCAGGCCGAGTCGATGTCGCCCGGCTGCGGCGGGCGCTGGCCGCGGTGCCTCTGCCGCGGGCGGCGGACAACCAGCTGGTGCTGGCTGCCGACATCACTTGCTGGCTGCGGCCCGACGCGCACACCTCACCGCAGCGGATCCTGTGCCACACCTACGGGCGGGGCAAGGACCAGCACATTCCCGTTCCCGGCTGGCCGTACTCGGTGATCTGCGCGCTGGAGACGGGCCGTAGTTCGTGGACCGCGCCGCTGGACGCGCTGCGTCTGGCGCCGGGCGACGACGCTGCCACGGTCACCGCCGGGCAGATGCGCGAACTGGTCGAGCGACTGATCGCAGCCGGGCAGTGGAGGGACGGTGACCCGGAGATCCTGATTGTGGTGGACGCCGGATACGACGTGCCTCGCCTGGCCTTCCTGCTGAAGGATCTGCCGGTGCAGGTGCTGGGCCGGATGCGCTCGGACCGCGTCCTGCGCCGGGCGGCACCGCCCCGCACCCCTGGCACCCGGGGCCGCCCGCCCCGCCACGGTGGCGAGTTCGTCTTCGGCGACCCCGCCACCTGGGACACCCCCGACGCGGCAACCGTGACCGAGACCCGTCTCTACGGCACCGCCACCGCCCGGGCCTGGGACAGGCTCCACCCGAGACTGACCCACCGCTCCGCCTGGACGGCCCAGCTGGGCGCGTTGCCCGTAATCGAGGGCACCGTGATCCGCCTGCAGGTCGACCACCTGCCCAGCGGCGCGACACCCAAGCCGGTCTGGCTGTGGTGGTCGGGCACCGACGCCACCGAAACCGACATCGACCTGCTCTGGCAGGCATTCCTTCGGCGCTTCGACATCGAGCACACCTTCCGCCTGTTCAAGCAGACACTGGGCTGGACCTGCCCGAAGATCCGCACCCCGGAAGCCGCGGACCGCTGGAGCTGGCTCATCCTCGCCGTCTTCACCCAGCTCCGGCTCGCCCGCCCGCTGGCGGCCGATCTACGCCGGCCGTGGGAGAAACCGAGCCCGCCCGACAGGCTCACCCCCGCCCGGGTCCGTCGCGATTTCCGGCACCTCCGCCCGAACGCCGCCTGTCCCGCCGAAGCACCGAAACCCTCCCGCCCCGGCCCGGACGGCCACCAGGACGCAAGAACACCCGGGCAACCCCACGCCACGACGTCCACACAGTCCGCAAAACAGACACCGCGAAACCACGACAGAGGAAGTCAACAACCCCACGACCCCGCCGCACAGGTTAAAGATCAAGCTAGGGGAAGTACGGATTTCTCTGACCCCCCGAGGAAATCGCCTCCAGGAGCGGCCGGGCCGTCCGTTGACACGTCCCATACGGCCACGGGCGCCGCCCTGATGAGATCCATACGCGCCCCGCCACCGCCCTGACCGGCAAAAAGCCGTTGGGCCGTACTCCCGGGCGGGGAGTACGGCCCAACGGCCACGTTCGGTCCTGCGGTCAGCGCACTTCGGTGGTCTCCGGACCGCGCTGGAGCTGTCCCATTCCGCCGGAGAAGCGCGAGCCCTCCTGCTCCTCCTGCTGGACTCCCTCGGGCACCATCTGCGCGTCGTTCGGCAGCTTGAGGACGATCGGGTCACGCGGCGCCATCGGCCCCTCGCCCCGTACGACCACGGTGTCCTTGAAGACGTGCTCCAGCACGCCTGCGGCCTCCGGCTGCACCGCGCCCTGCCCGGAGATCACTCCGCGCAGGAACCAGCGGGGCCCGTCGACGCCGACGAAGCGCACCATCTGCACGCCGCCCGTGCCGTCCGGCAGCTGTACGGGCACCTGGGCCCGCAGCTCCCAGCCCAGCGGGCCCTCGATCTCGTCGATGACGCCGCCCTGCTGGGTGATGCCCGTCGCGATCTCCTCGCGGACCTCGCCCCAGATGCCTTCCTTCTTGGGCGCCGCGAATGCCTGGAGCTGTACGGCGCTGTCGCGCAGCACGACCGTCGCCGCGACGATCGCGTCGCCCGCGACCTCGACCCGCAGTTCCATGCCCTCGACTCCGGGCACGAACATGCCGCCCAGGTCGACCCGGCCCTCGCCGGGCTCCATCACCTCGGACACGTCCCACGGACCGTCCGGGCGGGGTGCCGGCGGCAGGTTCACCCTGCGTACCGACCCGTCGCCGTCCGCGGCCTCGTCAGGCTCGACGTCGTCGACGACCTGCTCGGCCTCGCCCGCCACATCCGCGGCGGATTCGCTCTTCTTGCGACGTCCGAACACGTCACTGTCCTTCCCGGTCGGATACGACCGATGCGTATCGATTCCCACCCGCCCGGCCGTCCACGGCGGCATGCCCGCCGGTGGAACCGAAGCCCCCCTCGGCCCGCGCCGAGCCGGGAAGCTCCGCGACCTCGTGGAAGCGCACCTTCTCGACCTGCTGGACGACCAGTTGGGCAATCCGGTCGAAGCGCTCGAACCGCACACTCTCGCGCGGGTCGAGATTGACCACGATCACCTTGATTTCCCCACGGTACCCGGCATCCACCGTCCCCGGGGCATTCACGAGGGCGACTCCACAGCGGGCGGCGAGACCGGATCGCGGGTGCACGAACGCCGCGTACCCGTCAGGAAGCGCGACAGACACCCCGGTGGGAAGTACCGCACGCTCGCCGGGGGCGAGTTCGGCGGCCTGCGTGGTCACCAGGTCGGCTCCCGCGTCGCCCGGATGTCCGTACGAGGGCAGCGGTACGTCGGGGTCGACCCGGCGGATCAGCACGTCTACTGGATTGCGGCTCACGGGTTCACCTCGAAGGCGCGGGTGCGCCTGACCTGATCGGGGTCGGCCATCGCCGCCCGGATCTCCTCCGGGCGTCCGTTGTCGATGAAGTGGTCGACCTTGACTTCGATGAAGAGGGCTTCGGCGCGGACCGCCACGGGCCCGTCGGGGCCGCCGATGCGGCCGGTCGCCGTGGAGTAGATCTTGCGGCCGTGCACCGCCGTCACCTCGGCGTCGAGGTGCAGCACTGTGTCCACCGGCACGGGACGCACGAAATCGGTCTCCAGCCGGCCGGTCACCGCGATGACCCGCAGCAGCCAGTTCAGCGAGCCGAGCGTCTCGTCGAGCGCCGTGGCCAGTACGCCGCCGTGCGCGAGGCCGGGGGCGCCCTGGTGGGCGGGCTTGACCGTGAACTCCGCCGAGACGCGGACGCCCTCGCCGGCGCGGGCCTGGAGGTGCAGCCCGTGGGGCTGGCCGCCGCCGCAGCCGAAGCAGTGTTCGTAGTGCGCGCCGAGCAGCTCTCCGGGCGGCGGTGCGTCGGGGTGCCTGACCGGGGCTATGGCGTCGGCCGGGGGCTGGAGGGCCGCGGACCCGGGGGCCGTCTCCCGGGAGTTCTCAGTACTCACAGGCGCAGACCTTACCCGCGCGGGTACACGCAGGTCGCGCCGTGCCAAGCTGGATTCATGCAGCCTTCCGCCCCGCAGTACGCAGAACGCCTGACCGCACCCCGCTCCTGGTGGATCATCGCCGGGCTCCTCGGCATCGCGGGCGGGCTGATGCTGCTGCCCCTGGGACTTCTGCCGATGCTGGGCGGGCTCGTCGCGGCCGGTGCGCTGGCCGCCGCGGGCGTGAGTGCGTACGGCTCCCAGCGGATCCGGGTGGTCGGGGACGCGCTGATCGCCGGGGACGCCCGCATCCCGCTCTCCGCGCTCGGCGAGGCCGAGGTGCTGGACGCCGAAGAGGCCCGCGCCTGGCGCTCGTACAAGGCCGATACGCGCGCCCACATGCTGCTGCGCAGCTACATCCCGGGGGCGCTGCGCGTCGAGGTCACCGACCCGGACGACCCGACGCCGTACGTCTACCTCTCGACGCGCGATCCCGAGGGCCTGGCCGCGGCTCTCGCGGCCGTACGGGCGGCCTAGCTCCCCAGCTCCCCGCGGCCTGATCCCGGCCCCGCCTGGGGCAGTACGGGGTTCTCGGGCTTTTCGAGGGGTGGCAGCTCGGGCAGTGCGTCCCAGGGGATCTGCGTGTCGCGCAGGTCCCTGCGGATGCGCTCGGCGAGTCTTCTGGTGTCGCGGCGGTTCATCACGGCGCCGACTGCGGCGCCGACCATGAACGGCATGAGGTTCGGCAGATTGCGGACCATGCGCTTCATGATCTGCTGCCGGAGCTGGCGCTTCATCTGCGTGCCGAGCGCCGTGTTGTACGTGGCCGGCTTGGTCACGTCGATCCCCCGCTCCTGGGTCCAGGAGGTGAGGTAGGCGGTGCTGCGCTGGGCCAGCCCGCCGGGCGGCCGCTGGCCATAGACCTCGTGCAGCTCCGCGATGAGCTTCAGCTCGATCGCGGCGACGCCGGTGATCTCGGCAGCCAGCTCGGCCGGCATGGCGGGGGGTACGGGCAGCATGGCCGCCGCGCCGATGCCCGCCCCCACGGTGGAGGTGCCGTTGGCCGCACCCGTCACCAGTTTGTCGGCGATCTGCTCCGGGCCGAGGCCCGGGAACTGCCTGCGCAGGGTCGGCAGGTCACGCACGGGAACGCGCGGCGCCAGCTCGATGACCCGGTCGGCGAGGTAGCCGATACCGGCCTTCGCGCCCTGGCCGCCCTTCCGTACGCCCTGCCGGACAGCCGCCAGGCGCCGGGCCCGCGCTGAGAGCCCTTCCGCCGTTTCGAGCGAGGCCGGCAGGCCCCGCTCGTCGTCACGTGCGCCGACGGCCGCGCTCACGTCTTGCGGCGCTTCCGGGGCGTTCTTGCGCCGGAAGCGCTTCTTCCTGGACGGTGTCGCGCCTGCCACGGCCGGCCCGGCCTAGTCGCAGTCGCGGCAGATCGGCTGGCCGTTCTTCTCCCTGGCCAGCTGGCTGCGGTGGTGCACCAGGAAGCAACTCATGCAGGTGAACTCGTCGGCCTGCTTGGGCAGGACGCGAACGGCGAGCTCTTCGTTGGACAGGTCGGCGCCGGGCAGTTCAAGCCCTTCCGCCGCCTCGAATTCGTCCACGTCAACGGCCGATGCCGTCTTGTCGCTCCGCCGTGCCTTGAGCTCTTCAAGGCTGTCGGAATCGACGTCGTCATCGGTCTTGCGTGGGGTGTCGTAATCCGTTGCCACTGTCGCTCTCCCCCTCTGGGTAGTTGCGGTGTCTCAGCGCACGTAACGCGTGAGAGGCCGGACTTGTGCCCGACCTGAGGCGGAGATTTTGCCTCACATCAAGGTCTGTTACTCAATCGACACCCAACCGATCCCCTCAGGGGTGATCGGTTGGGATGGCGATCGGGACCGTACACGGTCCGAATGTCGCACTTCACGAGCGCCACCTCGTGTACTTCCCGTTATCGCACCCCCTGGAAACCCGGACTTTTCCCGGTTTTCCGGGGAAGTCCACGATCACGGAGAGTGCGGTCCGGGAATTCGAGTCTGTGATCGAACACACACAGACCACCTGGTGTCGCGTCCCGAAAATTCCGCTTAAAGCGAACAGCCGCGTGGCTGCGCGAAACATCTCAGACCGGGAGCGTGACACGCATCACGAGGCCGCCGCCCTCTCGGGGCTCCGCGATGATACGGCCTCCGTGGGCTCGCGCGACGCTGCGCGCGATGGAGAGGCCGAGACCCACGCCCTTGTCGCTGCCGGTGCGCTCCGTACGCAGGCGCCTGAACGGCTCGAAGAGGTTGTCGATCTCGTACGCGGGAACCACTGGACCCGCGTTCGAGACGACCAGGAGTGCCTGCCCGTGCTGGACCTCGGTGGTGACCTCGACCCAGCCGTCCTCGGGGACGTTGTACCGCACGGCGTTCTGCACCAGGTTAAGCGCGATCCGCTCCAGCAGGACGCCATTGCCCTGGACGACGGCGGGCGCGCGCTCGCCGCGGATCTCCACGCCCTTCGCCGCCGCCTCGCCGTGTGCCTGGTCGATGGCGCGCGAGGCCACCTCGGCCAGGTCCACCGGCTTGCGCTCGACGATCTGGTTCTCGCTGCTGGCGAGCAGCAGCAGGCCCTCCACGAGCTGCTCGCTGCGCTCGTTGGTGGCCAGCAGCGTCTTGCCGAGCTGCTGGAGCTCCAGAGGGGCGCCGGGGTCCGACAGGTGGACCTCCAGCAGCGTCCGGTTGATCGCGAGCGGCGTGCGCAGCTCGTGCGACGCGTTGCCCACGAACCGCTGCTGCGCGGTGAACGCCCGCTCCAGCCGGTCGAGCATCTCGTCGAAGGTGTCGGCGAGCTCCTTGAGCTCGTCGTCCGGACCGTCCAGCTCGATCCGCCGGGTCAGGTCGGTGCCGGCCACCCTGCGCGCCGTACGCGTGATCCTGCCGAGCGGCGAGAGGACGCGGCCGGCCATCGCGTACCCGAAGGCGAACGCGATGACGCTGAGCCCGAGCAGGGCGAGGAGCGAGCGGCTGAGCAGCTCGTCGAGCGCCTGCTGGCGCTGGTGGTTGACGCAGGCGCTCATCGCCGCGTTGAACTGCTCGGGCGTGGGGCGGCTGGGCAGCTCCTGGAGGTTGCTGCACACCGCGCTCTCGACGCTACCGCTCACGATCTTGAAGGGCAGGTCGCTGCCGACCGCGAGTGCCTGGGCGGCCAGCAGGTAGATGATCGAGAGCAGCAGGATGCCGGCGATCAGGAACATCCCGCCGTAGAGCAGGGTGAGACGTATCCGGATGGTGGGGCGGAGCCAGGGGAACGAGGGTTCAGGTCCCCTGGGGTCCCAGGTGGGTTTCGGGGGCGCGCCGGGTGGCGCCGGGGTAGCGGTCATGGCGCGTCAGATCCGGTAGCCGGAGCCGGGCACCGTGACGATGACCGGGGGCTCACCCAGCTTGCGGCGCAGTGTCATGACCGTGACGCGGACGACGTTGGTGAACGGGTCGGTGTTCTCGTCCCAGGCTTTTTCGAGGAGCTGCTCGGCCGACACGACAGCGCCTTCGCTGCGCATCAGCACCTCCAGTACCGCGAACTCCTTCGGCGCGAGCTGGATCTCCTGGCCGTCGCGGAAGACCTCACGGCGGTTCGGGTCGAGCTTGATGCCGGAGCGCTCCAGGACGGGCGGCAGGGCCACGGTCGTACGGCGCCCGAGGGCCCGTACGCGCGCGGTGAGCTCGCTGAAGGCGAAGGGCTTGGGGAGGTAGTCGTCGGCGCCGATCTCCAGGCCCTCCACGCGGTCGCTGACGTCACCGGAGGCGGTGAGCATCAGGACCCGGGTGGGCATGCCCAGCTCGACGATCTTCCGGCAGACGTCGTCTCCGTGGACTAGCGGGAGGTCACGGTCGAGCACGACGACGTCGTAGTCGTTCACCCCGATGCGCTCCAGGGCGGCCGCTCCGTCGTACACGACGTCGACGGCCATGGCCTCCCGGCGCAGTCCGGTGGCCACCGCATCGGCGAGCAGCTGCTCGTCCTCGACGACGAGTACGCGCACGTCGTAATTCCTTCCACTGATTGCCCATGCGGGCAGGTGAATCCCTTGGCTGTGTGCAGCCATCCTGCCCCTTTCGGCCATAAACCGGCGGTAAGGCGGTACGGGCGGAAGGGGCCGGAGGACGGCCATGCGTGGGGATTTCCATGATTCCCGGGCGAGTTGAGGTTTTCCTGAGGCGGCCGGTGGGGAGGACGACTGCACACCCCGCGATCACGCCCTGTATTCGGCACGCCACGTGATCGACGCACCCACCCCCGGCACACCCCCGTGCCACCGACCCATGACGAGGGGGCGCAACCCATGGACGCTTTCACCGCAGGCCTGCTGCAGCGCATAAAGGCCACGGAATCCGACCTCACGATGGCTCGTGAGACGGGCGACGACTTCCTGGCGGAGGTGGAGCAGGCGGAGCTGGACGACCTGCACCGTCTCGCCGCGGAGCACGGCGTAAAGGTAACCGCCGCGAGCGCGTGACCTGCCGGTCGGTCGACCGTACGGATGACGAGAGAGGCCCCCGCGCCGGGGATGGCGCGGGGGCCTTTCGCGTCGTAGGGGGCTTCCCCGGAGTCCCCGGCTGCTAGTCGTGCCAGGCTCCGAAATCCTCCAGCAGCGCCTGGAGCGGCTCGAAGACCCCGGGCGAGGCCGCGACGGTCAGCTCGCCGGAAGGACGCCGGCCGGGCCGCCCGCCGGTCACCGCGCCCGCCTCCCGCGCGATCAGGCACCCCGCGGCCCAGTCCCACGGCCTGAGCCCACGCTCGTAGTACCCGTCCAGCCGCCCCGCGGCCACATCGCACAGATCGACCGCCGCCGACCCGCTCCGCCGGATGTCCCGCAGCCTGGGAATCAGCCGCTGCGCGACGTCCGCCTGGTGGCTGCGCACCGCCGTGACGTAGTTGAAGCCGGTCGACACCAGCGCCTGGTCGAGCGGCGGCGACGGCCGCACCGCGAGCGCCTTGCCGTCGGCGTACGCGCCGCCGCCCAGTACCGCCTGGTACGTCTCGCCCCGCATCGGCGCCTCCACGACGCCGACCACCGTCTCGCCGCCGCGTTCGGCCGCGACGGACACCGCCCAAGTGGGCAGCCCGTACAGGTAGTTGACGGTGCCGTCGAGCGGGTCGATCACCCACCGCACGCCGCTCGTTCCCTCGCTGCTCGCGCCCTCCTCCCCCAGGACCCCGTCCTCGGGCCGGTGTTCGGCGAGGAAGCCGGTGATCAGCTTCTCGGCGGCGATGTCCATCTCGGTGACGATGTCGATGGGGCTGGACTTGGTGGCGGCCACACCGAGATCGGCGGGCCGCCCGTCCCGCAGCAGCGCACCGGCCCGCCGCGCGGCCTCCACGGCGAGTTCGAGCAGTTCGGACAAGAGGGGATCGGTCACGGCTCTCCCAGCGAAGGCGATGATCAGGCGTACAAAGGTTCAGGCGTACGGAAGATCAGGCGTACGGACTGTCGGCTCCCGCGGCCGCCGGCCTGGGAGCGCGGGCCGGGCAGCACCCGACCGGGCAGAGGTCGTGGCTCGCGCCCAGCGACCCCAGCGCGCACCGCTCCACCGCGAGCCCCCGCTCGGCGGCCGCGCGCTCCAGCAGGAGGTCGCGCACGGCCGCGGCGAAGCGCGGGTCGGCGCCCACGGTCGCGGACCGCCGGATGGGCAGGCCCAGTTCGGCCGCCTTGGCGGTGGCCTCGGTGTCGAGGTCGTACAGCACCTCCATGTGGTCCGAGACGAAGCCGATCGGGACCATCACGACGGCGGGCACGCCCGCCGCGTGCCGCTCCTCCAGGTGGTCGCAGATGTCCGGCTCCAGCCACGGGATGTGCGGGGCCCCGCTGCGCGACTGGTAGACGAGCTGCCAGGGGTGCGCGACACCGGTCTCCTCGCGCACGGCCTCGGCGATCACCCGTGCGACGTCCAGGTGCTCGGCGACGTACGCCCCGCCGTCACCGTGTGCCTCCACGGGTCCGGCCGTGTCCGCCGCAGCGGTGGGGATCGAGTGCGTCGTGAAGGCGAGGTGCGCCCCCGCCCGTACGCTCTCGTCCAGCTCCGCCAGGGACTTGACGACCCCGTCGACCATGGGGCGTACGAAGCCCGGGTGGTTGAAGTAGTGCCGCAGCTTGTCGACGCGCGGCGGCTCGATCCCCTCGGCCTCCAGCGTGGCGAGCGCGTCGGCGAGGTTCTCGCGGTACTGGCGGCAGCCGGAGTACGAGGCGTACGCACTTGTGGCCAGCACGGCGATCCGCCGTCGACCGTCCGCGGCCATCTCGCGCAGGGTGTCCACCAGGTACGGCGCCCAGTTGCGGTTGCCCCAGTAGACCGGCAGGCCGTCCAGACCGTGCTGGGCGAAGTCCGTGCGCAGGGACTCGATGAGCGCGCGGTTCTGCGCGTTGATCGGGCTGACTCCGCCGAACAGGAAGTAGTGCTGCCCCACCTCCTTGAGCCGCTCCTTGGGGATGCCGCGGCCACGGGTGACGTTCTCCAGGAACGGGACCACGTCGTCCGGGCCTTCGGGGCCGCCGAAGGAGAGAAGCAGCAGGGCGTCGTAAGGGGCGGGATCGCGCTGATCAGGCATGGGAACGATCCTGCCACTCGCCCGCCGTGGCGGTGAAACCGCCGTGCGGCACGCCGCGCGGCGGCCGTAAGATGCAAGCTCCACCTATACGCCTTACCGGAGCGCCCCTTGCCCAGTCCCTACCGCGCGATCTTCGCCGCCCCAGGCACCAAGGCGTTCTCCGTCGCCGGGTTCTTCGGCCGGATACCGATTTCCATGATGGGCATCGGCATCGTCACCATGATTTCGCAGATCACCGGCCGGTACGGGCTGGCGGGCGCCCTTTCGGCGACCCTCGCCATGTCGGCGGCCGTGATGGGCCCGCAGATATCGCGTTACGTCGACCGGTACGGGCAGCGCCGTGTCCTGCGCCCCGCCACCGTGGTCGCGGCGGCGGCGGTCGCGGGGCTGCTGATCTGTGCCCAGCAGGGCGCGCCCGACTGGACCCTTTTCGTGTTCTCGGCGGGCGCCGGCTGCGTGCCCAGCGTCGGCTCGATGGTCCGGGCCCGCTGGGCCGAGATCTACCGGGGCTCGCCGCGCGAACTGCACACGGCGTACTCGTGGGAGTCGATCGCCGACGAGGTCTGCTTCATCTTCGGCCCGATCATCTCCATCGGTCTGTCGACCTCGTGGTTCCCGGAGGCCGGTCCGCTGCTCGCGGTGGTCTTCCTGGTCGTCGGCGTGTTCTGGCTGACCGCCCAGCGGGGCACCGAGCCCGTCCCGCATCCGCGCGACGAGCACACCGGCGGCTCCGCGCTGGCCTCCCGGGGGCTCCAGGTGCTGGTGGCCACCTTCGTGGCCGTCGGGGCGATCTTCGGGTCGATCGACGTGGTGACGGTGGCGTTCGCCGAGGAGCAGGGCCACAAGGCGGCGGCCAGCCTCGTCCTGGCCGTGTACGCGCTCGGGTCCTGTCTCGCGGGAGCCGTGTTCGGGCTGCTGCATCTCAAGGGGCGGGCATCCACCAGGTGGCTGCTGGGCGTCTGCGCGATGGCCGTGAGTATGATCCCCCTCCTACTGGCCGGGAACCTGCCGTTGCTGGCCGTGGCGCTCTTTGTCGCGGGCCTGTCCATCGCACCCACGATGGTGACCACCATGGCTCTCATCGAGCAGCACGTACCGCGCACCAAACTGACCGAGGGCATGACCTGGACGGGAACCGGGCTCGCCGTCGGCGTCGCTCTCGGTTCCTCGGCCGCAGGCTGGGTGGTCGACGCGGCGGGGGCGGACGCGGGGTACGCGGTGCCGGTCGCGGCGGGAGTTCTCGCGGCCCTGGTGGCGTTCCTGGGGTATCGCCGGCTTCGCACGCCGGCACCGACGCGGGGAGGGCACGGGAAAGATGGCCGGCACATCGAGGACGGCGTCCAGGACGGCGAGCACGTGGCGTAACTGGGCGGGGAACGTCACCGCCCGCCCGGTGCGGGAAGTGACCCCCGCCTCGGCCGAGGAACTGGCCGAGGCCGTGCGCCGGGCCGCGGCGGACAGCCTGAAGGTGAAGGCGGTGGGCACCGGCCACTCCTTCACGTCGGTCGCCGCGACCGACGGTGTGCTGATACGGCCCGACCTGCTGACCGGTATCCGCCGGATCGACCGGGCGGCCGGGACCGTGACCGTGGAAGCCGGCACTCCGCTCAAGCGCCTGAACGTGGCGCTCGCCCGGGAGGGCCTGTCGCTCACCAACATGGGCGACATCATGGAGCAGACGGTCGCCGGCGCGACCAGTACCGGGACGCACGGCACGGGCCGCGACTCGGCGGCGACGGCCGCGCAGATCCTCGCGCTGGAGCTGGTTCTGGCGGACGGATCGCTGCTGACGTGCTCCGAGAAGGAGAATGCCGACGTCTTCGCGGCGGCCAGGGTGGGGCTCGGCGCGCTGGGCGTCGTCACGGCGATCACCTTCGCCGTCGAGCCGGTCTTCCTGCTGACGGCGCGCGAGGAGCCGATGACGTTCGACCGCGTCACGGCCGACTTCGAGGCGCTGTACGCGGAGAACGAGCACTTCGAGTTCTACTGGTTCCCGCACACCGGCAACTGCAACACCAAACGCAACAATCGCAGCGCCGGCCCCGCCGCCCCGCCCGGAAAGCTCGGCGCCTGGGTCGAGGACGAGCTGCTGTCCAACGGTGTCTTCCAGGTGGCGTGCGCCGTGGGCCGGGTCCTTCCCCGGACCGTCCCCGCGATCGCGAAGATCTCCAGCCGCGCGCTGTCCGCCCGTACGTACACGGACATCCCCTACAAGGTCTTCACAAGTCCGCGCCGGGTGCGCTTCATGGAGATGGAGTACGCCGTCCCGCGCGAGGCCGCGGTGGCGGCGCTGCGTGAGGTGAGGACGCTGATCGAGCGCTCGCCGCTTCGCGTCAGCTTCCCGGTGGAGGTCCGCACGGCCCCGGCGGACGACATCACGCTCTCCACGGCGTCGGGGAGGGAGACGGCGTACATCGCCGTGCACATGTACCGGGGGACGCCGTACCAGGCGTACTTCACCGCCGTGGAGCGGATCATGACCGCGCACGGCGGGCGGCCGCACTGGGGCAAGGTGCACACCCGTGACGCGGAGTACCTGGCCGGGGTCTACCCGCGCTTCGCCGAGTTCACGGCGCTGCGCGACCGGCTGGACCCGCAGCGCCTCTTCGGCAACGACTACCTGCGCCGGGTCCTGGGCGAATAGGGCGGCCGGCCGCGGCCCTCACGGGGCCGGGGTCCCGGCCGGCGGGGCACCGGTCTCCGGGGCCTCGCCGGCATCGCCGTCGCCCGTGCCGGGAACCGTGCCACCGGAGGGCGTCGGGGTGGGAGCCGGGGTCTCCGCGCCGGCCGTGCCGCCGCCGTCCGGCGTGGCGGGAGGCGTCTTCGGGGGAGATGTCCTGCCGGGTTCAGGCGAGTCACGGGCGTCTGCCGTGCCCGTGCCTGTGCCGGTTCCGGGTTCCGACCCGGGGCCGGGGCTCCGGCCGGCTGGAGTCCCGGCATCCGGGCTCGGCGATCCGGCGCCGCCGGGGGTGTCCGCCGGCGGCGTGGGCGCCTCCACCGGAGAGGTGTCGCGGCGGTGCTGCTCGCCACCCCGGAAGACGTTGCCGACCGTACTGCCCCTGCCACCGCTGAGATCGCCGCCCGAGAGCAGCTCGTACGCCGAGATGCCGCCCATCGCCACGACGAAGACCACTACCGCCGCGACGACGGAACGCCGCCAACCCCGCACGCGTGTGCCGTGCGTGGTGGCTTCGCCGAACTCCTGGTTCGGCGGGTCCGTCGCCGCGGTGACGGTGCGCGGCACCTGGCGGCCCGCCGGCCGGCGGGCCGGAACTCCCGGTCTGGCGTGGACCGTCACCTCGCGGAGCTGCTCCCCGGTCCGGCGGAAGAGGTGCTGGAAGACCGTGCCGCCGCTGGTCGCGACGACGCTGACCACTCCGGCGCCGATGATCGTCCCGTACACACCGAGCTTGGAGGCCAGAACCGCCGCCACGACCGCGGCCACCGCGCTCCCCGCCACCTGAGCCACGCTCAGGTCGAGACGCGGATTCCTCGGAGCCTCCCCCTTGTCGGCGCCGTCGGTCCGCTCGGTGCCGTCGGCCCGGTCGGTGCCGTCGGTGCCGGCCTTGTCGGGTGCCGGCCTCCCGTCCGTACGCAGCCTCTGAATACCCATCTCACCCATCTGGCCCATCTGTTCCACCCCGCACCATGAAGGGACATTTGGGCGAAGTAGATAGTTCCGTTTCCGGAGAATTTGTGAAACAGGCCACGTGGGAGCGGCTGTGAGGGCAAACCGGAAGACTCAACTCCCGTACCCCGCGAGAACTTCGGTGGCGCGCCGGTCCACCCCCATGGCCCGAATGGAGTACTGTGGCGAGCCCTGGGTCCGGCCGTCACCGCGGGTGCCCGCCGCTCAAAGTGACGACACGGTCACAGCGAGTGGCGAAATGGTAACCGTGCCATAACGGCGATCCCGGGCTGATGCCCGACACGCCGGGCAACTGGGCAAGGTTGTGGCAGGCTGCACCCGGGCAGGCCACACTCGACTAGCGGAAGCAGCGACGCACGTGACGTCGGCAGGCACCACCCGGGAGGTTCCCATGCCCGAACTGCGTGTCGTGGCCGTCTCGAATGACGGCACACGACTGGTGCTGAAGGCTGCTGACAGCACGGAGTACACGCTTCCCATCGATGAGCGGCTGCGTGCCGCGGTGCGCAACGACCGCGCCCGTCTCGGCCAGATCGAGATCGAGGTGGAGAGCCACCTCCGGCCTCGGGACATCCAGGCGCGTATACGCGCCGGTGCCTCCGCCGAGGAGGTCGCCCAGCACGCAGGCATCCCCGTGGACCGGGTACGCCGCTTCGAAGGGCCCGTGCTCGCCGAGCGCGCCTTCATGGCCGAACGCGCCAGGAAGACCCCCGTACGCCGTCCCGGTGAGAACACCGGGACCGGACCGCAGCTCGGCGAGGCGGTGCAGGAGCGGCTGCTGCTGCGCGGCGCCGACAAGGAAACGGTCCTGTGGGACTCCTGGCGGCGCGACGACGGCACGTGGGAAGTGCTGCTGGTCTACCGCGTCGCGGGCGAGCCCCACTCCGCGAGCTGGACGTACGACCCGCCGCGGCGGCTCGTACAGGCTGTGGACGACGAGGCGCGCTCGCTGATCGGCGAGACCGACGACACCTCACTGGCGGCCGCGCCCGAGCCGAGCTTCCCGTTCGTACCGCGGATCGCGCGGCTGCCCCGGGACCGGCCGCTGGACCGCGCGCTCGACCGGCAGTTGGAGCGGCCCGTCGCGCCCTCGCCCGACGCGGACGACTCCCCCGGCGGTGAACGCGATTCGCTGACCAGCCTGCTGGAGGCGGTGCCGAGCTTCCGCGGCGACATGGTGGTGCCCGAGCGGCCCGCCCCGCCACCCGAGCCGCCAACGACCGAACCCGCGTCGGTGGAGGAACCGGAGGCCGAGGAGCCGGCGGCGTCCGCCGCTTCCGGAGCGGGTGCGGCATACGCCGATGTGCTCATGCCGCGCGCCGTCGCCGGGCATCGGGACCGGCTCACCGGCACGACGGACCGCCAGGCCGAGGCCGACGGCGTGCGGCCCGGGCGGCGGGCGGCCGTACCGAGCTGGGACGAGATCGTCTTCGGTACGCGCCGCAAGAAGCAGGACTAGACGCATTGAGCGCAGGGGCCCGTACGCATCGCGTACGGGCCCCTGCGCACGCGGAGTTGCCCCGGCCGGCGCTGTTACCCGAGTTACCGGGGTTCGGCTCCGGTGGCCACGGGGCGGGACGTGTCGGTGATCCACTCCGACCACGAGCCGACGTACAGCGCCGCCGGGATGCCCGCGACGTCCAGGGCCAGCACCTGCTGCGCCGCGGAGACGCCGGAGCCGCAATAGACGCCGACCGGCCGGTCCTCGCCCGCGCCGAGCGACTTGAAGCGGGCAGCCAGCTCGGACGCCGGGAGCAGACGGCCGTCGGGCCCGACGTTCTCCGTGGTGGGGGCCGAGACCGCGCCCGGGATGTGACCGGCCACCGGGTCGATCGGCTCCACCTCGCCCCGGTAGCGCTCCGCCGCCCGCGCGTCGAGCAGCAGTCCGGTGCGGGCCAGTGCGGCCGCGCCGTCGGCGTCAAGAAGGGGTACGGCGCCGGGAACTGGCCGGAAATCGCCGGGAGCCGGTTCGGGTACGTCCGACTCGACCGGGCCGGTCCACACCGCGAGACCGCCGTCCAGCACCCGTACGTCGGGGTGGCCGGTCCAGCGCAGCATCCACCAGGCGCGTGCCGCGGCCCAGCCCTGCCCGCCGTCGTACACGACCACCGGGGTGTCCCCGCGCACGCCCGCGCGGCGCATGACGGCGCCGAAGGTCTCGACACCGGGGAGCGGGTGACGGCCACCGGGACCGGGCGGATCGGCGAGTTCCGCTTCGAGGTCGACGAAGACGGCTCCGGGGATGTGGCCTTCCTCGTACGCTGCGCGGCCGTGCGGTCCGCCCATCTGATAGCGGACGTCCAGCAGGACCGGAGGACGGTCCCCGGCCAGCTCGTCGGCGAGTTCGGCTGCGGTGATGATGGCATTCATAGGGGCCATCCTCGCGCAGCCTTCCCTACGACCGACACCGTACGGCCACGCAGTCGAATCGGACGAGTGATGCCAAATCAGGCATTCTCCTTCGGGAACCCACGCAAAGCGGCGCGGCCGGGACGCGCTGCACGACAGGTGGTGCGAGCATCTGCACGGGCGCGCCTTCACGGCTGTACGACGGCCGCTCGTTCCCGCACGACCACCACGAATGGTCCGAGGAGAGAGTGACGATGACGGAGGCAGCGACCCGGCGGCGAACGCCCGGTGCGCCCTGCTGGGTGAGCCTGATGGTGCACGGCCTGGCCACCACCCAGGAATTCTACGGAGCGCTGTTCGGCTGGGAGTTCCAGCCGGGACCGCAGCAGCTCGGTCCCTACGTACGGGCCATGCTCGACGGGAAGGAGATCGCCGGCATCGGGCAACTGCCGCCCGACCGGCACCTGCCCATCGCCTGGACGCCGTACTTCGCCACCGAGGACGCCGATGTGACGGCCGAGTCGATCAGGAGCCACGGCGGCACCGTCGGCGTCGGGCCGCTCGACGCGGGCGACGCCGGGCGGATGGCGATCGGCTCCGACCCGGCGGGCGCGGTCTTCGGCGTCTGGCAGGCCGCGGCCCATCTGGGGACGGCGCTCGCCGGCACCCACGGCACGCCCGTCTGGAACGAGCTGATGACACGTGAGACGTCGATGGTCGGCAAGTTCTACGCGGCTGTCTTCGGCTTCGAGGTGGAGGCGGAGAGCTCTGCCGACTTCGACCGCCTGACGCTCCGCCTCGACGGTCGCCCGGTGGCCTCCGCGCGGGGCGTGGGCCAGGCGCTACCGCGCGACCGGGGCGCGCACTGGATGACGTACTTCGAGGTCGGCGACACCGACGAGTCGGCCCGCGTGCTGACGGAACTCGGCGGGCACGTGCTGCGGCCGCCCCACGACACGGCCACCGGCCGGACGGCGTGCGTCTCGGACCCGGAGGGCGCGGTGTTCACGATCGTGACGACGGCGGCCGGCTGACGGTGTCGGTGAGGGAGGACGGGTCGACGGGCAGCACGTCGGGCGACAGGGCCCCGGCGTGCGCGGCGGCGGCCGTCATCCGGCGCCGGTGGTGGCGGCGGCACAGCACCTCGTAACCGACCTCGTCCGGTGACTGGTTGACGTCACCCACGACGACCTGGGCGCCCTCGACGACCATCTCGCCGCCGATCGTGCGGGCGTTGTGCGTGGCCCGGGCGCCGCACCAGCACAGCGCCTCCACCTGGAGGACCTCGACCCGGTCGGCGAGTTCGACCAGGCGCTGCGAGCCGGGGAAGAGCTTGGAGCGGAAGTCGGTGGTGATGCCGAAGGCGAAGACGTCGAGTTCCAGGTCGTCGACGACGCGGGCGAGCTGGTCGATCTGCTCGCCGGCGAGGAACTGCGCCTCGTCCACGATCACGTAGTCGGCGCGGTTGCCCTGGGAGAGATGGGCGACGAGGTACGCGTAGAAGTCGAAGCCCTCGGCGGCCTCGACGGCGTCGGTGACCAGGCCGAGGCGGGAGGAGAGCTTGCCCTCACCCGCCCGGTCGTCACGCGTGAAGATCATGCCCTGGAGGCCGCGGGTCGACCGGTTGTGCTCGATCTGAAGAGCGAGGGTGCTCTTTCCGCAGTCCATCGTTCCGGAGAAGAACACCAGCTCGGGCATGAGGGGTTGGGGACCTTTCGGGTCTGTGCGGGGGCGGTGCGTGGTGTGGTTACGAGCGGACTTCGAGGAGCGGGACGAGCTGCTCGGCGGCCGTCATGGAACCGTGCATGCCCACCATCGCGGACTCGTGCGGCTCACGGCGCGAGGCGATGACGACGACGTCGTCGTGGGACGCGGCGACGACGTCACCGATACGTCCGTACACACGCTCGTCGATCACCGGACCGAACCAGCCGGCCGCGATCGCCTCGTCGCGGCTCGCCACCCAGAACTGCTCGCCGAGCACCTCGCGCCAGACTGTGAGCACATCGCTCTCGGCGCCCGGGACGGCGTACACATGGCGGGCCCTGCCCTCGCCACCCAGCAGGGCGACGCCGGCGCTCAGCTCCCAGTCCTCGTCGAAGTCGATGCGCGACTCCTCGTCGAAGGGGATGTCGATCATGCCGTGGTCGGCGGTGATGTAGAGGGCCGAGCGGGGCGGGAGCTGCTCGGCGAGGCGCTGGGCGAGCCGGTCGACGTACATCAGCTGGCCGCGCCAGGCGTCGGAGTCGATGCCGAACCGGTGGCCCTTGCCGTCGACCTCGCTGTAGTACGTGTAGACGAGCGAACGGTCGCCGGACGCCAGTTGCTCGGCCGCGAGGTCCATCCGGTCCTCGCCGGTCAGCCTGCCGCGGAAGGTGCCGCCGCTCAGCGCGATCTTGGTCAGCGGGGTGTGCTGGAAGTCGGGCGCGGACACCTGCGCGGTGTGCACGCCCGCGGCGTCCGCGAGCTGGAAGACCGTGGGGTACGGCTGCCAGACGTGCGGGTCGGTCCACGGCTTCCAGCGCAGCTGGTTCATCAGCGCGCCGGTCTGCGGGTCGCGGACCGTGTAGCCGGGCAGGCCGTGCGCGCCGGGCGGCAGGCCGGTGCCGACCGAGGCGAGCGAGGTCGCGGTGGTGGCGGGGAAGCCCGCCGTGAGCGGGCGGCCGGTGCCGCCGCGGGAGCTGCCGAGGAGGGAGTGGAGGTACGGGGCCTCCTCCGGGTGCGCCTTGATCTGCTCCCAGCCGAGGCCGTCGATCAGGAACACGCAGTTCCGGTCGGCGGGGGTCAGCTCGGGGATCGCGGCGGTCGTGCCGGGTACGTCCATGCCCGCCGCCAGGGTCGGCAGGAGGTCGGCGAGCGAGCCGGTGCCGTATGCGGGGACGGGCGCGGTGTCCAGGGCGAGGGGAACCGGGTCGGACCAGGCGGGCTGCGCCATCAGCGGTCGGCCGCGGCGGTCGCTTCGGAGAGCGCCTGGGCGAACGCGAGCGTCTGGCGCACGGTGTCCGGACCGTCGCCGGCCTCGCTGACGCGCAGGCTGAGGTCGTCGGCGGTGGTGTTGCCGGTGTAGCCGTGGTCCGCCTCGCAGTTGGGGTCGCCGCAGGCGGCGGGCTCCAGGTCGATGCGCGACACGGCACCCCAGCCGATGGTCAGGACGACCTCGCGGGGCAGCGTGCCGGGAACGTACTTCTCCGGGTTGGCGACGACGCGGCTGACCACGACCGAGGAGATCCGGTCCAGCTTGACCGACTCGGTGGAGGTGGTGGCGTACGGCGCCGGGGAGGTGGTGTCGGCGGCCTGCTCGTCCGTGTGGCTGACGATGAAGCGGTTGCCGGTCAGGACGAGGACCGTGACGTGCCGGCGGACCTCGTTGGAGTCGAACGTCGTCTCCTGGTGCACGAGGTACGAGGCGACCGGTTCGCCGCCTACAGCGGCCTCCACCGCTTCGGCCACAAGGGCCGGGTAGTAGCCGCTGCGCTCGATCGCCGCGCGCAGCCCCTGGGTCGTCGTACCGGTCTTCGCCATGTCCTCCATCCTACGGGGCGCTGGGGGCCGTCATGCCGGGGTCAGTAGCTCGGCAGGCGGCGGGGGCCGAGGTCGTCGCGGGCGGGCGGGGGCGCGAGGCGTACGGCCGTGCCGAGGACGGACACGCCGTGCGGGGCGACGACCACGGGTTCCAGGGCGATCCCGACCACTTCCGGGTGGTCGTCCACGAGCCGGGACACCCGCAGCAGGAGCTGTTCGAGCGCGGCGGTGTCGACCGGGTCGGAGCCGCGCCAGCCGAAGAGGAGCGGAGCGGTCCGGATGGACCGGATCAGTTCGGCGGCGTCCCGGTCGGTGGCCGGAACCAGTCGGTGCGCGATGTCCCCGAGCAGCTCGGAGGCGGCTCCGGCCAGGCCGAAGGAGAGCACGGCGCCGGCCGCCGCGTCGATGGAGGCCCTGACGACGGTGTCGACGCCGCGCGGGGCCATCTCCTGGACGACGAGCTGAAGCTCCTCGGGGCTGCCCAGGGCGTCGGTCAATTCGAGGTACGCCCGCCGCAGTTCCGTCTCGTCGGCCAGATCGAGCCGTACGGCCCCGAGGTCGGGGCGGTGGCGCAGGTGCGGGGCGGTGGTCTTGAGCGCCACGGGGTAGCCGAGCCGCCCGGCCGCCGCGACGGCGTCGTCGGGGTGCGGCGCGGGCAGGGTGGGGCGTACGTCGATTCCGTACCGCCTGAGCAGCTCGCGGGCGTCGTCGTCGGCCAGGGGGACGGAGCGGGGGGCCGGGCCGTCCGGCCGCCGGTCGTCCGGCCGCCTGTCGTCGCCGAGGAGCGCGCCGATCTGGGCGGCGGCACCGGCTTCGTCGATGTCCTCGTACTCGGGCACCCGCCCGGGGTCGGCGGCCTGCCGTCGCCACTGGGCGTACTTGACGGCCTCGGCCAGCGCCCGGACGGCGCGCTCGGCGGCGGGGTAGGCGGGGATGCGGCGGGTGGGGTCGCCTTCCCCCTGACGCCCTCCGGCGGTCTCCTGGAGCGCCGGGGCCGCACCCGTGCTCGGTTCGGCGGCCGTCTCCGGCCGGTCCGGCGTCCGGGGGCCGGGGGCCGGGGCGGCGCCCGGGTCCGGCAAGCGGCGGGCGGGGGCGGCGCTGCGCGCGGCGGCACCCGTTCCCGGCTCAGGGGCACCCGGAGCCGCCGGGCGGGCCGTGCTCGTCGCGGCGGCCAGAGCGTCCGCCAGCGCGCCCATCTCCACGTGCACCACCGCCACCGGCTTCGCCGGGCCCGTCGCCGCCGCCTCCCGCAGCGCCGCCGCCAGCACCTCCCCGTCGCCCGACTCCGTGGCACCGTTCTCGCCGACCCACGGAATCGCGGTCACCACGACCGCGTCGCACACCCCGTCGGCCAGCGCCGCCGCCAGCGCGGCCCGGAAGTCCGCCGGCGTCGCGGCCGTCGTCAGGTCGAGCGGCGGGAGCGGGCGCAGGCCCTCCGCCAGACAGGCGTCGTACGTCAGCAGCCCCAGGGACTCCGAGTTGCCGAGGATCGCGACCCGCGGGCCCGCCGGCAGCGGCTGGCCCGCCAGCAGCAGCCCCGCGTCGACGAGCTCGGTGACGGTGTCGACGCGGATCACCCCCGCCTGCCGCAGCAGCGCGGACACGGTGGCGTCCGGGATGCGCGTGGCGGGCACCGCGTGCCCCGGCGGCGTGCTGCCGCTGTGGCGCGCGCCCTTCACCACGACGACCGGCTTCGCCGCCGCCGTCCGCCGCGCGAGGCGGGTGAACTTGCGCGGGTTGCCGATCGACTCCAGGTAGAGGAGGACGACGTCGGTGTCGGGGTCGTCGTACCAGTACTGGAGGAAGTCGTTGCCGGACACGTCCGCCCGGTTGCCGGACGAGATGAACGAGGAGAGGCCCGCGCCGCGCCGGTACAGCCCGGACAGCAGCGCGATGCCGATCGCGCCGGACTGGGTGAACAGCCCGATGCGGCCGCGCGCGGGCGGTTCCGGCGCGAGGGAGGCGTTGAGGCGTACGGCGTCCGAGGTGTTGATGATCCCGAAGGCGTTCGGGCCGATGATCCGCATGCCGTACGAACGCGCCTGCCGCACCAGTTCACGCTGGCGCGCCCGTCCCGCGGGCCCGCTCTCGGCGTACCCGGCGGACAGGACGACCAGCCCCTGGACTCCGCTCTCGCCGCAGTCCGCGACCACCTCCGGCACCCGTTCGGCCGGTACGGCCACGATCGCGAGGTCGACGGCCTCGCCGATCCCGGCGACGGAGCGGTGCGCGGGCACGCCGTCCAGCTCGGTGAGGTCCTCGGGGAAGGCCCGGTTCACGGCGTACGTGCGGCCGGTGAATCCGGCGGCGAGCAGATTGCGCAGCGCGGTACGTCCCACACCGCCCGGCGCGCGCCCCGCGCCGACGACGGCGACCGAGCCGGGGCCGAGCAGGCGCTGCACGGAGCGGGACTCCGCGCGGTGCTCGCGGGCGCGCTGCACGGCGACGGAGCGGTCGGTCGGCTCCAGGTCGAATTCGAGGTGGACGACGCCGTCCTCGAAGCTGCGCTGCTGGGTGTAGCCCGCGTCCGTGAAGACCTTGATCATCTTGGTGTTGGCGGGCAGCACCTCCGCCATGAAGCGCCGGATGCCGCGCTCTCGGGCGACCGCGCCGATGTGTTCGAGCAGGGCGGAGGCGACACCGCGCCCCTGGTGCGCGTCCTGGACGAGGAAGGCGACCTCCGCGAGATCGGCCTCGGGGCCGGAGGAGGGGCGTCCCTGGGCGTTGATGCGGTCGTACCGGACGGTGGCGATGAACTCGCCGCCGACCGTCGCCGCAAGACCCACCCTGTCCACGTAGTCGTGGTGGGTGAAGCGGTGGACGTCCTTGGCGGAGAGCCGGGGGTACGGTGCGAAGAAGCGGTAGTACTTCGACTGGTCCGACACCTGCTCGTAGAAGCTGACCAGGCGTTCGGCGTCGTCGGCGGTGATGGGGCGGATCCGCGCCGTACCTCCGTCACGCAGCACCACGTCGGCTTCCCAGTGGGCCGGGTAGGCGTGGTGCCCGTGGTGATCCTGCGGGGCCTGCTCCAGCGGGGGCTGCATGACGAAAGCCTACGGGTCGCGGGCCCGCTCGGGGCAAGGCAGGCTGAGGGCCCTGTGCGCGGCCCGCGCGGGGCCGGGGTCGGGACCGCCGTGCGCGCCATGAGAGACTGGTCTAGACAACCGTTAGAACATGAAGGGCAACACCATGGTTGAGCGCCGTGTCACCGTCGGCTGGGCCGAAGGCCTGCACGCCCGACCCGCCTCCATCTTCGTTCGCGCCGCGACCGCCTCGGGTGTCCCCGTGACGATCGCCAAGGCCGACGGCAACCCGGTCAACGCCGCCTCCATGCTCGCGGTGCTCGGCCTGGGCGCGCAGGGTGGCGAAGAGATCGTGCTCGCTTCCGAGGCCGACGGCTCGGACGCCGCTCTCGACCGCCTCGCGAAGCTGGTCTCCGAGGGCCTGGACGAGCTTCCCGAGACCGTCTGACCACTCGTACCCCCGGGACGGCCCACTGGGCCGACCGGCGGACGGGCGACTTCTCGCGGAGGAGCCGCGGCATCCCGAATTTGGGTCGCCGCGGCTCTTTTCGTTGTACGCGCTATATGCGGAGGCGCGGGGCGGGAAATCCGGGCAGCACAATAAGGCCCCCCTGAATTCAACTCTCTTTGTATACGGCGTGCCTGTTAATAGCGGCCGCTCACGATGTTTTCGGCATGTTGCGAAGTCCTCACGCGCTCCTGCTCGCGCTTCGGAGCACCCGGCTGCCGCAGCCGGTGCGCCGCCACCGCCCGTTCGGTGTGCAGCGCCGTCAGCGCGCGGGCCCGTTCGGCGTCCCCGCGCGCCACGGCGTCGACGATCGCCCCGTGTTCCGCCCAGCACTCGGCGGGGCGGGCGGACTGCTCGACGGCGTACATCCACGCGATCTTGTGCCTGAGCTGCGTGAGCAGGGCGGTGAGGCCGGGGCTGCCCGACGCCTGGGCGAGCGTCTCGTGGAACCAGCCGCCCAGGGAGCGCAGATCCTCGCCCTGGCCCCGGCGGACCCGCTCCTGCCCCAGCCTGACCAGGCCGCGCAACACCTTGAGGTGCGCCTCGGTGCGCCGCTGGGCGGCGCGGGCGGCTCCCAGCGGCTCCAGCAGCGTCCGCACCTCGAGAAGGTCCGCCGCCTCCTGCTCGGTCGGCTCGGCAACGCAGGCGCCGGCGTGCCGGCGGGTGGTGACGAAGCCCTCGGACTCCAGCGTGCGCAGCGCCTCGCGCACCGGGACGCGGGAGACGCCGTAACGGCGCGCCAGCAGCTCTTCGGTGAGCCTGCTGCCGCGCGGGAACACACCGGAAACGATGTCGTCACGGATTGCCGTGCATACCGATTGCGCGGGAACGCGCATGACCGAACCTCCGCCTTGATCCCCGCAAAACGCGGTCGACCGACGCCTGTTCGGTGACTCTATTGCAGCATTCCGCGATTTCCGACGGGAGGCCGGAATTCATGGACTGCTTTTGGACATGAGGAAGGCCCCGGCGGGTGGGCCGGGGCCTTCCGTACGACTGACCGTCAGACGTTCACGCCGTGCGCGCGCAGGTACGCGACCGGGTCCATGTCGGAGCCGTACTCGGGGGACGTGCGGGCCTCGAAGTGCAGGTGCGGGCCGGTCGAGTTGCCGGTCGAGCCCGAGATGCCTATCTGCTGGCCGGGGGTGACGCTCTGGCCGACCGAGACGCCGAGGGACGACAGGTGGCCGTACTGCGTGTACGTGCCGCCGTTCATCCGGATGACGATGTTGTTGCCGTACGCCCCGCCCCAGCCGGCCTCGACGACGGTGCCGGCACCGACGGAGACGACGGAACTGCCGGACGCGGCACGGAAGTCGACACCGGAGTGGCTGCCGGAGGACCAGAGGTTGCCGCCGGTCTTGTAGCCGGTGGTCACGACGGAACCGGCGACCGGGAGGGTGTAGCTGCCCAGGCGCTTGCGCTCGGCCGCGCGGGCGGCGCGTTCCTCGGCCGCGCGCTCCTCGCGCTCCTTCTTGGCCCGTGCCTCGGCCTCGGCCTTGGCTCTCGCCTCCGCCTTGCGCTTGGCCTCGGCCTTGCGCTCGGCCTCCGCCTTGCGGGCCGCCTCCGCCTTGGCGGCGAGCTGCTTCTGCTGCTCGGCCTGGGCGGCGATCTGGTCGGCCAGGGAGTCGCCGATGACGATGGCCTGGGTCAGGCCGGTGTCCTGGACGGCGTCGGCGCTGATGCCGGTGTCTGCGGCGAGGGCTGGAGAGGTCAGACCTCCGATGACGCCGGTGGTCGCGAGGGCGGCGACGCCGGCCATGTTCGCGCCGGTGCGCGTCAGGCGGCTCGGACGACGGTGCTTCCCGGTGGCACGGGTGAACGCCATGAAGTGGCTGGTCCTTTCCTTCCTTCTCGCCTACCGGGTTAGCTGACGGGTTCGGAGCAGGAAGGTCTCCTACGGACCCCTGCCGTACGGCAGGACATCCGATTCACCCCAGGGACTGATTGGGTCCCCGGCTCCCCAGGCTCGCGCCTGACGGGGACTCGGCGATGGCTGCCCGGTGCCACGGATGCGGCTCACTGCTGACGGACAGCCGGACAGACGCTAAACGGGACATCTTTTAATCACCAAACAGACACGGTGTTTTGTAACGCACCCCACAGGCCAGACAGGCAACCTCCGCAACAAAACGGACATACGAGAAGGACCCCGGCAGCCTTTCGGCTCCCGAGGTCCCTCTATCTCCCGTTTTCGCGGGAATCGTGCGGTCGGTGCGGCGTCGACTCGTCAGCCGCTGACCACCGTCACGTCGCCGATGCCGAGCGCCCTGACGGGCTCCTCGATCCGCGAGGCGTCCCCTACGAGGACCGTGACCAAGTGGTCCTCGGGGAAGGCGCTGACGACCGCCGCGGTGGCCTCCACGGTGCCCGTCTCGGCGAGCCGGGCGTACATCTGGGCCTGGAAGTCGTCCGGCAGGTGCTGCTCGACCTGGTCGGCGAGCGTGCCGGCGACGGCCGCGGCCGTCTCGTACTTGAGCGGCGCGACACCCACCAGGTTCTGTACGGCGACGTCCCGCTCGGCGTCGGTGAGGCCCTCGGCCGCGAGGGTGCGCAGCACCTTCCAGAGGTCTTCGAGCGCCGGGCCGGTGGACTCCGTGTCCACGGAGCCGCTGATGGCCAGCATCGAGGCGCCCGATCCGTCCGGAGCGGAGCGCAGCACCTGGCCGAAGGCGCGCACGCCGTACGTGTAGCCCTTCTCCTCGCGCAGGACGCGGTCCAGGCGGGAGGTGAGCGTGCCGCCCAGGCAGTACGTGCCGAGGACCTGGGCCGGCCAGACGCGGTCGTGCCGGTCCGGACCGATCCGGCCGATGAGCAGCTGCGTCTGGACCGCGCCCGGGCGGTCGACGATGACCACACGGCCCGTGTCGTCGGCGGTCACCGGCGGTACGGGGCGCGGCTCGGCGCCGTCGCCCTTCCAGGCGCCGAGGGTGTCGGCCAGGATGGCGTCCAGGTCGGTGCCTTCGAGGTCGCCGACGATCACGGCGGTGGCGGTCGCGGGGCGTACATGCGCCACGTAGAAGGCCCGCACGGCGGCGGAGTCGATCTGCTGCACCGTCTCCTCGGTGCCCTGGCGCGGCCGCGACATACGGGAGGTCGCCGGGAAGAGCTCCTTGGAGAGCTGCTTGGCCGCGCGGCGGGACGGGTTGGCCGTCTCGTGCGGGATCTCGTCGAGCCGGTTGGCCACCAGCCGCTCGACCTCGCTGTCCGAGAACGCGGGGGCGCGCAGCGCGTCGGCGAGCAGGCCGAGTGCCTTGGGCAGCCGGGAGACGGGGACCTCCAGGGAGACCCGGACACCCGGATGATCGGCGTACGCGTCGAGCGTGGCACCGCAGCGCTCCAGCTCGGCCGCGAACTCCTCGGCGGAGTGCTTGTCGGTGCCCTCGGAGAAGGCGCGCGCCATGATCGTGGCGACGCCGTCGAGGCCCTCCGGCTCGGCCTCCAGGGGGGCGGCGAGGAAGACCTCGACGGCCACGACCTGCTGGCCGGGCCGGTGGCAGCGCAGCACGGTCAGACCGTTGGGCAGGGAGCCGCGCTCGGGGGCGGGGAAGGCCCACGGCGTGGGGGTGCCGGCCTGCGGCTGCGGGTGGAACTTCATGGTCACGGCTGCGGTGTCGGTCACTTGTCCGCTCCTTCCCGCGTCGCGGTCTCACCGGCGGCGGTGGTCGTGTCGTCGGCCGCGTCGGCGGCGTGTGTCGGCTCGTACACCAGGACCGCGCGGTTGTCCGGGCGCAGGCGGGCCTCGGCGGCGGCCTGGACCTCCTCGGCCGTGATGTCCAGGACGCGCTGCACGGCGGTCAGGGCGAGCTGCGGGTCGCCGAACAGGACGGCGTACCGGCACAGTTCGTCGGCGCGGCCCGCGACCGTACCCAGCCGGTCGAGCCACTCGCGCTCCAACTGGGCCTGCGCGCGCTCCATCTCCTCGGGCGTGGGGCCCTCGGCGGCGAAACGGGCCAGCTCCTCGTCGACGGCGCGCTCGATGTCGGGCACCTCGACCCCGGCCGACGTCTTCACGTCCAGCCAGCCGAGCGAGGGCGCGCCGGACAGGCGCAGCAGCCCGAAGCCGGCGGCGACGGCCGTGCGGTCGCGGCGGACCAGGCGGTTGTGCAGCCGGGAGGACTCGCCGCCGCCGAGGACGGTGAGCGCCAGGTCGGCGGCGTCGGCCTCGCGGGTGCCGTCGTGCGGCAGCCGGTAGGCGGCCATCAGCGCGCGGGCCGGGACCTCTTCGCGGATCTCCTCGCGCAGCTCCTCGCCGATGATGTCGGGCAGCGTGCCGTCGCGCGGCGGCTGCTTGCCGTCGTGGGACGGGATGGAGCCGAAGTACTTCTCGATCCAGGCGAGGGTCTGCTGGGGGTCGATGTCGCCGACGACCGAGATCACCGCGTTGTTGGGCGCGTAGTACGTACGGAAGAAGGCGCGCGCGTCTTCCAGGGTCGCCGCGTCCAGGTCGGCCATGGAGCCGATCGGCGTGTGGTGGTACGGGTGGCCCTCGGGGTAGGAGAGCGCGGTCAGCCGCTCGAAGGCGGTGCCGTACGGGACATTGTCGTACCGCTGCCGGCGCTCGTTCTTGACGACGTCGCGCTGGTTCTCCATCGACTCCTCGTCGAGCGCGGAGAGCAGCGAGCCCATCCGGTCGGCCTCGAGCCACAGAGCCAGCTCCAGCTGGTGGGCGGGCATCGTCTCGAAGTAGTTCGTGCGCTCGAAGCTGGTCGTGCCGTTGAGCGAACCGCCCGCACCCTGCACCAGCTCGAAGTGACCGTTGCCCTTGACCTGCGCCGAGCCCTGGAACATCAGGTGCTCGAAAAGGTGAGCAAGGCCCGTACGGCCCTTGACCTCGTGGCGCGAACCTACGTCGTACCACAGGCAGACCGCGGCGACCGGGGTCAGGTGGTCCTCGGAGAGCACCACGCGCAGGCCGTTGGCCAGCCGGTGCTCAGTCGCTGTCAGGCCGCCGGAACCGGCCTGCGCTGTGGCCGTGTGACCCATGGGCATGTACGTCCCTTCGATCGCGATATGGAGAAGTCCTGCCACTGTATGCAAGCTCACGGACACCTGGCGAAGTTCCCGGCCGGTGTACGCCCTCAGGGAACGCCCGAGTAGGCGCTACGGACGGGTCGAGGTCGGCGTTGTCAGTGCGCAGGTCCACAATGGTCGGCATCAGACCCAAGAACTCGCCCTACAGAACCGCGAAGGAGCCGCAGCCGCGATGGCCCGCCGCAGCACGAAGACCCCGCCGCCGGACGATGCGTTCGAGGAGAAGATCCTCGATGTCGACGTCGTCGACGAAATGCAGGGCTCCTTCCTCGAGTACGCGTACTCGGTGATCTACTCGCGAGCGCTGCCCGACGCCCGCGACGGCATGAAGCCGGTGCACCGACGCATCGTCTACCAGATGAACGAGATGGGGCTGCGTCCCGACCGCGGCTATGTGAAGTGCGCCCGCGTCGTCGGTGAGGTGATGGGCAAGCTGCACCCCACGGCGACGCGTCGATCTACGACGCGCTCGTGCGCATGGCGCAGCCCTTCTCGATGCGCCTGCCGCTCGTCGACGGACACGGCAACTTCGGCTCGCTGGGCAACGACGACCCGCCGGCCGCCATGCGGTACACGGAATGCCGGATGGCCGACGCCACGTCGTTGATGACGGAGTCGATCGACGAGGACACCGTCGACTTCAACCCGAACTACGACGGGCAGGAGCGCGAGCCCGTCGCGCTTCCGGCGGCGTACCCGAACCTGCTGGTCAACGGCGCGTCCGGAATCGCCGTCGGCATGGCGACGAACATGCCGCCGCACAACCTGGGCGAGGTCGTCGCCGCCGCCCGGCACCTGATCAAGCACCCCGGCGCGGATCTAGAGACGCTGATGCGTTTCGTGCCCGGTCCCGACCTGCCGACCGGCGGCCGGATCGTCGGCCTCGGCGGGATCAAGGACGCGTACGAGAACGGCCGCGGCACCTTCAAGATCCGCTCGACGGCCACCGTGGAGAACGTGACGCCGCGCCGCAAGGGCCTCGTCGTCACCGAACTGCCCTTCACCGTCGGCCCGGAGAAGGTGATCGCGAAGATCAAGGACCTGGTCTCGTCGAAGAAGCTCCAGGGCATCGCGGACGTCAAGGACCTCACGGACCGCATGCACGGTCTGCGCCTGGTCATCGAGATCAAGAACGGCTTCGTCCCCGAGGCCGTCCTGGAGCAGCTCTACAAGCTGACGCCGATGGAGGAGACCTTCGGCATCAACAACGTGGCGCTGGTGGACGGCCAGCCGCTGACGCTGGGCCTCAAGGAGCTGCTGGAGGTCTACCTCGATCACCGATTCGAGGTCGTACGCCGCCGCAGCGAGTTCCGCCGCACCAAGCGCCGCGACCGGCTGCACCTGGTCCTCGGCCTGCTCGTGGCACTGCTCGACATCGACGAGGTCATCCGCCTCATCCGCTCCAGCGACAACTCGGCGCAGGCCAAGGAGCGGCTCATCGAGCACTTCTCGCTGAGCGAGATCCAGACGCAGTACATCCTGGACACGCCGCTGCGCCGGCTCACCAGGTTCGACAAGATCGAGCTGGAGGCCGAGCGCGACCGGCTCACCGGCGAGATCGACGAGCTGACCGGGATCCTGGAGTCGGACGCCGAGCTGCGCAAGCTGGTCTCGGCAGAACTGGCCGCGGTCGCGAAGAAGTTCGGCACCGACCGGCGCACGGTGCTGCTGGAGTCGGGCAGTTCGCCGGTCGCCGCGGTGCCGCTGGAAGTGGCGGACGACCCGTGCCGGGTGCTGCTGTCGTCGACCGGCCTGCTGGCCCGTACGGCGAACGGCGAGCCCCTCGCCATGGACGACGCCCGGCGCGCCAAGCACGACGTGATCGTCTCGGCCGTGCCCGCCACGGCGCGCGGCGACGTGGGCGCCGTGACGTCGTCCGGCCGCCTGCTGCGACTGGCGGTGATCGACCTGCCCCAGCTTCCCGGCACGGCCTCCGCGCCCAACCTCTCGGGCGGGGCGCCGGTCACGGAGTTCCTGTCGCTGGAGCCGGACGAGACGCTGATCTGCCTCACCACGCTCGACGAGTCCTCACCGGGGCTCGCGCTCGGCACCGAGCAGGGCGTGGTCAAGCGGGTGGTGCCCGACTACCCCGCCAACAAGGACGAGCTGGAGGTCATCACCCTCAAGGACGGTGACCGGATCGTCGGCGGGGCCGAGCTGCGCACCGGCGAGGAGGACCTCGTCTTCATCACGGACGACGCCCAGCTCCTGCGCTACCCGGCCGGGCAGGTCAGGCCGCAGGGCCGGGCCGCGGGCGGCATGGCGGGCATCAAGCTGGCCGCGGGCGCCAAGGTGATCTCCTTCACCGCGGTCGACCCGGCGGCGGACGCCGTGGTCTTCACGGTGGCCGGGACGGCCGGCACCCTGCTCGGCGACACGGAGACGTCGGCGAAGCTGACACCGTTCGACCAGTACCCGCGCAAGGGCCGGGCCACCGGCGGCGTGCGGTGCCAGCGGTTCCTCAAGGGCGAGGACATCCTCCTGCTGGCCTGGGCCGGAGCCGCTCCGGCGCGTGCCGCAGCGAAGAACGGCGCACCGGTGGAGCTGCCGGAGCAGGACCCGCGCCGCGACGGCTCGGGCACCCCGCTGCCCTCGCCGGTGGCGGCGCTGGCGGGCCCGGTCTAGCCGCGGGCACCGCCGGGGCATCCCTTCCCGGACGCCCCGGCGGTCAGCCCTCGCCCTGTACGTACCGCAGGACGCCCCACATGCTGTGCTCGTCGGCAGCGGCGGGGGCGTCCTGCGGGCCGTTGGGCGGGCCGCTCGTGCGGCACGCCTCCAGCTCCTTGGCGAGGGCGCCCGCGTCCGTCCCGGAGCCGATGAGTACGAGCTGGGTGGTCCTCGGCTCGTCGCGCCCCCACGGCTCCGGGTAGAAGCGCAGGAACCGGCCCACGGCGTGCACCCCGTACCGGTTGCGCGGATCGGCCGGGCCGAAGTCGACGTACCCCTTGATCCGGTAGAGCCCCTCCGGCCTGGCGTCCAGGAATTCCATGAGCCGGCGCGGGTCCATGGGCCTGTCGGAGCTGAAGGAGACGCTCTCGTACGCCGCGTGCGGGTGCTCGTCGCCGCAGGCGTGCGCGTCGGTGTCGTCCTCGCCGCGCAGGTCGTCGAAGGACAGCTGGCGGACCTTCTCCTCGGCGTCCGGCCGCTGCGCCGGATCGAAGAGCAGCTGCGGATCGATCCGCCCGTACGCCGCGCGGACGACGGCCGCGGAGCCGCTCAGACCCCGGACGGTGTCCAGGACGCGCCCCAGCCGCTCCTCCCCCACCCGGTCCGTCTTGTTCAGTACGACCAGGTCGGCGACGGCGAGATGCCGGTCGATCTCGGGGTGACGCTCCCGCGTCGCGTCGAACTCGACTGCGTCGACGACCTCGGCCAGCCCGCCGTACACGATCCGCTCGTTCTCGCTCGCAAGGATCATGCGGACGAGTTCCTGCGGTTCCGCGAGACCGCTCGCCTCGATGACGATCACGTCGAGACGGGCGGCGGGGCGGGTCAGTTTCTCCAGGTACTCGTCGAGCTGACTCGCGTCGACGGCGCAGCACAGGCACCCGTTGCCGAGTGAGACGGTGGAGTCCCCGAGCTGCCCGGCGACCGCCATGGCGTCGATCTCGATGGCGCCGAAGTCATTGACGATCGCACCGATCCGGGTGCCCCGGCTGCGGGCGAGCAGGTGGTTGAGCAAGGTGGTCTTGCCGGAACCCAGGAATCCCGCGAGGACGATGACCGGGATCTGCTTCCTGTCCACGCTCACCAGGGGCCTTTCTCTTGGTCCGGGAAGGGGCCGCCCCAGGATATTCGGCACCGCCGGCGCTCCGACGGCCACGGAAGCCGCACGGAGGCGGAGGGCGGGATTTCGGAAAGGTGTGCCGGGCGCTCTACCGTTCACAGACATGAGCGCCGCATCCACCACCTCCGGCAGACGACTGCGTCTGGGCTGGCCCCAGCGCGTCTTCTCGCAGGTGCTCCTGATGCAGCTGGCCATCGCCACCGGCGTCACCGTGCTCGTCACCGGCCTCTTCCTCGCCCCGCTGAGCGCTCAGCTCGACCAGGAGGCGATGCGCCGGGCGCTCTCCATCGCGCAGACGACCGCGGCCCAGCCGCGGCTCGCGGACGCGGTGGCCAGGTCGCGGCCGGCCGTCGACGGACCCGTGCAGGCGGAGGCGGAGCGCATCAGGCGCTCCACCGGCGCCGAGTACGTCGTGATCATGGACGAGCGCGGTGTCCGCTGGTCCCACACCGACCCGCGCCAGATCGGCGGGGTCGTCTCCACCGACCCCAGCCAGGCCCTGGCGGGCCGCGAGGTCATGGAGATCGACGAGGGTACGCTCGGCCGCTCCGCCCGCGGCAAGGTCCCGCTGCGCGACACCGGCGGCGGGATCGTCGGCGCGGTGTCGGTCGGCATCGAGTACGACAGCGTCCGCGCCCGGCTGCTCGCGGCCATCCCCGGGCTGCTGGCGTACGCGGGCGGGGCGCTCGCGGTCGGAGCGGTCGCGGCGTACCTCATCTCCCGGAGACTTCAGCGGCAGACCCACGACCTGGCCTTCTCCGACATCTCGGCGCTGCTGGCCGAACGCGAGGCGATGCTGCACGGCATCCGCGAAGGCGTCGTCGCCCTGGACGCCGGGGGCAGGATCCGGCTGATGAACGACGAGGCGCAGCGGCTGCTCGGTCTCGGCGCCGAGGCCACCGGACGCCCGCTCGACGAGGTGCTCGGCAAGGGGCGTACGGCGGACGTACTGGCGGGGCGGGTGACCGGTGACGACCTGCTGACCGTGCGAGGGCACCGGGTCCTGGTCACCAACCGGATGCCGACCGACGACGGCGGCGCGGTGGCGACCCTGCGTGACCGTACCGAGCTGGAACGGCTGGGGCGCGAGCTGGACTCTACGCGCGGTCTGATCGACGCCCTGCGTGCGCAGGACCACGAGCACGCCAACCGGATGCATACGCTGCTGGGGCTGCTGGAGCTGGGCATGCACGAGGAGGCGGTGGAGTTCGTGACGGAGGCCGCCGAGGTGCACCGCGCCACCGCCGAGCAGATCACCGAGAAGATTCACGACCCGATGCTCGCGGCGCTGCTGGTCGGGAAGGCCACCGTCGCGGCCGAGCGCGGGGTCGCGCTGCGGCTCTCCGGCGCGACGCTGTTGCCGGACCGGCTGGTGGACCCGCGCGGCCTGGTCACCGTGGTCGGCAACCTGGTGGACAACGCGCTGGACGCGTCGGCCGGGTCCCCGGACGCCGTGATCGAGGTCGAGCTGCGGGCGCGGGAGCGGGCGGCCGTGCTGCGGGTGACCGACAGCGGGCCCGGCGTTCCGGCGGAGCAGCGGGAGCTGATCTTCACCGAGGGGTGGTCGACCAAGGAGCTGCCCGCCCACGGCAAGCGCGGCCTCGGCCTCGCCATGGTGCGCAGGCTCGCGGAACGCCAGGGCGGCAGCGCCCGGGTCGGCGAGGGGGCCGGGGGCGGCGCGGAGTTCACCGTCGTACTGCCGGAGGCGCTGGCCCCCGCCACGCTGAGCGAGGCGGGGGCGGTCATCGGGTACGGGGCGGCCGGAGCCAGCGCGGGAGGCCCAGGGACGGCCGAAGCCGGCGCAGCGGACCCGAGGACGGCCGGAGCGGACGCGGGAGCGGACGCAGCGGAGCTGGACACGGCGGGAGAGACGCAGTGATCGACGTACTCGTGGTGGACGACGATGTACGCGTCGCGGAGATCAACGCCGCGTACGTGGCCAAGGTCGCGGGCTTCCATGTCGTCGGCCGGGCGCACTCGGCCGCGGACGCGCTGGCTCACCTGCGCACCCACCACGTCGACCTGGTGCTCCTGGACCACTACCTGCCGGACGGGAACGGACTCGCGCTCGTCCGGGAGCTGCGCGGGCTCGGCCTCCAGACAGACGTGATCATGGTGACGGCCGCGCGCGACATCGGCACCGTGCAGGCGGCGATGCGCCAGGGCGCCCTCCAGTACCTGGTGAAGCCCTTCAACTTCGCCGGGCTGCGCACCAAGCTGGAGGCGTACGCGGCGCTGCGGCGCACCCTCGACGGGGGTGGCGAGGCGGAACAGGCCGAGGTGGACCGCATCTTCGGCGCCCTCTCGGTGCCCGGCTCCCCGGACCTCCCGAAGGGGCACTCGCCGACCACGGCGGAACTGGTCCGGCAGGTGCTGCTGACGGCCGACGGGCCGCTGTCCGCGCAGGAGATCGCGGAACGGGCGGGCATGAGCCGGCAGACCGCACAGCGCTACCTGAAGCTGCTGGAGCGGTCGGGACGTGTACGGCTCAGCCTCAAGTACGGCGAGACCGGCCGCCCGGAGCACCGGTACGCGTGGACGGCGAGCAGCAGCGGCTGAGCGCGGGGCGCGCCCGCGGCAGTCCGGGCCCGGTCGAGCCCTGACCCGTACCCGTATCCGTACGCGTACCCGTACCCGTACGTACGGCACGTCGGTCAGGCTTCGGTCGGTCCCCGGCGGCCTACGGCCTCACACCGCCCCGGCGCCCGTCAGCGAGCGCACCTCGGTCTCCGCGTGCTTGGCCTCGTCCGGCGGTTCGGGCGACAGCGCCGTACCGGCCCAGCCCGCGAGGAAGCCGAACGGGATCGAGACCAGGCCGGGATTCTCCAGCGGAAAGAGCTGGAAGTCGACGCCGGGGAACAGCGACGCGGGGCTGCCGGAAACGACCGGCGAGAGCAGCACCAGGAGCACCGCCGGGACCAGGCCGCCGTACACCGACCAGACCGCGCCACGGGTGGTGAAGTTCCGCCAGAACAGCGAGTAGAGCAGCACCGGCAGATTCGCGGACGCCGCGACCGCGAAGGCCAGGCCGACGAGGAAGGCGACGTTCAGGTCGCGGGCGAGCAGGCCGAGGGCGATGGCCACGGCCCCGATCCCGGCCGCCGCCACCCTGGCCACCGCGACCTCGCTGTACCGCCTGGCGTGGCGGCGCCGCAGCGAGGCGTACAGATCGTGCGCGACGGAGGCCGAGGAGGCCAGCGTGATCCCCGCCACGACCGCGAGGATGGTGGCGAAGGCGACAGCCGCGACGACGGCGAAGAGAACCGTTCCTCCAGTGGAGCCCGCGCCGCCCCCCAGATCGAGCGCGAGCAGCGGAACCGCCGTGTTCCCCGCAGGACTGGACTCCCGTACCTCGTCGGAACCGACCACCGCCGCCGCACCGAAGCCGAGCACGATGGTCATCAGGTAGAAGCTGCCGATGAGGCCGATCGCCCAGACGACCGAGCGGCGGGCGGCTCGCGCGGTCGGCACGGTGTAGAAGCGGGACAGGATGTGCGGCAGACCGGCCGTGCCGAGGACGAGCGCGAGGCCGAGGCTGATGAAGTCGAGGCGGGCCGTCCAGTCCCCGCCGTACCGGAGACCGGGCGCCAGGAAGTCCCTTCCGTGGCCGCTGCGCTCGGCGGCGGAGAGCAGCAGCTGGTTGAAGTCGCCGTGGAAGCGCACCAGGACGAGCACGGTGAGCGTGACCGTACCGGCCATGAGCAGCACTGCCTTGACGATCTGGATCCAGGTGGTGGCCCGCATCCCTCCCAGCGATACGTAGATCACCATCAGCGCGCCCACGCCGATGACCGTCCAGGTGCGCGCGGCCTCGCTGCTTCCGCCCAGCAGCAGCGCGACCAGGCTGCCCGCCCCCACCATCTGCGCCACCAGATAGAGAACGGACACGGTGACCGAGGAAGTTCCCGCCGCGATGCGCACGGGCCGCTCGCGCATCCGCGCCGCGACGACGTCCGCGAGGGTGAACCTGCCGCAGTTGCGGACGAGTTCGGCGACGAGGAACAGCACGACGAGCCACGCGACCAGGAAGCCGACGGAGTACAGCATGCCGTCGTAGCCGAAGAGCGCGATCAGGCCGGAGATGCCGAGGAAGGAAGCGGCGGACATGTAGTCGCCCGCGATGGCGAAACCGTTCTCCATGGGCGAGAACAGTCGCCCTCCCGCGTAGAACTCCTCCGCCGAACCACGCCGGTTGCGGCTCACCCAGGTCGTGATCGCCAGGGTCGCCGCGACGAACGCGCAGAACAGCAGCAGCGCGAGTGCCTGGTGGTCGCCGGTCATCGCGTGATCCCCCTGGTCAGTTCCTGGGTGTCCCAGCGCAGATCGAGCGCCGCGCGGTCCCTGCGCAGCCGCGCGTGCCGTGCGTACGCCCAGGTCAGCAGGAAGGTGGTGAGGAACTGCCCGAGCCCGGCCACCATCGCCACGTTCACCGCGCCCGCGACCGGGCGGGCCATCAGCTCGTGCGCGGTGGTCGCCGCGACGACGTAGACGACGTACCAGGAGAAGAAGGCCAGCGATGCCGGGACGACGAACCGCCGGTAGCGGCCGCGCACTTCCTGGAAGGCGGCGCTGCGCTGGACCTCCAGGTAGATGTCGGCGGCACTGTTGCCGGGCGCGTGGCCGGCGGGGGCGGCCGGCGCGAGCGGCGCGGGGGCGCCCGTGCCGTCGAGTTCGCCCCAGCCGGAGGCGAGCGCGTCGTACCAGGGATCGTCGATCCGCACCGCCGCGGCCTCGCGCCCGTCCTGCTTCTCCACAGAACAACTCTCCTTGTCCGCGAACGAATTGTCCGCGTGCCCAAGGATGGACAGAGTGGGAAGATCCCGGACTCTTCAATCCCCGCACTTCACCCCATCAGGTGACGGATGTTCCCGGCGGCTGTGCGAGTCCGTGCCGGTCCGCGTACGGACGGCCTGCGCCCGGTCACGGACGCCCGCCTTGGCGAAGAGGTTGTTGAGGTGGGCCACCGGTACGACGCCGGCGGCTCCCTGGGAAGACTCCCGCGCCGTACGCCCGCCCAGAGGCCCCCGGGCGGGCCGCAGTGGAGCGGCGTGCGGGTGGAGCTGTGCGCTCCACCCGCGGGTGGACTGTGCGGAGCCCGGCGCCGCCGCGCCGCCGCCTCAGGCGTCGATGCGCGAGCGGTCCAGGGTGGCCGCCGAACTGGTGATGAACTCCTTACGAGGGGCCACCTCGTTGCCCATCAGCAGGTCGAACACCTGCTCGGAGGATTCCAGGTCGCCGATGTTGATGCGGCGCAGCGTGCGGTGACGGGGGTCCATCGTGGTCTCCGCCAGCTGGTCCGCGTCCATCTCGCCGAGGCCCTTGTAGCGCTGGATGGAGTCCTTGTAGCGCACGTTCTTGCGCTGGTACTCCAGCAGCGTCTGCCGGAGCTCGCTGTCCGAGTACGTGTAGACGTACTTCTCCTGGCCCTTCTTGGGCTGGACCAGCTCGATCCGGTGCAGCGGCGGCACGGCGGCGAAGACGCGTCCCGCCTCCACCATCGGCCGCATGTAGCGCTGAAAGAGCGTCAGCAGCAGGCAGCGGATGTGCGCGCCGTCGACGTCGGCGTCGACGAGGAGCACGATCTTGCCGTAGCGGGCGGCGTCAAGGTCGAAGGTCCGGCCGGACCCCGCTCCTATGACCTGGATGATGGCGCCGCACTCGGCGTTCTTGAGCATGTCCGAGACGGACGACTTCTGGACGTTGAGGATCTTGCCTCGGATGGGCAGCAGTGCCTGGAATTCGGAGTTCCGGGCGAGCTTCGCCGTACCGAGCGCCGAGTCTCCCTCGACGATGAACAGCTCGCTGCGCTCCACGTCGTCGCTGCGGCAGTCGGCGAGCTTCGCCGGCAGTGAGGAGGACTCCAGCGCGGTCTTGCGACGCTGCGCCTCCTTGTGCTGGCGGGCCGCGATGCGCGTGCGGGCGGCGGCGACGACCTTCTCCATGACGGAGCGCGCCTGCTGCTTCGCGTCGCGCTTGGTGGAGGTCAGGAAGGTCTTGAGCTCCTTGGCGACGACGTTGCCGACGATCCGCGCGGCCGCCGAAGTACCGAGCACTTCCTTCGTCTGGCCCTCGAACTGCGGCTCGGCCAGCCGCACCGTGACGACCGCGGTGAGGCCCTCCATGGCGTCGTCCTTGACGACGTCGTCCTCGGCGACGCGCAGCAGCTTGGCCGAGCGCAGCGCCTCATTGACGGTCTTGGTGAGGGACCGCTCGAAGCCGGAGATGTGCGTGCCGCCCTTGGGGGTGGCGATGATGTTGACGAAGGACCGGACGGTGGTGTCGTACCCGGTGCCCCAGCGCAGCGCGATGTCCACGCCCAGCTCACGGGTGACCTCGGTGGCCGTCATGTGCCCGCGGTCGTCGAGGACGGGCACGGTCTCCTTGAAGGTGCCCTGCCCGCTCAGCCGCAGGACGTCACAGACCGCCTTGTCCTGCGCGAGGTACTCACAGAATTCGCTGATGCCGCCGTCGAAGCGGAAGACCTCCTCGGTCTTGCCCTCGCTCTCTATGGCGCGCTCGTCGCGTACGACGATGGTCAGTCCGGGTACCAGGAAGGCCGTCTGGCGGGCGCGCTGGTAGAGCGTCTCCAGGTTGAGCTTGGCGTCCTTGAGGAAGATCTGGTGGTCGGCCCAGTAGCGCACGCGCGTGCCGGTGCGCGTCTTGGGGACGCGCTTGCCCTTGCGCAGCCCGTTCGCCGGCTCGAAGGGGGAGTCGGGGCCCGACTCGATGAACATGCCGGGGACGCCGCGCCGGAAGCTGATGGTGTGGGTGGCGCTGTTGCGGTCGACCTCGACGTCGAGGCGGGCGGAGAGGGCGTTGACCACGGAGGCGCCGACGCCGTGCAGGCCGCCGGAGGCCGCGTAGGACCCGCCTCCGAACTTTCCGCCGGCGTGCAGCTTGGTCATCACGACCTCGACGCCGGACAGGCCCGTCTTGGGCTCGACGTCGACCGGGATACCGCGGCCGTTGTCCTTCACCTCGACCGAGCCGTCCTCGTGGAGGACGACCTCGATGTGGTCGCAGTAGCCGCCGAGGGCCTCGTCGACGGAATTGTCGATAATCTCCCAGAGGCAGTGCATCAGGCCGCGGCTGTCGGTGGACCCGATGTACATGCCGGGTCGTTTGCGGACGGCCTCGAGCCCCTCGAGTACGAGGAGGTGCCGCGCGGTGTAGTTGGAACCGTCACGGTCTGCACCGGTCAGAAGCGCAGTGGACGGCACGGACGTTTCGGCGGTCACGCGGTTCGCTCCTCGCTGAATTTCAAATGTGTCCCGATGGGGTACGGGCCCGGCGTGGGTCGCCGGTCAGAGGGTACCGAGGCCTGGTAGAGCCGATGTAACGCCACCCTCAGGAAAACTCATGCTAGTCCAGAGTCGTATGCACGTTCGATCCCTCGAAGGGGTGACGTGGACATCACGTTCCCTTCTAGGCATGAACCATTTAGGCTCCGGGCACGTCCTCAATCACAACCGGCAAGCCAGCCGGGAGGGCAAACACCCAACCGACGCGAAACCGTAGAGCGACGCAATACGGCTCCTTCGCCGCTAACCGGCAACAGACAGCCACCTCGGAAGAAATTTCAAGGAAAAGCCACGAGCGGGAACGTTTTCGGCCTGGTTGGATGTTGACCCTGGTACGACAGCTCGTCGAGCTAGAGAAGAGGCGACGTGACTACTGTTCTGACCCCCGCGAGCCCCCTGACGGCCGCTGACCGATGCGACCGATGCGGCGCCCAGGCCTACCTGCGCGTTGTCCTGGCCAGCGGCGGCGAACTGCTCTTTTGCGCCCACCACGGACGTAAGTTCGAGCCGGAACTCAAGAAGATCGCCGCTGAAATACAGGACGAGACCGACCGGCTGACCCCCGCGCCGCCGTCCCCGGAAGACGAGGAACGCTGACCCCTCCTCGCACTCCCGACGAGCCAAAGGCTGGCCACAAACCGGTCGACGGGCGGTCTCCCCGGTTTCCGGGGAAGGCCGCCCGTACTCGTACGCTGCAAGCGTAATCAGTTTCTTGCCACCCAGGTTTCAGGCGCCGCCGAGAGGCGTGCGTACACGCCGGGATTGGCCGCCTGACCGCAGCCACTCCCCCAGGAGACGAGTCCGATCAGCCGGCCGTCCGCCACCAGCGGCCCGCCGCTGTCCCCCTGGCAGGCGTCGTGGCCGCCGCTCTCGTCACCCGCGCACAGCATCGTGTCCGCCCGGTACGTGGCTTTGTTGTACCCCGGGTAGGCGCGCTCACAGGCGCTGTCGGGCAGCACCTTGACGAGTGCGGCCCGCAACTCGTCCGCGTACGTCCCGTCGCCCTTCGTGTCGCCCCAGCCGTAGACCACCGCACCCGTGCCCGCCTTGTACGCCGTATGACCTGCTCCGGCGGCCTTGATGGCGTGACCCGCGGAGAGCGGGCTCGACAGCGTCAGCAGGGCGAAGTCACCCGCGTTGCTCTTGGCGTCGTACGCCGGATTGAGCTGGACACCGCTCACCGCGACCTCCTGGCCGCCCGTACCCTTCAACGTGCCGCGGCCGGCGATGACGGCCAGGTCGCGCACCTGCCCCAGCGGTACGCCCAGTACGTCCGAGCTCACGCAGTGCGCTGCCGTGAGCACCTTGGCGGGCGCCACCAGCACTCCCCCGCAGAATTGTCCCGCCCGCGTACCCCCGAACCGGTCACGGCTGGAGAGGGCGACCACCCACGGCGACTGCGAGATCTCTACCGGCTGTCCCCCGATCACGACACCGTCCGGGGTGGTGGTGCCCCCCGCGGCCCCTGGCGCCGCGACGGCCATGGCCATCAGGGCCAGCGCCCCTGTCAGTGGTCCGGCGAAAGAGCGACGCATACGGCCTCCTGGCTCGGTGCTGCAATGGCACCACCAGCGTCGGCCGGAGACCTGCGCGCCGCACCCGCGAAAAGCCGCGGGCCCGGAGCCCCCGTACGGGATTCCGGGCCCCCGGCCCGAGCGGTGTGCGTCCTGGGCGCGCTCCCAGGTGTACGTGCCGGGTACTAGTCGAGGTAGTCGCGCAGTACCTGCGAGCGCGAGGGGTGGCGCAGCTTCGACATGGTCTTCGACTCGATCTGGCGGATGCGCTCACGCGTCACGCCGTAGACCTTGCCGATCTCGTCCAGCGTCTTCGGCTGACCGTCGGTGAGGCCGAACCGCATGGACACGACGCCCGCCTCGCGCTCGGAGAGGGTGTCGAGCACCGAGTGCAGCTGCTCCTGGAGGAGTGTGAACGAGACGGCGTCGGCCGGGACGACCGCCTCGGAGTCCTCGATGAGGTCGCCGAACTCACTGTCGCCGTCCTCGCCGAGCGGGGTGTGCAGCGAGATGGGCTCGCGGCCGTACTTCTGGACCTCGATGACCTTCTCGGGGTCATGTCGAGTTCCTTGGCCAGCTCCTCCGGGGTGGGCTCGCGGCCCAGGTCCTGGAGCATCTGGCGCTGCACGCGCGCGAGCTTGTTGATGACCTCGACCATGTGCACCGGGATACGGATGGTGCGGGCCTGGTCGGCCATCGCGCGGGTGATCGCCTGCCGGATCCACCAGGTGGCGTACGTCGAGAACTTGTAGCCCTTGGTGTAGTCGAACTTCTCGACGGCGCGGATCAGGCCCAGGTTCCCCTCCTGGATCAGGTCCAGGAAGAGCATGCCGCGGCCGGTGTAGCGCTTGGCCAGCGAGACGACCAGGCGGAGGTTGGCTTCGAGCAGGTGGTTCTTGGCGCGGCGGCCGTCCTCCGCGATGATCTCCAGCTCGCGCTTGAGCTTCGGGGCGAGCTTGTCGCTGCTGGCCAGCTTGTCCTCGGCGAACAGGCCCGCCTCGATGCGCTTGGCGAGTTCCACCTCCTGCTCGGCGTTGAGGAGGGGGACCTTGCCGATCTGCTTGAGGTAGTCCTTGACGGGGTCGGCGGTGGCGCCGGCGACAGCCACCTGCTGCGCGGGCGCGTCGTCCTCGTCCTCGTCGGAGAGGACGAAGCCCTTCTCGCCGCCCTCCTCCTCCTCGTCGGCGCCCGGCTTGACCGGGGTCTCCTCGGTGGAGTCCTCGCCGGTGGCCTCGTCGGCGTCCTTCTTGGCGGAGGTCTTCTTGGCCGCCGTCTTCTTGGCCGTGGTCTTCTTCGCCGCTGTCTTCTTGGCTGCCGTCTTCTTCGCGGCGGCCTTCTTGACCGGCTCGGGGGCCACGGCATCGTCTTCGGCCACGGCGAGGGCGTCGACGGTCTCCGGGGCCGGAGCGGCTGTCGCCGCGACCGTCCTGGCGGTGGCCGGCTGCGGCGCGCCCGCCGCGACGGCCTTGGTGGCGGTGCGCTTGGCCGGGCTCTTCGCTGCGACGCTCTTGCGGGGGCGCTTGGGCGACTCCGCGGCAGTGACCATCAGCGTCACACCCTCTTCCTCGAGGATCTGGTTCAGGCTGCGCAGAACGTTCTTCCACTGGGCCGCCGGAATCTGGTCGGCCAAGAATGCCTGGCGCACGTCATCGCCCGCGATCTGCCCATCAGCCTTTCCCCGCTCGATGAGCGCCATCACAGACTCGGACTCGGCGATCTCCGGCGGGAGCGTACGGGATGTGCTGGCCGACACGAACAACCTCTCGGAACGATGGAAACGGCTTTCGGCCTCGCCCTGAGTTCGGGCCACGACCGACGACATCGGCGGGGGATGTACCGACGGCGCAGGTTGAACCTCGGACTGGTTACAGCGCCACGTTCGGCGGCTGTATTCCCTCTTCGGCTGTCACCTCTTAGGTCATCGCACAGTTCCGCGGAGTGTTACGCCCAATCTGGGTGGTCCGAGTCACACCCCGTACGAAATGAGGAAGAACAGAAGGGACATTGGCCCCCATCAGCTCACATCCGTGTCGCAACCGTGTCGCCGGACCCCATGGGATCCGGCGACACGAGGTTGATCGGCGCGGCCGGGCCGCAAGGTACCCACCCTGGCCGTGGCGCTTGGTCCGTCGTCGGCGGTCAGTGCTCGCGCGGCGCCGGCACCACTCGCTCCACTTCCGGGTGAACGGCGAGCAGTTGGCGCATGGCGGTCTCGGCTGCCATGGCGTCGCCCGTGGCCAGCGCGTCGACGGTGCGGGAGTGGTGCACGAGAGCGGCCTCGGTGGGGCGGTCACAGCCGGTGAGAGGGCCGCCTGACACCTGGAGCGCGGCGGAGACGATGCCGGAGAGGTGTTCGAGCATCCGGTTGCCGGCGAGCTGGATGAGCAGGGAGTGGAACTCGGCGTCGGCGCGGGAGAACGTCAGGGAGTCGCCCTGCGTAAGGGCATGGCCCATGATCTCGACCATGTCGCCGAGTCGCTGCTGAAGGTCCTCGCGTCCGTGCCCGGCGGCGAGGCGGGCGGCGAGCGGCTCGATCATCCACCGCAGTTCACCCAGCTCCCGGCGCTGGTCGTCGCGCTGCGGACCGAAGGCCCGCCATTCGATGATGTCGGGGTCCAGCAGGTTCCAGTCACTGACGGGGCGGACTCGGGTGCCGACGTTGGGGCGGGCGCTGACCAGGCCCTTCGCCTCCAGTACGCGCAGGGATTCGCGTACGACGGTACGGGAGACCTCGAACCGCTGGCCGATCTCCTCGGGGACGAGCGGACGGTCGGCGCCGAGGTCGCCCGAGACGATCATCTGGCCGAGCTGCTGGACGAGTTGGCCGTGGAGCCCACGGCCCCGGCTGCCCGCCGCACGGCGGCCCATCCGGCCAAGGTCCGTGTCGGCCCCGTCCCAGGCGGGCACGCCGACGCGATCGGCGCCCGGCGCCTCCGCGTAGGGGTAGCGGTCGAGTTCACCCGGCCCGGCGAGGCCGGAATCGGCGGGGCGGGAGGCGGTCATCATGGTGTGCGCAAGGGTACTCACGGATCCTTTGTCGGCGGGACTTCCTTGACCCTTGAGGTCTTTGGTGAAAAGCACACGAAAGGGTGATCGCCGCCCACCCTGCAATTGACGACTTATCGGAAAGAAACGGGCGTTATGCGGGGAGTTGTGAGCGGCCGTCAGCCCTGACAGCCCGAGCCGGTCACCAATAGGTCCTGCGGCGAAGCCCAGTGAACAGATATGCGCAAAGTAGGGCACAGAGCGACAACGCCAGTGCTGCGCCGACCGGTTGGGCCGCCACTCTCATCGCGACCACCAGCCACTGATCGATCTCGTACGGCCACTGAAGCCAGGCCACTTCACGCAGCCTGCCGGGGAGTCCGGCCACCGACCGTGCGGACGGACCCACAACCACCCGTTGCGCGACCGGAGCCACCAGCACCGGCACCGCGAGCACCGCGGCCACTCCGGCCGCCGTGGCCCGGAACACCCCCGCGCCGAGCAGCCCGGCCCAGGCGCAGCCGACGGTCAGCCCCGACCAACTGACGGCCATCGACGCCCATTTGTCCGGTACGCGCATCAAGTCCTCGCCGTACACCAGCCTCAGGGCCTGGGCGTCGGCCACCACGACAAGGAGCCCCAGTACCAGCGCGGCCGCGGCGGAGACGGCCAGCTTGGCGAGCAGCAGTCCTACGCGGCGGGGGACCGTGCCGCGGGCAGCCGCCAGGGCGGGTAGCGGTACTCCTCGCCGAAGGCGATGGCGCCGAGGAGCCCGGCGCCGAACGCGGCGGGCGGCAGGGGCAGGAGGTCCGGCCAGGCGGCGAGAAGGGCGGGCAGGGGGGCGCTGCCGACGCGGGCCAGCAGTACGGAGATCGTCACGGAGGCGACCAGGACGGCGGTGGCGACGAGGAGCGTCGTCCTCGTACCAAGAAGGCGGTGCAGTTCGTAGCGCAGGGGGCGGAGCGGGCTGCGGGCCGGACGCAGCGGCGGCCGGGGAGGGGCCGTCGCCGAGGCCCTGGCCCCGGCCTCCCCCGCGACCGGAGGGCCGGCGGCGGGCGCCCGCTGCCGGGCGGGGGCAGGTCCCGCGTCGCCGGTCTCCTCGGCGAGCCGGTGGACCGGGATGCCGTGCCGGAAGGCGGTCTCACCGATCCGTGCGCAGTCACTGCCGTAGACGGAGAGGCGGTTGCCGCCCTCGGTGACGACTTCGACGGCGCGCCGCTCGGCGCGGGCCTCACGGGTGACCAGGGCGCCGAGGCGGGCGGCGTGCGGCGTCCTGACGGCGACGCGGGGGCGGAGCCTGGTCCTGGCGAACTCGGCGGCTTCCTGGTCCGCGACGAGGCGCCCGCGTTCGATGGTGACGACCCGGTCGGCGGTACGGGCGGCCTCCTTGGCGTCACGGGTGGTGTACAGGACCGTGCCCCCCTGGGCCGCGTGAGCGCGCAGCAGCCCGAACAGCCAGCTGTTCTCGCGTGGCGAGAGCCCTTTGGCCGGGTCGTCGAGGAGCAGTGTGTGCGGGTCGCCCAACAGGGCGGAGGCGAGGCCGAGTCGGCGGTCCATGCCCAGGGACAGCGTGCCGAGGCGCTCGTCGGCGAGGGCTGCGAGACCGACGAGGTCGAGCATGTCGTTCGCACGGGCGGCCGATACGCCGACGGCGGCGCAGAGCATGCGGAGCTGGCCGCGGGCGGTGCGCCCCGGATGGCCCGGCACATCACCGAGGAGCGCCCCGACCTCGCGGGCGGGGTGGGCGATCCGGTGCAAGGGGCGGCCGCGGAAGTACGTGACGCCGCGGCCCGGTGCGAGGTCGAGCATCAGCCTGAGCGCGGCGGTCTTCCCGGAGCCAGCGGCCCCGAGGAGGGCCGTGACCTGCCCCGGCCGGGCCTCGAAGGTGAGGTCGTCGACAGCGGGCGGCTGTTCCCGGCGGGGGGCGCTGGTGAGTCCGATGGCCTGGAGCATCGCTTCTCTCGCGGAGAGGGGAGACCGCTCGGCGGCAGAGCGGTATCGCAGCAAGATAACGCGACATATCCGACTTTTTGTGTAATGGCGGGTGTGCGGGTGTCCGAGGGCGGACATCCGGACCCGCGACCGGGCTCGCCCGTCAGACCTCGGGACGCAGCATCGGCGGATTGAGCAGCGTCGCCCCGCCCGCCCGGAACAGCTGTGCGGGCCTGCCGCCCTGCCGGGTCGTGGTCCCGCCGGAAGGGACGAGGAATCCCGGGGTGCCGGTGACCTTGCGGTGGAAGTTGCGGGGGTCGAGCGCGACGCCCCAGACGGCTTCGTACACACGCCGCAGCTCGCCGACCGTGAACTCCGGGGGGCAGAAGGCAGTCGCGAGCGACGAGTACTCGATCTTCGAACGGGCGCGCTCCACGCCGTCCGCGAGGATCTGGGCATGATCGAAGGCGAGCGGCGCCGGCGGCTCGTCCTCGCGGCCGAAATCACTCTCCTGGCCCAGCAGCGCCTCCACCGGCGCCCAGCGCGCGCTGTGCGCGTCGCCGCCGGCCCGTGGGGCGGGAAGATCCGGGGCGAGGACCAGATAGGCCACGCTTACCACTCGCATACGGGGGTCGCGCTTCGGGTCTCCGTATGTGGCGAGCTGTTCCAGGTGCGCCCCGTTCCCGATCGACGGCGTGCCGGGTTCGTGCGCGCACAGCCCGGTCTCCTCGGCGAGTTCGCGCGCGGCGGCCGCCCCAAGGTCCTCCTCCGCCCGCACGAAACCGCCGGGGAGCGCCCAGCGGCCCTGATAGGGCTGCTCGCCGCGGCGTACGACCAGTGCGCAGAGCGCGTGGCGGCGCACGGTGAGTACGACCAGATCCACGGTGACGGCGAAGGGAGGAAAGGCCGATGGGTCGTAAGGCGACATGCCGCGATCATAGTCGTCTGCCTGACGATAAACAGTCCTGTCGGCACGTAAACCGCCGGTCACGGCGGCTTCTTCGCGCCACTCCCCCGGGCTCACGCGTCAGCCTCCCAACTGGAGGGCGCCGGCGGCTTCCTCGACCAGGCCGAGCCCGAGTCTGCTGATCCGCACGGCGAAGGGTTCCCCCGCCACGCGCAGACCGGAGAACTGCACGGCGCCGAGCGGCGCGCCGCGTAGAGGGAACAGCGCGACGGTGCCCGCCGGGGCGTCCGGCCGGATGCCGGCGAGCGCGGTCAGCAGGTGGACACCGGAGGCGGCGGCCACCGCCGCGGGCCGGCACGCGGCGGGGTGCGGCACCGGAAGGCTGCCCGCGGTGCGCTGCTCTCCGGCGTACATCTCCGGCAGCCGGTTGCCGAACGCCGCCGCCGCGTCGAGCACCCCGCGCAGCAGCGCGGTCGCCTCCCGCTCGTACCCGGCCGCAGCGAGTCCGGCGACGGCCACGGCCGTCTCGTGCACGCGCACGGCGCCGCCGCGGTGCCCGAAGGGGCTGTGGCCGGTCTCCTTGGTGCCAAGGCTGCGCAGGCCCCAGCCCGAGTCCATCGCCGGACCTCCTAGCAGCCGCGCCAGCTGCTCGGTCCGCACCCGGTCCAGCAGGCCCGGCGCCTGCGTGCCCCCGCCGAGCAGTCCCGTGTCCAGGAGGTGCGCGGCGGCGCCGCCGAGGTGCGGGACGAGCCGCCCGGCGGCGGTGACGGCCGCCGGGGGCCGGCCGCCCGCGCGGTCGTCGATCCAGAAACGCTCCCGGAATGTACGGCGCAGCTCGGCCGCCCACTCACGCCATCCTTCGGCGCCCGGCCTCCCGCACTCGGCCAGCAGGTCCGCGCCGAGCACGGCCGCCCGGTGGGCGTGGGCCTGGGTCTCGACGCGCCTGGACCCGCCGGGCCCCCGGTCCGGCAGGCAGCCGTCGTCGTCAGCCGCTCTGCGCAGCCACAGCAGGCAGCGTTCCGCCACGGGCAGCAGCTCCTCCAGGTCCTCCTCCGCCAGCCCCCACCGTCTCGCCTCCGCCAGGACCACCGGGAAGGCCAGCGTCGCCTCCACACCCGTGCAGCTGGGCGGCAGATGCGGTCCCGCGTCCCTGAGGGGGCCCGGCAGCCGCCCGTGGTCCGGCCCCGCGCCGGTCAGTTGGGTACGGGCGACGGCGCGCAGCGTGGACGCGGCAAGCCGGGTACCGAGCGGCAGCGTCATCCGCGCCGCCCACAGCGCCTCGGCCGGCGCCAGCCCACAGCGTCAGGGGATTCCCGCCGCCAGGTACATGTCCGCCGGGTTGCGGGTGTCGCGCATCAGCAGGGCGCGCAGATCGTCGAGGCTGGTCCGCAGCAGCTCCCCCACCCGGGCGTCGTCCCCCTCCGCCGCCGGCTCGGAGAGCGAGAGCGGTCCCGGCCCGGTCCGCACCGGCGGCCGGGCCCCTCGGTCGGCCCGGATCCGGAGCTCGATGGCGCGCGAGGCCCCGGGCAGCAACTCGATTTCCCAGCGCAGCAGACCGGCGGAGGCGATCGCGTCCTGGGGCGGCGGGTCGGCGGTGACCACGGCCTGGGCTCCCCCCGCCGACCAGCGCAGCCCCGCGGCGTGGACACCGGCGGGCAGCTCGGGCCCCGGGCGGCCGGCGGCGACCGCGCCGAGGTCCGCGAGGTCGGTGCCGAGGCAGATCTCCACCCTCAGCCGCACGGTCCGCCGCGCGGAGCTGCGCAGGACGATCCGTTCGATGCCCTCGGCGTACCGCAGCCGCTCCACGACGATCTCGGGGTCGGGTCCGGTGCCGGCGGGAGTGCGCACCACACCCGTGAACCGGGCACGGCCTGCCGAGACGAGCCTGCCCTGCAAAGCGACCGGTTCGCGTCCCGCGACCCTCAGGTGACAGCGGGAGAGCAGTCGGCGTCCCGACCGGTAGAAGCCCTCCAGACCGTGTCCGGTCAGTTGCCCGTTCTCGCCGGAGAAGGCGAGCCCGGGCAGGTCCGCGCAGACGAGCAGGGCATGCACCGGGGGCAGCTCACCGGGAGGCCGGACACCTCCTGCCGACGGCTTTCCCACGGCGGCGGGGGACGGGGCGGTGAGGGTCATGCGGTGCCTCCTCTGCGCTCGTGACAGCCACACCGGCGAAAGCGGTGCGGGGCGTTCGCGGTACCGCCACACGTGTGAACGTCCGCATCACCTCCCTGGTCACGGCTGTCATCGTTCGCTCCTCCCGTGCTGACCGTCCTGCCGCCGTACGCCACCTCGCGCGCCGCCCGCTCCGGGCCGGGCCTTGGCGGGCGGTGCGCTCTGCCGGGCGGCTGCCTGCGGCCGTACGGAGCGTGTGGCCTGCCGGGTACGTACGACGCGCGGGCGGGGCCGCTTGCGCTCCGCGCGCTCCTGGCGGAGGCAGCGCCGTAGCGATTCGGGGTCGACGCCCTCGTTGCACGCCTGGTGCGGGAGCTGCGCGAAGGTGTACTCCGGGTCGGTCTGCAAGGCCCGGCCGAGGGCGACCCTGGCCCCCGGCTCGTCGCCGGTCGACCTTCTCTGCACTAACGCGGTTGCTGGCGGTGCCCGGTGACGACCATCGAGGAGGCGATGACGCTCGCGACGTTCGGGGCTGTGTGGGCGGTGCTCGCCGTCGGCCACAATCTCGCGGATCACGTGTTCGGTCAGAGTGATCACCAGGCTGCGAACAAGGGTGCGCCGTCGGCGACGGATGTCGCCGACGGCGCGAGTCCGCGGCAGGGCTGGTCCGCGTGCCTTAGCCATGTCGCCCAATACCACCTGGTCATGGCGGTGATGGTGGCCCTGGCGTGGGCCGTGTTGCCGCTTCAGATCAGCTGGACCGGTCTGGCAGCCGGACTGGTCGTTTCTGCGGTGACCCATGCGTTCTTCGATCGCCGTTGGCCGGTGCGATGGTTGTTGCAGCACACCGGTTCGCCGGAGTTCGCGGAGCTGAGGGCGGCCGGGATGAACGGGATGTATTTGACCGATCAGGCCCTGCACCAGACCGCTCTTCTGGTGTCCGCTCTCCTGATCACCCGTCTGTGAGCGGGGGCCTTTGATGAGGAAGCCCCAGGTCAACGGTCCCGCTGCGTTGGAAGCGCTGTGCCTGTCCGCGTTTGCCGCGAAGGAAGGTGAGGGTCAAGTCGATGCCTTCGATCTCACCCTGCCAATCCTCGGCGACTGCCCGCTTGCGGCGTTCGACCAGGTCCTGCTCCAGTTCGTCCAGACGCGGCAGCATCTTGGGATTGACGCTCAGCATCGGGCAGCGAATGCAGGCGTGCTCGTGGGCGCAAGAGGTCCCGTAGGGCCGGCCGCAGGACCCCAGCTCGACCCGGCGCTTGTCGAAGTGCTGCTGGAAGTCGCTCCACTCCTCGGTGCTGGGGTCGCGGTACTCGTCCTTGGGCCGCTCGGCTCGGCGCCGGGCGAGGAACTGCTGGTACTGGCTGATCACGTCCTCGTCGAACACGGCGACGTAGCCACGAGTAGTTCGGATATCAAGATGTCCGAGCAGAGCCGCGCCGATGTGGATGGGCAGGCCGTTGTTCACGAGCTCGGTGGCGAAGAGCCTTCGGAAGTCATGGGGCGCGAACTTCACGCCCTGGAACTGCGGGTGCGTCACCGCGAGGGCGTCGCAGGACCGTTTGATCATGCGCCAGATGGTCGTGGTGGACATACCGCGCTGGGTGCCTCCGTGGAAGGTCTGGAAGAGGTAAGGCAGCTCTTCGCTCCAGACCTTTTCGTGCAGGTCGTAGCGGGTGCAGACCGGGACGGTGCCGTGCTGGTCGCGGTGGCGCCGGATGATCTGCGCGATGACGTGGAACAGCTCGGCCGACATGGGGATGACCCGCTCCCGGTCGCTCTTGGATGGGGAGACGACCAGCAGGGCCACGACTTCGCCGCTGGACCGCTGGTACTGCCGGACGCTGAGGTGGGTCAACTCGGTCAGCTCCTCGGCCCGCAACCCGGCCAGCCGCAGGGTCTCCACGACGGCCCACTGCCAGAAGACGGTGTTCTCGTCCCTGGAGAGGTGAACCAGCTCGCCGGTGGAGCGGTTGACCGCACGGACCGGCGGCCGGTTGTGCCGCTGATCCTTGGTGGAAACCCGCAACCAGGTCGTGCCATCCGCGACGAATTCCTCACCGTTTTCGACCTGCTGGGCGGCTTCGAGCAGGCTCCGCAGGCGGTGCCAGGTGTCGTTGACGTGCTGGGACAGGACCGGCAGGAGTGGCTGGCGGTCGCGGGTGCGGTTGGCCATTCGCTCTTGCAGCCGGCGCCGTCGCAGGTGGAACCAGCGCAGGTCAGCGTCGCGGACCGGGCAGGGGGCGACCCACTTCGTCCAGCGTTCCGGTTCGGCGACGGCCCAGGTGTGAAGGTCCAGGTAGAGAGCGCGGACGGCCATGAGTGGTCCGTCGACGTCCAGTCGTGGATTGCCGCTTGGCAGGACCAGCAGCCACTCCTTCCACTGCGTGAAGGTCTCCTCCGAAAGCCGGAGGTCGGCCTGGTCCGGATTGATCGCCTCGATCTGCTTCCAGAACACCTTGACCAGCAGGTTCGTCAGCTGCCGCAGGGTGGAGTAGTCCAGTCCGGCGGAGCGTCGGCGGATGTACTCGACCAGGACATCGCGGACCTCGCGGTTGCGCAGGTTGTGGCGGTCGACGGATTCCTCGACGGAGACCTGCCCGCGGGTCACCGCGGCCCGGAAGGTGCGGGGTGCGGAGGCCGGGAACTGCCCCATGTCGTGGAGGATCGGCCAAGCCAGGGTTCCCGCGTAGCTGCCCGAGTCCGCTCGCTCACCAGCCAGGCCACGATTCCGGGACTCGATGGCGTAGTGCAGCAAGGCTTCCGGCGTCAGGTCCTTCAAGTCGATGCCGAAGACAGTCAGCGCGCAACAGACATCGAACTTGGTTCTGGAGCGGCGGGCCTGAGCCATCGGCAGCTGGTCCGCCCGCGAGCAGAATTCCTCCAGCCACGGGTCGTTCGCGACGCCGCAGAACCACGGTGCGTAGTGGAAGAAGCGGTTGCAGCGGAACCCCAGCAAGGTGGGGCGGACCAGCCGCATGGCGAAGGCGTAACCGGTCCCCCGGTTCAGCCGGTTGCGCAGGTACTTGTCGTCGCCGGCCACGTCCCCGACAGGATTTCCCTGGTCGTGTCCGGACGCTTCCCATCGCTCCTGCCAGGTCGCTCCGGGAAACGTGCCGAGGTGGCCGAGGAAGTCCCGCATGGCACCACGCTGGTTGTACTTCAGCTGCTCGGACTGCGAGAAGTGGTCGGCGGTGACCTTGATGATCTCCTGCGGCGACGCGGTGCTGAAGTCGCCCAGGGAGCGGGGCGGCCGGCTCGGGAGCGGAGGCGGCGCCGGGGTGAGCGCGCTCGGCGTGAAGTTGCCGGCCGGGACCTTGCTGTCGTTCTCGTGACGGCGGACCCGGTTGGTCGTCGGGCCCTTCAGCCGCAGGCTGTTGCCGACCTTACTTCCCGGCACCGAACACCGCCTCGATGTCGTCCGCGGCGTACTGGGTGGGCCAGGACGTCGGCTGAAGAGGCCGGGAGTAATGGGCGGCGAGCTTGTCGACCAGGTCGTCCAGGCCGACGACCGTGTAGAGCTCGGTGGTGCTGATATGCGCGTGCCGCAAGATCGTCTGTACTTCCACCAGTGTCAGATCCGGGTCGCGGGCCATTCGTGTGGCGGCGGTGTGCCGCAGGTCGTGCAGGGTCCAGTTCGAATCGAGCTTCTCGACCGCCCGCTGAATGATCCGGCGGGCAGCCCAGTAGGTCAGGGGCCGGGGCTCGCCCCGGCGGGTTCGCCAGACCGGGACTCCGTCCGGTGGCAGGCCGGTCTCGTCCAGGTAGGTGGCGAGGTAGGCCAGGGCCTCCGGGGAGGCCGGGACGGGCTGACGGGCCCGGGTGCCCTTGGTGATCACCCAGAGCTGGCCCTTGGTCCAGTCGATGTCTCCGAGTTCGATGCCCAGCAGTTCCGAGGCGCGGGCGCCGGAGGAGACATAGCAGGACATCAGGGCCCGGTCCCGGGCGCATCCCATCTGCGCGAAGAGCTCTTCCCACTGCTGATCGGACATGGCCCGCGGCTGCCGGACGGTCATCTTCGGCCTCAGCCGACCCCGCCGGTGCTGAACCCGGGATTCCAGCGGCGAACGGTGGGCCAGCGCGGCCCGGCGGGCCCGGTTCTCCGGGACGGGATTGAGTACGGGGCCGCGCCCGAAGTGCATGTGGAAGGAGTAGAAGCCGTGGACCACAGTCAGGTTGTGGGCGATCGTCGCGGGCGCGTATCCGGCCCGCAGCCTGGGCTTTCCAGTCTTCGGGTTCACCGATCCGGGCTGGGGGCCGCCGGGGCGTCGCTGCCGCTGGGGATTACGGGCGTGGCGGAGCCAGCCCACCAGGGCGACGGCTTCCGCCTCGGTGACCTGTTCCCATCCCACATCCAGGGCCCACAGGACCCGGAACCACCGCAGCAGGTCGTACGCATAGCTCCGGCAGGTCTCGGGACTGGCGTCGCCCAGCATCCGGTCCCGCAGGTACCGGCTGGCCGGCTCGACCTCGCGGTCAGCGGCATCCACCACGAACCACGGCAGCGACGGCGCCGTACCCGGCACCACCGCCCCCACCCGGGGCAGCCGTACCCGGCCGTCAATCAGATCGCGATGAAGCGAAGGAGTCTCGTGCATCCCCAAATGCTCACCATTCACGGCCCTCGGGGCGAGCAGATCACCGAGTTAGTGCAGTTAACAGACCAGGCGACCCATCCGACGAGGGTGAGCGGGGCGGCGGCATGGGTTTCGTACGCTCCGGCGCACCTGCGGGCGAGTGCCCGCCAAAGCCGCAGTGCGGGCTCGGCGTCCGGGCCTTCCATCCATTCCGCGGCCCGGTCCCGGGTCTCCCGGTCCTGAAGCCCGAGGACGACGGCGGCAGCCTCGTCATGGGCGATGAGTGCGTCGTCCCCGGCGTCCGCGTCGGACCAGCCGGCCGACGCGGTCCTGTTCTCAGCCAGGCGTTTCATGAGCCGGCGCGCCAGCCCGAGTGTCTCGGCGGCGACCTCCTCACGTTCGGCTCCGCCGAGGATCCGGGGCACCAGCGCGAGACCCGCGGCGTCCAGAGCCCGGACCTGCTCCTGATCGGCCGGCCGGCGCGGCGCGAGCCTCGCCTCCATCTCCCGCAGGGAGCCGCGCACTTGGATGCCGGCGTAGGCGGCGGCCGCCGCCATCACGGACGTTCCCGGCATGGCGAGGACATTGCCGTCGAGCGGACAGCAGCGCTCATCGGGGCAGCAGTACGACCAGTACCTCCCGTCCGAGATGCACAGCGCTTCGAGGACCGGGACGTCGAGCGAGCCGCACGCGGTACGCAGCCGCTGGGCGAAGGGACGCAGCCGCTCCATTACCTGCCGGCCCGACTCGCCCTCGGCCGGGTCCTGACAGAGGAAGACGACGATGCCTTCGGGGCGGCCTCCCCGGCGCTCGCTACCGCTCACCAGGCAGTCGGCGAGCTGGTCGGAGACGAACGGCCACTCCCTCGGCGAGCGGGGAATGCCGAGCCTGAGCCGCCCACCGAACCGGCCCCGGCGGCCGTGCAGCGCGACCATCACCACGCTGTCGGTCGGGTGGAAGCCCATGAGGTACGGGAGCGCGTCGGCGAGCTCGGCCGGACCGCGCAGGGTGATCTGGTCGTCGGTGGAGGGACCTGTGGGTTCGTGGCGCTTGTTCATGGCTCGACGGTCCCGCAGACACCGCCCGCTCCGCCAACCCTGTGGATAACTTTATCCACAGGCTGGAGCCCGCATTCGCACAATGTCCGAGTCATCAGGTTGCATGGGGGCATGACCAACGCAGACCTCAGGTCCTCGGCCGATGCCGTACTCGCCCGCCTCGTGGGAGACACCACCGGCGCCGCCCGGCTCCGTGAGGACCAATGGCTCGCCATCGAGGCTCTCGTCGCCCACAAACGCAGGGCTCTGGTCGTCCAGCGGACCGGCTGGGGCAAGTCCGCCGTGTATTTCGTGGCCACCGCGCTGCTGCGCGGGCGCGGCGCCGGCCCGACCGTGATCGTCTCGCCGCTCCTCGCCCTCATGCGCAACCAGGTCGAAGCCGCCGCCCGCGCCGGTATCCGCGCCCGGACCATCAACTCCTCCAACACCGAGGAGTGGGAGACGGTCCAGGCCGAGGTCGCCGCGGGTGAGGTGGACGTGCTGCTGGTGAGCCCCGAGCGGCTCAATAATCCCGACTTTCGCGACGAGGTGCTGCCCAAGCTGTCCGCCGCCACCGGTCTGCTGGTGGTCGACGAGGCCCACTGCATCTCGGACTGGGGCCACGACTTCCGGCCCGACTACCGCCGGCTGCGCACCATGCTCGCCGACCTGCCGCCCGACGTACCGGTGCTCGCCACCACGGCGACGGCCAACGCGCGGGTCACGGCCGATGTGGCGGAGCAGCTGGGCACGGGGGGCGGCTCCGACGCTCTGGTGCTGCGCGGGCCGCTCAACCGGGACAGCCTCAGCCTCGGTGTACTGCGCCTTCCCGATGCCGCGCACCGGCTGGCCTGGCTCGCCGACCACCTCGGCGAGCTCCCGGGCTCAGGGATCATCTACACCCTGACGGTGGCAGCCGCCGAGGAGGTCACCGCATTCCTGCGCCAGCGCGGGCACACGGTCGCCTCCTACACGGGGAAGACGGAGAACGCCGACCGGCAGCAGGCCGAGGAGGATCTGCTCGCCAACCGGGTCAAGGCGCTCGTCGCCACGTCCGCGCTCGGCATGGGCTTCGACAAGCCGGACCTCGGCTTCGTCGCCCACCTGGGTTCGCCCTCCTCCCCCATCGCGTACTACCAGCAGGTCGGACGCGCCGGGCGCGCGGTGGACCACGCGGAGGTCCTGCTGCTGCCGGGCAAGGAGGACGAAGCGATCTGGCAGTACTTCGCCTCGGTCGCCTTCCCCCCCGAGGAGATGGTGCGGCGCACCCTCGACGTGCTCGCGCGTGCGGAGAAGCCGCTGTCCCTGCCCGCCCTGGAGCCTCTGGTGGAGCTGCGCCGCTCCCGTCTGGAGACGATGCTCAAGGTTCTCGACGTGGACGGGGCGGTCAGGCGGGTGAGGGGGGGCTGGACCGCCACGGGACAGCCCTGGACGTACGACGCCGAGCGGTACGCCTGGGTGGCGCGCCAGCGGACCGCCGAGCAGCAGGCCATGCGTGACTACGCCACGACGGGCGGCTGCCGGATGGAGTTCCTGCAACGACAGCTGGACGACGAGGGGGCGGCGCCCTGCGGCCGCTGTGACAACTGCGGAAAGCCGCGGTTCACTGCCGAGCTCTCTCCCGAGGCGCTGGACACGGCTCGTGGCGAACTGGGCCGCGCGGGCGTGGAGGTGGAGCCGCGCCGGATGTGGCCGACCGGCCTGGGCGCGGTCGGAATCGACCGCAAGGGCCGTATCCCGGCGGGTGAACAGGCCCTTTCGGGGCGGGCTTTGGGCCGTCTGTCGGACATCGGCTGGGGCAACAGGCTGCGCCCGATGCTGTCGCCGACCGCCGCCGACGGGCCGGTACCGGAGGCGGTGGCCCAGGCCGTGGTGGGTGTGCTGGCCGACTGGGCGAAGGGTCCGGGCGGCTGGGCGTCCGGTGATCCGGACGCTCCCGCACGGCCTGTGGGCGTGGTCACCGTGGCCTCGCGCACCAGGCCGGAACTGATCGGCACGCTGGGCGCGAGGATCGCCGAGATCGGACGGATGCCGGTGCTCGGCTCGCTGGCATACACCGCGGCGGCCGAGGTCACCGTGCCGCAGCGCAGCAACAGCGCGCAGCGGTTGCGTGCCCTGGAGGGCGCCCTCACCGTTCCGCCCCAACTGGCTTCCGCCCTGGCCAGTGCCGGAGGCCCGGTGCTCCTGGTGGACGACTTCATGGAGACGGGCTGGACGCTGGCGGTGGCGGCGCGGCTGCTGCGCCGGGCGGGCGCAGAGGCGGTGCTGCCGCTCGTCCTCGCTGTGCAGAGCTGACGCCGACGAGGTGATTTCGCTGGTCGCCGTTCTGACGTGACGTGAGGCATCGTAAGCGGTCGGGCTGGGCAGGGATATCCACGCCATACCCGCAGATTTCAGTCGGTCGCGCCAATTGCTCGTTGCCGCACACCCCGCGGGGCAGCGAGAATTGGAACGCTCCCCGCACTGGCCCGCCCGGGGACCGGAAGGGCTGTGCCGCGGTGCGCCCGACCACCCCTGCCCGCGCTGTGGGCGCGTATGCGAAGGGAGAACCGTGACCTTCGGATTCGCTCCGTCTGCCGGCTCGTTGCACCCGGCATCCGCCGATGCCGTCAGCCGACTCGGCCGGACACTGGAACCGTCCGAGTGGGCAGCGGCCGGTATACCGCTGCTGCGCAACCCGCGTGAAGTCGTCAGCGGACTGCACGCCCGGCACCATCCGGAACCGGCCACGGCGGTCGTCGCCGTCCTCGACGCCGAGGAACGGCTCACCGCCAGCGCCTCGTTCGCCCGTCGGCCCGTCCCGGCCGACGGCTGGGAGTTCCGCAACGCCCTGCTCGCGCACCTGCGGCGCGTCGTCCCGCACGACCTGCGCCGCCGCACGCCGGTACGGACCGCCGTGCTGCTCTACTGCCGCGAGGGCGACGAGCGCTGGACCGAGGAGGACGGTGCCTGGATGTGGGGCCTGCGGGACGCCTGCACCTTGCACGGGCTGCGCTGTGGCGCCTACATCACGCTCACCCGAAGCGGCTGGCAGGTGCTCGGCGAGGGCCGTGGTGGCCGTCGCCCGAGCACCGGATCGCGCCCCGCCGGCCTCGCGGAGGCGGCGGCCGAGGCCGAGCCGCCCCCGCCGCGCACGGGCGGCGGGGCGGCGGACGCGCTGCGGCGGGCAGCGGCCCGCTGAAGCGGTCCGCCCGCCGGCGCGCCCCTGCCTGCGGCCTGCGAAGCGGTACGCGGGGGGTACGAGCCCTAGCCCTGCGTACGAGCCGTACGACGGCGTGAGCCGTACGACGGGCGTGACCCTTACGACGGGCGTGAACCTTACGAGCTCGTAAGGCGCACAACGGTGCAAGGCTCAGACGCCCAGGCTCAGACGCCCACGCCGAGCACGGAGTTGACCCGCTGCGGGTCTCCGCACACGATCAGCAGCGCGTCCGCACGTGCCTTGGCGAGCGGCAGCGCACGCTTCACCGCGGCGTCACCCTCCCCGGCCTCGCCGTTGACCGCGACGACGACCACGGGACGGGCGGCTGCCCGCTCCGCGACAGCGGCGTCCGCGTAGAAGACGTCGTCGCGCGCGTCGTGCTGGGCCCAGTAGGCGGCCTCGCCGAAAGAGAGTTCATGGGAGGCCCAGGCGTGCTGCTCGCCGGTGGTGAGCACCAGGATCTCGCCGGGCGCGCGGCCCGAGTCGAGCAGTACGTCGACCGCCTCGTCGGCGGCGTCGAGCGCGCCGCCCGTCGGCGCGGGAATCAGCTGGATCTGCGGCGCGGAACGATTCTCCTGCCGCGGGGACGGGGTCCGGCCACCGGGCGTGTGCGACCGCTGCGCCGTGGGCGCGGGCCTGACCGGGGCGGGGCCGGGTACGGGACGTCCGGGACGCGGCGTGGCCGCGGTGCGCGGACCGGGTACGGGACGGGGGGTCGACGCGGGACGGCCGGTGGCCGGAGTGACGCGGGGACCCTGGGCGCTCTCGTGAATCTGAGGCTCCTCGGGGGAGAGAGGCATGAGTGGATTTCTATCAAATCCCACCGCTGAACGCAGCAGTGGGTGGGTACATGCGTGCGATCAGAAGTCGAAGCCGAGTTGGCCCCCGCTTTCCAGAGCGGCAGCCTCCGCCGAGATCCGGGTCTTCTTGAGGTGCGCCCACTGGGGCAGCGCATCGAGATAGATCCACGAAAGCCGGTGGTACGGGGAAGGCCCCCGCTCCGCCAGCGCCGCCTTGTGCACGGGCGAGGGGTAGCCCGCGTTGGCCGAGAACGCGTACGCGGCCAACTCTTCGGACTCCTTCTCCAGTTCGGCCATCATGGCGTCCCGCCGCACCTTGGCGATCACCGAGGCGGCCGCGACCGCGATGCAGGACTGATCGCCCTTGATCACCGTACGGACCTTCCAGGGCAGCCCGAGATAGTCGTGCTTCCCGTCGAGGATCACCGCGTCGGGCCGCACCGGCAACGCCTCCAGTGCGCGTACGGCGGCGAGCCGCAGTGCGGCGGTCATGCCGAGCTCGTCGATCTCCTCGGGCGAGGAGTGTCCGAGGGCGTGCGAGGTGACCCACCCCTCCAGGACCGCGGCCAGCTCGGTACGGCGCTTCGGGCTGATCAGTTTGGAGTCGGTGAGCCCTTCGGGCGGACGGCGCAGACCGGTGACGGCCGCGCACACGGTGACGGGTCCGGCCCACGCCCCGCGCCCGACTTCGTCGACGCCTGCGATGATCTTGGCACCGGTGGTGGCGCGCAGTGAGCGCTCGACGGTGTGAGTGGGTGGTTCGTACGGCATGGCGCCTGCCAGGTTACGCCGCCGGGGTCCACCGGCGACACCCCGGCCCCACCACCGCGTTCAGCCGGACGGCGATCGCGGGAGCGGCGCCCCGAACCGGTCGGCCCCCATCAGGCGATCCGCCGTCCGGGAATTCGCAGTCGCACATCGTCGAGCGGCAGCGGATCGGGGCCCATCACAGTCGATTCCGCGCGGCGCGACCCGACCTCGGCGTCGTCGTGGCCGGGCGGAGCGGCCCGGCTGGCCGTCAGCGGACCGGAGGCCCCTCGCCTGCCATCCCGTGCGAGCCACACCGGGGGCCCGCCGCCCGGCCGCGTCGGCGTCGCATGCGTAAAGACCGGGGCCGCGCCAGGCAGCGGCAGTCGCCAAGTCCCACCGACGCACCGCTCCTTGGGGCACCGGACGTAAAGCGGGCCCGGGCGGAGCCGCGTTCGGCTGCGCCCGGGCCCGTCCCACCGAGAATGGCCGGAAGTACTAGTACTCGTCGTAGATACCGCGCTCGTCGCCGTACGTACCGAGCCTGCGGCACTCACTCTCGTCGACGTCCAGAGGGCGCTCCGCGATGATCTCGCGGGCCCTGGCCACACCGAGACTCGTCGCGTACCAGGGCTCGTTGCCGCGATCCAGCCGCTCCGCGATACCCACCAGCGCGCAGGAACGCTGCGGCTCCGGCAGCCTGTCCAGCGCCGGCACCGCGTCGGCCGAGAGGTCCTGAAAGTAGTGCACGTCGAGCTTCCCGGTGGCGCGGTACCGCTCCACGTTCTGCTCCGCCACGAGCCCGTCCGGCGACACCAGGCCGAAGGCCAGTACAGCCGCCGCCGCGCTCGCGGCGACCGCGCGCGGCAGCCAGCGGGCACCCAGGGCGCCGGCCGCCATGATCAGTACGATCACCAGGCCCAGCCACAGCTCGACCGCCGCCACGGATATGCGCAGCCGGGTCAGGCCGTACGCGTCGACGTACAGGTCCATGCGGCGCAGCGCGGACGCGACGACGACGAGTGTGAGGACGCACAGAGTGCCGAGCACCGCGCGGACCAGGGTGCGGTCCCGGGCCGCGCCACGCGGGGCCCACCGCAGAGCCAGCGCGATGACCAGCAGCACCAGCAGGGTGGCCCAGAGCAGCTGCCAGAAGCCCTGGCGCGCGTACTGGGCGTACGTCAGTCCGGTCTCGCTGAGCACCTTGTCGTAGCCGCCGAACAGCACGGCGAGCTGCACCGCGATGAATGCGGCGAAGAGGAGATTGAGAACGATCAGCGGAAGTGCCCACTCCGCTCGGCCGCGGGCACGCCCGGGGCGTATCTCGAGGCGGTCCCAGCGCATCGGTGCGGCGGCGCTGCGGGCGGCGGCGAGGGCGCCCAGCAGACCCAGGGCGAAGAGGAACGTCCGCCACGGGCCGTCGGCCACGGAGACGTCGGGCGTGAGCCCGCCGAGCAGATCGGCGAAGGCGGCGTCGGCCGAGGCGAAGAGCGCCCCGAAGACGACCAGGAGTACGACGGCGACAAGGGTGGTACGCACCATGGGCGCCCACCGGCCGCGGGACCCCTCCGCCCGCTCGCGCAGACCGCGCCAGGCCCACGCCGTACCGGAACCGACCGAGCCGAAGATGCCCAGGGAGCCGACGAGGATGCCGGCCCAGGTGCGGCTGCCGTGCAGGGCGAGCGAGCCGAGGGCCAGCGCGGAGACGCACGCGAGGAACGTCGGCCACCCCGCGTCGCGCAGCGCCGGAACGGCCAGCAGGGCCAGCCCGCCGACCGCCCAGAGCAGTGTCCAGGGGCGGAGGCGTCGGCCTGCCGCCTGTCCGGCGAAGTACGCGGCGAGCGCGGCCGGGACCGCGAGGACCAGCAGGTTCAGTCCCAGCCCCTCACCGAGGAGCAGAGCACTGAGGACGGCGGTGGCCAGGGCCGCCAGAAAAGTGGCGGGACGGATCGCGGCCGGCGGTTCGGGCCGTACGTCGATCAGCCACTTCGGCGGGCCGGGCGGCTGCCGCGGGCCGGGCGGTGGCGGCGGCCAGGGCTGGTGGCGCTGGGGCTGCGTCGCCCTGCTGTGCTGCTCGCGGTACGACAGCGTGGCGGGCGGCGGCGGCGCTGTGGCCTGCGGCGCGGGCCCCGGGCCGTTGCCGGCACCGGACTGCGCGGGGGGCGGCGTGGCTGGTGTCGGCGGCGTCGCTGAGTCGGACGGCGCACTCGCAGCGGAAGGTGTGGACGGCGTTGGCGGTGTTGGCGGTGTTGATGGCGTGTCGGACACGGGACCCCCCTCCGACCGGACGGGGTTGCGGCAGGATGCCGCCGCCGGAGCCCGGTGTCTCGTCGGCGCTCGCCCGGCATGATCATCAGGGCGGCGTGGCCCGTCAGACTAGCCCCGGCCATGCCTCCCGGAGCCGCCAGAACCGGGCTGTGGCAGGACCGTGACAGTCGCGGAACCCCACGCGGAACCCCTACGTCCGGCGAGCAGGCCGACGCCGTCCACCGACGTTACGAGCCGACCCGCCACGCATCAGGCATCAGGCACCACGCACCTCGCACCGCCCGGCCCGCAGCCCCCCGAACGACGGCCGCGGCGCCCGTCAGGTCGTCCGGTCCGGAATCCAGTCGGGCAGCTCTTCCGTCCGCTCCAGCCAGGCGGCCGGCGGAGCCCCGGCCTTCCCCGCGGCGACGACGCCGCCGAAGATCGCACAGGTCGTGTCGACGTCGCCGCCCACCTGCGCGGTCACCCAGAACCCCTGCTCGAAGTCGCCGAGCGCGCGGGCGGCCGACCAGAGGGCGAACGGCACCGTGTCGTGTGCGCTCGTCCGCCGTCCACAGCCCAGCACGGCCGCCACCGTCCCGGCGTCGCTGTAGTCCAGCATGTCGCGGGCGCGCCGCAGCCCGGCACCCACGGCGCTGCGCGGCACCAGCGCGATCACCCCGTCGAGCAGCCCGGTAGGCGTCGGCGGTCCCGCCGGGTCGGCGGCGATGGCGGCAGCGGCCGCCACGGCCATGGCACCGACCACCGCTTCGCGGTGCTGATGCGTGACGTACGCCGAGATCTCGGCCTGATGGGTGGCCTGCTCGGGGTCGTCGGCGTACCAGGCACCGAGCGGCGCGATGCGCATGGCCGCACCGTTGCCCCAGGAGCCCTGGCCGTTGAAGAGCGCGGCCGCCAGCTCGCGCCAGTCGCCGCCCTCCCTGATCAGCCGGAGCATCCGGTTGACGGCGGGGCCGTAACCGCGGTCGAAGTCGTGGTGCTCGGCGAAGGAGCGCGCGAGGGCGTCCTGGTCGATACGGCCGTGCTCGGCCAGCACGGCCAGCACTGAGCAGGCCATCTCGGTGTCGTCGGTCCACTGCCAGGGAGCGGGCGGCAGCTCGCGCCTCTTGAGCAGCGGATAGTTCACGGGAACGAAGAACTGGGAGCCAAGGGCGTCTCCCAGGGACAGCCCACGCAGGCTGGCCAGGGCGCGTTCGAAGCGCCGGGCGGTGGAGGAGTCAGCGGTCATCGCTCCGCCACTCTATCCGGACAGTCGTACGGCTCGGGAGCCCGCCAGCGCCGGAACGGCCGATCAAGGGCGTAGCGCCCGTCCTCCCCCAGCAGCAGCGTCCGCGTTTCGCCGTTGCCCGGATTGCACAGCGACTCGAATTCGGCCACCGTCCAGTGGAACCAGCGCATGCAGAACAGCCGCATGGTCAGTCCGTGCGTGACGAGCAGCACGTTGGGCGGGTGATCGGGTGCTTCGAAACTCCGGTACAGGCTCTCCAGAAAGGCGCCGACCCGGTCGTACACGTCGGCCCCGGACTCGCCCTGGGCGAAGCGGTAGAAGAAGTGCCCGTACGCGTCCCGGTATGCCTTCTGGAGCCGTACGTCGTCCCTGTCCTGCCAGTTTCCCCAGTCCTGCTCGCGCAGCCGGGGTTCCTCCCGCACCCTCACCCGTCGCGGGTCGAGCTCGAAGGCCGCGAAGGTCTCGTGCGTGCGGCGGTACGGCGAGACGTAGGCGCTGATCCGCTCCTCACCGAAGAGCTCACGCAGCCCCACGCCCGTCTCCCGGGCCTGACGCAGACCGGTTTCGGTGAGCCTGAGCGCGTGGTCGGGCTCACGCTCGTACACCGAGTCGTCGGCGTTGCCCTCCGACTCCCCGTGCCGGACGAGAACGATGCGCCGCGGTCGTGCCATGCCGAAACCCTAGAACGTGCGATCGGATGCGGCTCAGCCGGGCGGCCGCCCAGCTGCATCCAGCGTATCCGCCCCTTGAAACGCCTGCTCAGCAAGCGGTCGTGGAAGAGTCCCTGAACGGACGCCTGCCCGCAGCCGGCCGTCTCCCGACCCGGCCGTTTCCGCGCCGCCGCCGGCTACGCCCAGGCCGCGCCCACACCCACGCCCACGCCGGGATCACACCGTCCACAACGGATCCAGCTGAACGACCGCGCCCGCGATCTCCGCCACGTCCGCGTCGGTCTGCGCGCGCAAGGACAGGCGCTCCACCCGTTCGGCGCGGTACTTCCCGTGCTCGGCGGCGGCGTGCCACATCGACAGCACGAGGAACTCGTTGCCAGGCGCCTCACCGAACACTCCGCGCAGCATGCCGGGCGACCCGGCCATCGCCGGATTCCACACCTTCTCCTGCATCAGCGAGAAGTGCTCGACCCGGCCCTCCCGCACCTTGCAGTGCGCGACGCGCACCACATCGGCGTCGGTGAAACGGGGTTCGAAGCCGGTTTTGATGTCGAACCGGTAGTCGAAGAGCCCGACTTGCATGTTCTTGTACGTACCGGACTGGCCCGCCGCGAGCCGGTCGTGCGAACGCGCCATGAACGAGTCGTAGAACGCACGGCTCTCCCAGAAGGAGACCACGTGCGCCACCCCCGGCCGCTCACGGCTCCACCCGCCGCCCTGCCCGCGGAATCCCGGTTCCCCCAGCAGCCCCGCCCACTTCCGCTGCCCCCGCTCGAATCCCCGACGGTCGATCACTGTGCAGCGAATCCACTTGACCAGCACCGCGCCATCGTACGGCCAGGAACGCACGCCCCGTCACGCCTGCGGCGCACTTGCCCCCGAACTCCGCGGACACCGGCTGTCCCTTTGCCCGGGAACCCAGTTGTCGCATGCGTACGGGTATCAGGCCGGCAGGCGATACGTGCGAGAAGGCTGAACAGCCCTGAGCACCGCACCAGTTGTCGGTGCCGGGGGCTAGCCTGGTTCCAGGTGCACATTCGCACAGCTCGCGCCGGTGAGATCCGGGCGGGTTCCGAGGGAGGGAAGACCGGTGGGCAGTCTCAACAAAGGGGTCGGCAAGGTCGAAGTGACGCTCAGGTGGGACCCCAGCCCTCTGGGCAGTCCGGCCCACGACCTGGACATCATCGCCGCGACCTATACCGCCGACGACCCGTACGGCGGTCCCGCGTATGTCGTGCACTTCGACAGCCGCTCGCCGGACGGCACGATAACCCTCAACAGGGACAGCCGGGACGGCCAGGGCTTCGGTTACGACGAGGTCCTGACCCTGGAGCTGAACAGGCTCGCGCCGGTCTACACCCGGGTGGTGGTCGGCGTGGCGATCCAGCAGAGCCACGGCAGGAGGACGTTCGGCGAAATAGTGAATACGGGCTTCCGTATTCGCGAGAGCTATACCGTGCTCGCGGAGGACGGCTTCGCCGGCGTCGCCGCCTCCACCGCGGCCACCATCGCCGAATTCACCAGGGACGGGTCGGGCGGCTGGGAGTTCCGCCAGGCCGTCCGGGGCTTCGACACCGACCCGAACGCCTTCGCCGGTGCGATGGGAAGCACGCCGGCCTGACAACCGTCCGCGCCAGGAATGCGCCGAAGGGCGGCGAGCCCGTCAGGCCCGCCGCCCCTCATGCTTCACGCTTCCGTGCCCAGGCTTTCCGCACCTATGGGCAGATCAGCCGTCGGCAGATCAGCTGCAACCGCTGGTCGAGCCGCAGCCCTCGCAGATGTAGCAGCTGCCCGCACGCTGCATCTTCGTACCGCAGGAGAAGCACAGCGGCGCGTCCGCGCTGATGCCGAGCTGGATCTCGACGAGTTCCGCCGAGGTGTGCGCCTGCTTCTGCTCCGGCACGGCCTCCACCTTGGGGGCGGCGACCGGCTTCGGCGCCTCCGTCTGGCGCGGCGCGGACTGGGCCAGGCCCTCGACGTCGATGTCGCTGTCCTCCATCGACGGCTCGTACGAACCGGTCTCCAGGTGACGCTGACGCTCATCGGCGGAGTGGATGCCGAGCGCCGACCGGGTCTCGAAAGGCAGGAAGTCCAGCGCCAGGCGGCGGAAGATGTAGTCGACGATCGACTGCGCCATCCGCACGTCCGGGTCGTCCGTCATGCCGGCCGGCTCGAAACGCATGTTCGTGAACTTCGAGACGTACGTCTCCAGCGGCACGCCGTACTGGAGACCGACCGAGACGGCGATCGAGAAGGCGTCCATCATGCCCGCGAGGGTCGAGCCCTGCTTGGACATCTTCAGGAAGACCTCACCGAGACCGTCGTCCGGGTAGGAGTTGGCGGTCATGTAGCCCTCGGCCCCACCCACCGTGAAGGAGGTGGTGATCCCCGGGCGGCCCTTGGGGAGGCGCTTGCGCACCGGGCGGTACTCGACGACCTTCTCGACCGCGGCGCGGATCGTTTCCTCGGTCTTCTCCGTGACCTCGGCCTTGACGTCCTTCTTCTTGGCCGAGAGGGGCTGGCCGACCTTGCAGTTGTCGCGGTAGATCGCGAGCGCCTTGACGCCCATCTTCCAGGCCTCGAAGTAGACCTCTTCGACGTCCTCGACGGTCGCCGTCTCCGGCAGGTTCACCGTCTTGGAGAGCGCGCCGGAGATCCACGGCTGGATGGCCGCCATCATGCGGACGTGGCCCATCGCGGAGATGGAACGCTCGCCCATCGCGCAGTCGAAGACCTCGTAGTGCTCCTGCTTGAGACCGGGGGCGTCGATCACATTGCCGTGCTCGGCGATGTGGGCGACGATCGCCTCGATCTGCTCCTCCTGGTAGCCCATGCGACGCAGCGCCTGCGGCACAGTGCCGTTGACGATCTGCATCGAGCCGCCGCCGACCAGCTTCTTGAACTTGACCAGCGCGAGGTCGGGCTCAAGTCCGGTGGTGTCGCAGGACATCGCGAGACCGATGGTGCCGGTCGGCGCGATGACCGAGGCCTGCGCGTTGCGGAAGCCGTTCTTCTCACCGAGGCGCAGGACGTCTTGCCATGCCTCCGTGGCAGCGGCCCAGATCGGCGAGTCCAGGTCGTCCACGCGCGGGGCGACTGCGTTGGCGTCGGAGTGCTGCTTCATGACGCGCTTGTGCGGCTCGGCGTTGCGGGCGTAGCCGTCGTACGGGCCGACGACCGCGGCCAGCTCGGCGGAGCGCCGGTACGACGTACCGGTCATCAGCGAGGTGATGGCGCCGGCGAGCGAGCGGCCGCCGTCGCTGTCGTACGCGTGGCCGGTCGCCATGAGCAGGGCGCCGAGGTTGGCGTAACCGATGCCCAGCTGACGGAAGGCGCGGGTGTTCTCACCGATCTTCTGCGTCGGGAAGTCCGCGAAGCAGATCGAGATGTCCATCGCGGTGATGACCAGCTCGACGACCTTGGCGAAGCGCTCTGACTCGAACGACTGGTTGCCCTTGCCGTCGTCCTTGAGGAACTTCATCAGGTTCAGCGAGGCCAGGTTGCACGAGGTGTTGTCCAGGTGCATGTACTCGCTGCACGGGTTCGACGCGGTGATCCGGCCGGACTCGGGGCAGGTGTGCCAGTTGTTGATGGTGTCGTCGTACTGGATGCCGGGGTCGGCGCAGGCCCAAGCGGCCTCGGCCATCTTGCGGAAGAGCGACTTCGCGTCGACCTCCTCGATGACCTCGCCCGTCATGCGGGCGCGGAGGCCGAACTTGCCGCCGGTCTCGACCGCGTTCATGAACTCGTCGTTCACACGGACCGAGTTGTTGGCGTTCTGGTACTGGACGGACGCGATGTCGTCGCCGCCCAGGTCCATGTCGAAGCCCGCGTCGCGCAGGGCGCGGATCTTCTCCTCCTCCTTGACCTTCGTCTCGATGAAGTCCTCGATGTCGGGGTGGTCGACGTCGAGAACCACCATCTTGGCCGCGCGGCGGGTAGCGCCGCCCGACTTGATCGTTCCGGCGGACGCGTCGGCGCCACGCATGAAGGAGACGGGCCCGGAGGCGTTGCCACCGGAGGAGAGGAGCTCCTTGGAGGAGCGGATGCGGGAGAGGTTCAGGCCGGCGCCGGAGCCGCCCTTGAAGATCATTCCCTCTTCCTTGTACCAGTCGAGGATCGACTCCATCGAGTCGTCGACGGCCAGGATGAAGCAGGCGGAGACCTGCTGCGGCTGGGGCGTGCCGACGTTGAACCAGACCGGCGAGTTGAAGCTGAAGATCTGGTGCAGGAGGGCGTACGCCAGCTCGTGCTCGAAGATCTCGGCGTCCGCGGGAGAGGCGAAGTAGTTGTACTCCTCGCCGGCCTTGCGGTACGTCTTGACGATCCGGTCGATCAGCTGCCGCAGACCGGTCTCGCGCTGCGGCGTACCGACAGCACCGCGGAAGTACTTGCTGGTGACGATGTTGACCGCGTTCACCGACCAGAAGTCGGGGAACTCGACGCCTCGCTGCTCGAAATTGACCGAGCCGTCGCGCCAGTTGGTCATGACGACGTCACGGCGCTCCCAGACCACCTCGTCGTACGGATGCACGCCGGGCGTGGTGTGGATGCGCTCGATGCGCAGGCCCTTGCCGGACTTCGCTCCCTTGGTACGGGAACCTCGTGCCGGGCCGCTCGCCGTCTCTGTCATGCCGCCTCCCATATACGTACAAAAACGCTCTGACGTGCCCAGTTCTTCCCGGGGCACGTGGTGTGTCTGATGTTCCGGACGCCGCGAAGAGCGGCCGGAGCAGGTCTGGTCTGCCGCCGGGTCGGTCAGTCGGCGGCAGCGGCGGGCACGGGGACCTCGGGGGTCACGCCGGGCCCGCAGTCGCAATCACTTACGGGTGGCCGCTCTTCGCGGAGCTCCGCGATGGCGGCCTCGAAGTCTTCGAGTGAATCGAACGCCCGGTACACGGACGCGAAGCGCAGGTACGCGACAAGATCGAGTTCCCGCAACGGGCCGAGTATGGCCAGCCCCACGTCGTGGGTGGTCAGCTCGGCGCTCCCGGTGGCGCGCACCGCCTCTTCGACCCGCTGGCCGAGCTGGGCGAGGGCGTCCTCGGTGACCGGCCGCCCCTGGCACGCCTTGCGCACGCCGGAGATGACCTTGGTACGGCTGAAGGGTTCGGTGACACCACTGCGCTTGATCACCATCAGCGAGGCGGTCTCCACCGTCGTGAAACGGCGGGAGCAGTCGGGGCACTGACGGCGCCTGCGGATCGACGTTCCGTCGTCGGTGGTGCGACTGTCGACGACGCGGCTGTCGGGGTGCCTACAGAAGGGGCAGTGCATGGATCCCAACCCTCCTTCACAGCACGACTGAATAGCTTCGCCGGCCCCATCAGGGGCCCTTCGAAGCGGTCACCAGCATAGGTGATGGGAGGGCTCTCGACCGACCGGGGGCCCACTTGGACCACAACTTGTGGGTTGCTGTAGCCATACGACTACTAGATCTAGGGTCCGGGCGCTTTTTCTGCACTTCGCGCGTGTCGCAGCGCCCACGGAGCCCCGGCCCCCGCCGCGACCCCCGGCCCACCGCGCGGCCGACACGCGGGCGGCACCCCGCCAGCCCTCCGCCCGACCGCGAAGGTTACCGTAATGGCCCGAATTGCCATTCGGCTCAAAACGGCTCCTCATACACCCCGCTGTACGTTCGAGAAAGGCATTCCCCGCTTTTTCACTCGAACGTGTGTTTGGCGCAACCTTTCGAAAGCAACTACCGTTGTCCAAACCAGGGAGAGAGAACATCTCGAGAGGGGCCGACGTGACCACCACCGCCGACAGTGCAACTATCACTGCCCAGGACCGATCCCAGAGCCGACTCGAGCCGGTGCATGCCATGAATGAAGCAGCCACAAACCCCGAGGGGCCCAAGCCCTCACGCTCGCTGCCCGGCCGGCCTCCAGGAATCCGGGCGGACAGTTCCGGCCTCACTGATCGGCAGCGACGGGTCATCGAGGTCATCAGGGACTCGGTGCAACGGCGAGGATACCCGCCGTCCATGCGCGAGATCGGTCAGGCGGTGGGCCTCTCCAGCACCTCTTCCGTGGCCCACCAGCTGATGGCTCTCGAGCGCAAGGGCTTCCTGCGCCGTGACCCGCACCGCCCCCGGGCGTACGAGGTGCGGGGTTCGGACCAGCCGAGCACCCAGCCCACCGACACGGCCGGCAAGCCCGCCGCGTCGTACGTCCCGCTCGTCGGCCGGATCGCGGCCGGCGGACCGATCCTCGCCGAGGAGTCCGTGGAGGACGTCTTCCCGCTGCCCCGGCAGCTGGTGGGCGACGGCGAACTGTTCGTCCTCAAGGTCGTCGGTGACTCCATGATCGAGGCGGCGATCTGCGACGGCGACTGGGTGACGGTCCGCCGCCAGCCGGTCGCGGAGAACGGCGACATCGTGGCCGCGATGCTGGACGGTGAAGCCACGGTGAAGCGGTTCAAGCGCGAGGACGGCCACGTGTGGCTGCTCCCGCACAACGCCGCCTACCAGCCCATCCCCGGCGACGAGGCGACCATCCTCGGCAAGGTCGTCGCCGTCCTGCGGCGGGTCTGACGCCCGCCGGTCACAGACCGGGCCCCTGGAACCCACTGCGCCGGTTCCGGGGGCCCGCTGCGTTGCGCGGCCGGCCCCGCCCCGCTACTTCCCGTCCGCCTCGGCCGCGGCGTTGATCGCGGCGAGCGAGCGGCGTACCTGGTTGCGGTCCGTGGTGTACCAGAAGTCGGGCAGGGAAGCCCGTAGGTAGCTGCCGTAGCGGGCATTCGCCAGCCGCGGGTCGAGCACGGCGACGACGCCGCGGTCCCCCATGGCCCGTACGAGCCGTCCTGCGCCCTGGGCCATCAGCAGCGCCGCATGGGTGGCCGCGACGGCCATGAAGCCGTTGCCACCGGCTTCCTCGACCGCCTTCTGCCGGGCGCTCATCAGCGGGTCGTCGGGCCTCGGGAACGGGATGCGGTCCATGACGACCAGCTGGCAGCTCGGCCCCGGCACATCGACGCCCTGCCAGAGCGACAGCGTTCCGAACAGACACGTCTTGGGGTCGGCCGCGAACGACTTGATCAGCTCGCCCAGCGTTTCCTCGCCCTGGAGCAGGATCGGCATGTCGAACCTGCCGCGCAGCTCCTCGGCCGCCTCCTTCGCCGCCCGCATGGAGGAGAAAAGACCCAGCGTGCGGCCTCCGGCAGCCTCGACCAGTTCCGCGAGCTCGTCCATCATGTCGCCCCGCGAACCCTGGCGGCCCGGCGTGGCGAGCTGGCGGGCGACGTACAGGATGCCCTGCTTCGGGTAGTCGAAGGGCGAGCCGACGTCCAGGCCCTTCCAGACCGGCACGTCGTCGCCCTCCGTGCCCTCGGGCGAGAGGCCGAGCGAGGCGCCGACGCCGTTGAAGTCGCCGCCGAGCTTGAGCGTCGCGGAGGTCAGAACGACGGAACGCTCACTGAAGAGCTTCTCGCGCAGCAGCCCCGACACGGAAAGCGGGGCGACGCGCAGGGAGGCCCCGTAACGCTCGTGCCGCTCGCACCAGACCACGTCGTACTCGGAACCGTTCGCGATCCGCTCCGCGACGCTGTGGACGGACTCCACGGCCGCCAGCGCCTGCTTGCGTACCGCGTCCTCGTCCTGGACGGCCTTGTCGCGGGTCGAGCCGATGGCCGAGATGACGTTGCGAGCGGCGTCCCGCAGCGCCATGAGGGCGTACCCAAGATCCTCCGGGACCTCTTCGAGGCGCCCGGGGAGCGCCAGCTCCATCAGCCGCTCGAAGGACTCGGCGGCCGTCTGGAGCTCGTCGGCGACCTTCTCGTTCACGAGCTTGGCCGCGCGGCGCACCGCCCGGTTGACCTGCCCGGGGCTGAGCTCACCGGTCGCCACGCCGGTCACCCGGGAGACCAGTTCGTGCGCCTCGTCGACGATCAGCACCTCGTGCTGCGGGAGCACCGGGGCGCCCTCGATGGCGTCGATGGCGAGGAGCGCGTGGTTGGTCACGACGACATCGGCGAGCTTGGCGCGCTCGCGGGCCGCCTCGGCGAAGCATTCCGCTCCGTACGCGCATTTCGACGCGCCGAGGCATTCGCGCGACGAGACCGACACCTGGGCCCAAGCCCGGTCGGAGACTCCGGGGGTGAGATCGTCGCGGTCGCCCGTGTCCGTCTCGTCGGCCCAGTCGCGCATGCGCAGCAGATCCTGGCCGAGCTTGCTGGTCGGGGCGGCGGCTTCGAACTGGTCGAAGAGGCCGTCCTCCTCTTCCTGCGGTACGCCCTCGTGGAGCCGGTGCAGGCAAAGGTAGTTCGACCGCCCCTTGAGCATGGCGAACTCGGGGCGCCGGCGCAGCAGCGGATGCAGCGCCTCGACCGTACGCGGAAGATCACGCTCCACGAGCTGGCGCTGGAGGGCCAGGGTCGCCGTCGCCACGACGACACGCTCGCCGTGGGCCAGAGCCGGGACCAGGTAGCCGAGGGACTTTCCGGTGCCGGTGCCGGCCTGGACGAGCAGGTGGGCGTTGTCGTCGATGGCTCCGGCCACGGCCTCGGTCATGGCGACCTGGCCGGGCCGCTCCGTGCCGCCGACGGCGGTGACGGCGGCATGGAGGAGCTCGGGGAGTGAGGGCTTCGTCATAGCCCGTCCAGCCTACGGGGCACCACTGACAACCCGGGTCACAGCGACGGCGGCGTCAGGAAAGGTGGAGCGGGTTCGGAACGGTCCCGTGGACCGCGGCGTGCGGGCGGGTGGAGCGGTCGCGGTAGCCGTCGAGGTGCAGGCGATTGCGGTTGAGGCAGAGGCGCTCGATCCGCGGGGTGAGCAGATCGAAGATCTCGAACCGGTCCTTGAGCTCGGGGAAGCGGGCCTGGTGCCGGAGAATTTCTGCCCGTACGAGTGACCAGAATTCGTTCTCGGGAACGTCCAGTTGCTCTTCGCACAGGGGCGCCAGATATCGGAACACACCCACGAACAGACCGGAATGAATGAACTGCGTGAGAAAGGCGGGCGGCTCGGTGAGCAGGACGTCGCGCACGTCGTCGGGCATGGTGTCGTGCTCGGGCAGCGGCTGCGCGCTCACGTTGACGTCGTCCACGAAGTCCTTGATCGCCAGGCGCACCGGGATGTCCTGGTCGTCGAAGACGACGATGGCGTTCTCTCCGTGCGGTGAGAAGACGGTGCCGTAGCGGTACAGGAAGTGCAGCAGCGGCGGAAGCATCGCGGCGAAGAGACGCTGGAGCCAGACGGACGGAGCCAGTCCGGAGCGGGCGACGAGTTCCGCCGCGAAGGCGCGTCCCGCGGGGTCCGTGTGGAGCAGGGAGGCCAGCGTACGGGCGCGTTCGCCGGGGGCCAGCCGCCCCGTGAGCGGCTCGCGCCAGATCGCGCCCAGCAGCTCCTTGTACTGGTACGGCACCTCGGGCAGGGAGTCGTACAAGGGGTGCTCGACGGCGACGGAGGCGACCTCGCCCAGGAGGATCACTCCGCACTCGTCGCGCAGGAAGGGGTCCGCGTCCCGCAGTCCGTGCACCCAGGAGGTCACGGCGGGCGCCGCGAGGGTGCGCTCGGTGGGCAGTCCGCGCCAGACCAGCGTGTTCAGGACGGCGAGCGGCAGCTTGACCGTGTGCCGGTCGGGCCGACTCGTATTGAGGAACGTACGGATGGACTGCTGCGGCAGCCGTACGTCGCCGTCGGTGGGCAGCGGAACGATGGCGTCCCGGGCTACGGCGGGCGCGAAGAGCGGCAGGACCACCTCGTCCCACTGCCAGGGGTGCACGGGCAGGTAGAGGTACCGCTCGGGGTTCAGGCCGCGGGCGCGGAGTGCGGCGGCGAACGTCTCGCGGGTGGCGTCGTCGAGCTCGCGCGCGTAGAGGCGCTCGGGCGTGGCGAGTAAGGGCACTCCGCGGTAGCCGGCGATCTCGGTGCTGACGGCGATCCAGGGCAGGGTGGCCGGTGTGCGCGCTTCGGGCGCCCAGCGGGCGGTGTCGGTGGCGGAGAAGCCGAGGCGGCCCTTGTTGAGGACGAGCCAGGGGTGGCCGGTCTGATGGCCTTCGAGTTCCGCGTACCCGAGGTCGGCGAGGTCCGCGGCGGACACGGCCGTGTGGTCGAGGCGGGCGTCGGCGGCCAGGGTGGCGCCGAGCTCGCGGATGAGGTGGCCGAGGGTGGGCCCGTCGAGTTCGAGGAGGCGGCGGGCGAGGATCAGGAAGCGCAGGGGGTCGCCGAAGGGCCGGCCCGCAACGTCGGCACCGGCATCGGCGTCCGTGTCGCTGTGGCTGTGGCTGTCGCTGTCGCTGCTGTCACTGCCGCTGCCCGCCTCGGTGCCGGCGTCGCGCTCGTGGAGTTCGATCGTCTCGGGCATCACGCGCCAGCTGCCGTAGGCGCCGCGCCGCGCCCGGAACGACAGTGATCCGCCGTCGTCGAGCAGGAGGGTGTGGCGGTCGCCGTCGCCGGGCTGCGGGACCGGCTCGATGATCTCCTCGTACGCGAACTCACTGAGCATCTTGGCGAGGAGGCGGCGGGCCGCCAGGTCCCAGGTGTCCGGTTTCAGCTCGGGCGGGGCGAGCAGCGGGAGCGAGTCCTCGAAGTCATGGGCGACGGCGGGCTTCGGCACGGGGACTCCTCCGGGTGGAACCCATTCGGGGCGAGCGGTGTATGAGAAGTAGCGGATCGTTCACAGCAGGTTTCGCAGGGCGCGCTCGCGGACCATGAGCGCGGCTCGCTTGTCGGGGAGGTCGAGTTCCGCGGAGAAGCGGAAGCCGGCCCCGAGGAAGGCGGAGACGGAGGGGGTGTTGCGAAGGTCGGGTTCGGCGACGACACGTGCGCAGGCGGGACGCCTGTCGAGTACGAGATCGGCGACGGCTCTGAGGAGGGTGGTGCCGAGGCCGCGGCCCCGGTCGGCGACGCCACCGACCAGGAGGTGGACGCCGGTGTCGTGCGGGCGCGCCGGGTAGTGGCGGGCCAGCGGGTCGAGGTCGGCGCGGTAGATCTCCCAGTAGCTCATCGGTACGCCGTCCAGTACGCCGAGACAGGGTGCGCTGCGGCCGTCACCGTCGAGCTGGGGGCGCAGGTGGGCGGCGGTCACGTCCTGCGGCCCTTCGAGTTCCCAGAAGGCGGCGACGGCCGGGTCGTTCATCCACTTGCTGATGAGCGGCAGGTCCCGCTCGATGCGTACGGGAACGAGCTGGAAGACGCCGGCGGAGGTGGTGAGCGGTCCCCAGTCGGCGGGGGTGTCGAGGAGGCCACCGGCCGGCCCGGGGGCGGTCACCGACGCGTCGTCGACAGGCCCAGAGGCCGTCACCGGCCCGTCCCCACCGAACAGCGCGAGGAGTTCGTCGGTCAGGCGCAGGTCGAGGGTGTCCTCGGTGCTGGATCCGGCGCGGGGCGCGGAGTTGGTTCCTGCGTCGGTGCTCGCATCGGTGGGAGGCACGGTGACGCTCCTCTCAGCAGGTCGGGTGGGACATGGTCCTTCAGGTGCGAAGGGGGTTGGCGATGGTGACGTAGACGGACTGGGTGTCGACCGGGCCTTCGAGTTCGTCGAGGCCGTGCAGCCGGGTGAGCAGGTTGGCCTTGCAGCGGAGGCTGGGGGTTTCCAGGAGCTGGGCGGGCAGCGGAGAGCCCAGTGTGGTGCTCTTGCCCAGGAACTGGCGGAAGGCGGCGATCAGGACGCGTTCGTCGGCGAGCCGCTGGGCGCCGAACGCTCCGATCAGGCCGAGGACGTTGTTGATGCCGAGGTAGTAGGCGAAGCGTTCGTCGGTGACATCGTCGGGGACGAAGGTGTCGCTGGTGGCGCCGATCCCGGGCAGGCGGCGTTCGAGTGACGCGCGGTGGGATTCACGGAAGTAGTACCCCTGGTTGTCGCGGTAGCGGCCTCCGACGGGCCAGCCGTCGGGGTCGAGGAGGACCAGGGTGTTCTGCTGATGGGCTTCCAGTGCGACGCCTGCCGTGCCGTCCAGCCAGAACACCGGGCGTACGACGTGGTCGAGGTAGCGCAGGAACCACTCGGCCGCGACGGCTCCGGTGGGCCGGCCGGTCCGGGCGGCGAGCCGGGCGACGACCTCGGCGAGGCGGGAGCGCATGCCGGTGCGGCCGGGCCAGGGGCGTGGGGCGGTGAGGCCGGCGATGCAGACGGCGTCGTCGCCGGGGCCGAACGGGTTGTGGCGCAGAAGGGCGTCGAGGCCGGGGACGGGTGCGCCGTCGGTCGTGTCCACGGCGAGCCATGCCGGGTCGCGGATGATGTCGAAGCCCGGGTGGGCGGCCTGCCATTCCTCGGCGAGTCCGGCACGCAGCAGCCGGTGGACCTCGACGCCGCGGTGGAGTTCCTTGCGGAGGTTCTCGCGTCGGGAGTTGGTGATGCGTACCCCGAGCGAGAGCTTGAGCATGGCGGGCGAACCGGGGCGGTACACGGTGCGGACGGAGGAGGTGGGGTGCCAGGGGGCGCCGTGAGGACCGAGGTCGTGAAGGAGGCCCTGCTCCAGGAGCGCCGCCACGTCGGGCCGGTGCCGGAGTTCGCGCGCCTGCCAGGGGTGGAGCGGCAGCGGGACCGTGTGGTCGGGAAGGCGCAGGCCGTCGGCGAACCGGACGGCGAGCTGCTCGACGGGGACGGTGCGGCCGCGTTCCGTCCAGGCCGAGTCCGCGGCCAGTACGGACCGGTCGACGGCCATCCAGTGAAGCGGAAAGGAGCCGTACAACTCGGGTGAGTACAGCAGCGCTTCGGCGTCGGAGAGTCCCTCGCGGCTTTTCGGCGTGGGGTGCAGCGGGTGCCCGAGGAGAAGCGACTGTTCCGCGCCGAGGAACAGATCTGCCTCTTCGGCCGGGCCGGGGTGTGCGCGCCGCTCGGTGATGAACCGGGCGGTTCGCCGGACCGAGTCCGCGACCCGCCCGACCAGGTCCGCTCCTTCGCGCTGCCCTGCCTCGCGGCCGAGAAGAGCGGCGACCGTGACGGCGTCGGCGGGCGGGGCCCCCTGGGGGCCGCCTTCCAGAGCCGGCATGCCGAAGCGGTGCCATCCGGTGGCCGACCAGTAGCGGACGGGGGCGAGCAGGGCGGTGCCGCTGGCGTCGAGCGGGATGCGGAGCACCGGTCCCAGGGGCCGGCCGAGGTCGTTCTCACGGACCCAGCAGCGCAGCAGGTTCTCGACGGCGGCGGCCTCTGCCGCCGCGTGCGGGTCCGGGTGGTCGAGAAGGTCTGTGGCGGTGCCCGCCGGCTGCGGGCGTGCGGCCGCGGCGGGAGTGCGCTGCTCCCCGTGGGCGCCGCTGCCCTTCTGCCGGGGCACCCTGGCCTCGTCGATCACGAGGCGGCTGTGCGGGGTGCCCTGTCCTCGGTCCTGGGTGGTGGGACGGTCTTCGGCCTCGGACGCATCGGGCGCGGGAGTGGTGTTCACGGGAGGCTTCCTTGGGACGAGGTCCGGGGTCAGTTCGACAGCCCGGTCGGCTGCCGGTGGTACGAAGAGCGCTCGGCGGCGGACAGCGCGTCGGCCAGACGGTCGAGAACCGCCGTGGCCTGTTCATCGGTGAGAGTGAGAGGAGGCAGTAGCCGTACGACGCCCGAATGGCGGCCGCCCAGTTCGACGATGAGCCCGCGCTCCAGGCACTCCTGCTGGACGGCGGCGGCCAGTGCGGGCGCCGCCGGGGGGACGCCCGTGGACGTACCGCTTCCGGAGCCGGAGCGGCCGGAGCCGCCTGTGGCGCGGTCCGCGTCGGGGTCGACGAGTTCGACGCCGATCATCAGCCCCCGGCCGCGTACGTTCCCGATGCACGGGTGATCGGCGGCCAGGCCCTGCAACTGGCCCATCATGCGTGCGCCGAGCACACCGGCGCGCTCGGCGAGCCGGTTCTCGCGTACGTACGCCAAGGTGGCGGCGCCGGCGGCCATGGCGAGCTGGTTACCGCGGAACGTTCCGGCGTGCGCGCCGGGCTCCCAGGCGTCGAGGTCGGCCCGGTAGACCACCACGGCCAGCGGGAGGCTGCCGCCGATGGCCTTCGACAGCACCATCACGTCGGGCACGATGCCGCTGTGTTCGACCGCCCAGAACGTGCCGGTCCTGCCGACTCCGGTCTGCACCTCGTCGGCGATCAGCGGAATCGAACGGTCCGCCGTGATCCGGCGCATCCGCCGCATCCATTCGTCGGGTGCGGGGATCACCCCGCCCTCCCCCTGCACCGGTTCGAGGATCATGCCGGCCGGGGTGGCCACCCCGCTCTTGGGGTCGTCGAGGAGGTTCTCGGTCCAGCGGGCGGAGAGCTCGGCGCCGCGTTCGCCGCCGACCCCGAACGGGCAGCGGTAGTCGTACGGATAGGGCAGGCGGGTCACCCCCCGTACGTCCCGGGCGCCGCCCGAGGCGTCGAGAGCGCCTGCCGTCATGCCGTGGTACGCCCCGGTGAAGGCCAGCAGCCCGCTGCGCCCGGTGGCGGTGCGTACGAGCTTGAGCGCGGCCTCGACCGCGTCCGTACCCGCGGGGCCGCAGAACTGCACCCGCGCGTTGTCGGCGAGCCCGCGCGGCAGCGTCGCGAACAGCTCAGTGGTGAACGCGTCCTTGACGGGGGTGGCCAGGTCCAGCACATGGAGCGGCGCACCCGAGTCGAGGACCCTCTTGATGGCTTCCAGGACCACGGGGTGGTTGTGACCCAGTGCCAGGGTCCCGGCGCCCGAGAGGCAGTCGAGATAGCGCCGCCCGTCCGCGCCCTCGATCGTCAGCCCCCGGGCCCGTACGGGAACGATGGGCAGCGACCGCGCGTAGGTGCGGGCGGAGGATTCGCGCAGCGACTGGCGGCGCAGGATCCCCTCGTGCGCGGCGGTCAGTACCGCAGCGGCAGGTTCGGTCACGGCCACGTCTGTTGGTCCTCCCGCGGTGAAGCTTCCGTCGCTCGCAGATTGTCTGTACGTCCGTGCCCGCCAGAGCCGAACGCCGACCCTGCGTCCCCCGTACGTACCAACGACGGTGGCGGCGGAGGATCACGGGCAATAAGAAGATCCTTACGTCTGGGGAACCGCGCCCCTGCCGCGTGCCGTCCCCATCGGCACCGGCATAGTGGGGACCGCGTTCCGGCCCGGAACTCCGTGGCCGGGGTGCGCGATGTACGTAACGCGCACAGAGTTCGCAGAGTTCGCAGAGTTCGGTGAAGAAGATTTCGAAGTCCCAGGGGGATCAACACATGCGACCCATTCGCCCGACCATCGCAGCACGTGGCGGGAGGAGCGCGCGTCGCCGAACCTCCCCCGCACTCGCCGCTGTCGGCCTCGCCGCGGCCCTCGCGCTGACCGCCACCGCCTGCGGTCCAGGCGAGGACAACGCGGGCGGCGAGCCGAGCGCCTCCGCCGGCCAGGCCACCGACGGAAAGATCGTCATCCCCGACGACCTGAAGGACCGGCTCAAGGAACACGGCGTCGACCTGGACAAGTGGAAGGGCGGCGCCTGGAAGGACTGGAGCCGGGACGACTGGCTCCGCGAGGCCGAGGACTACATCAACCCGATCATCGAGGACCTGTGGAACCCGGACCGCATGCGGGACGCCGAACAGCCCGACAGGCCGGTGGACAACGACATCTCCGGCGACGAGGGTGTCACCGACCCGACGCCCGCGCCCGTTCAGGCGCTGCCGGTGAAGACCCCGTACACGGCGAGCACCCCCGAGTCGGGGAAGCTCTTCTTCGACGGGCCCGAGGGCTCGATGGTCTGCTCGGCGACCGTCATCAAGGATGCGGCGCACCCCGGCAAGTCCAACATGATCTGGACAGCCGGCCACTGTGTGCACGCCGGCAAGAAGGGCGGCTGGTACCGCAACATCGCCTTCGTCCCGTCGTACAACGACACCGGCAAGTCCGCCGCTGAGCTCGACGCCGCGCCGAAGAACGAGAAGGAAATCGCTCCGCACGGCGTGTGGTGGGGCGACTGGGCGCAGACGTCCACGCAGTGGATCGCCCAGGGCGGCCCGACCGGTGGTGAAGGCGCTCCGTACGACTTCGCGGTGCTGCACGTCACGCCCGAGAAGGGAAGCGGCAAGTCCCTCGAGGAGACGGTCGGTTCGGCCCTTCCGGTGGAGTTCGACGCACCGGCCACACCCGAGATCGCGAGCATGACGGCGACCGGCTATCCCGCCGCTCCGCCGTTCGACGGCCAGAAGCAGTTGCAGTGCGCCGACAAGCCCGGGCGCCTTTCCATCCAGGCCGGCGACCCGACGATGTACCGCATCGGCTGCACGATGACCGGTGGCTCCTCCGGCGGCGGCTGGACGGCGACCGGCCGGGACGGCAAGCCCGCGCTGGTCTCCAACACCTCGATCGGACCGGTGACGGCCGGCTGGCTCGCCGGTCCGCGCCTGGGCAAGGAAGCCAAGTCGATCTACGACACCGTGAGCGGGAAGTTCGCCGGCCAGTAGCGCCGCGGAGCGTCACGCCGGAACATCGAACAGCCCGAAGGCCCGCCCCCTCGTCGTGAGAGGGCGGGCCTTCGGGTTTCGCTCTGTGGGGTGCGCCCGGGGGTGTGGCCCGGTCAGCGAGTCGCCGCCGGCACGTACGGCGCGAGGTCCGCCGCCAGCTCCTCGTGCACCCGCACCTTGATCAGCGTGCCGTCACCGGTGTGCTCCTCGGAGATCACTTCCCCCTCGGCGTGTGCCCGCGAGATCAGCCCGCCGTGCGTGTACGGCACGAGAGCCTCGATCTCGACCTCGGGCCGGGGCAGCTCCGAGTCGATCAGCGCCAGCAGCTCCGCCATGCCCGCGCCCGTACGGGCCGACACGGCGATGGCGTGACGCTCGATCCGCAGCAGTCGCTGGAGGACGACCGGGTCCGCGGCGTCCGCCTTGTTGATCACCACGATCTCGGGCACGTTCAGCGCGCCGACGTCACGGATCACTTCGCGTACGGCCGCCAGCTGCTCCTCCGGCGCCGGGTGCGAACCGTCCACCACGTGCAGGATCAGGTCGGAGTCGCCGACCTCTTCCATCGTGGAGCGGAACGCCTCGACGAGGTGGTGCGGCAGATGCCGTACGAAGCCGACCGTGTCGGCGAGGGTGTAGACCCGGCCGGTCGGCGTCTCGGCCCGGCGCACAGTCGGGTCGAGGGTGGCGAACAGCGCGTTCTCCACCAGCACGCCCGCGCCGGTGAGGCGGTTGAGCAGCGAGGACTTGCCGGCGTTGGTGTACCCGGCGATCGCGACGGAGGGCACCTTGTTGCGCTTGCGTTCCTGGCGCTTGATGTCGCGGCCGGTCTTCATCTCCGCGATCTCCCGGCGCATCTTCGCCATCTTCTCGCGGATCCTGCGCCGGTCGGTCTCGATCTTGGTCTCACCGGGGCCGCGGGTGGCCATACCGCCGCCACCGCCGGAACCGGCGCCGCCCATCTGCCGGGACAGCGACTGACCCCAGCCGCGCAGCCGGGGCAGCATGTACTGCATCTGCGCGAGCGCGACCTGGGCCTTGCCCTCGCGGGACTTGGCGTGCTGGGCGAAGATGTCGAGGATCAGGGCGGTCCGGTCGACCACCTTGACCTTGACGACGTCTTCGAGATGGATGAGCTGGCCGGGGCTGAGCTCACCGTCGCAGACGACGGTGTCGGCACCGGTCTCGATCACGATGTCGCGCAGCTCGATCGCCTTGCCCGAGCCGATGTACGTGGCCGGGTCCGGCTTGTCACGACGCTGTACGACACCGTCGAGCACCAGGGCGCCGGCGGTCTCCGCCAGAGCCGCCAGCTCCGCCAGCGAGTTCTCGGCGTCGAGCACGGTTCCGGAGGTCCAGACACCGACCAGCACGACACGCTCCAGGCGCAGCTGCCGGTACTCGACCTCGGTTACGTCTTCGAGCTCGGTGGAGAGGCCGGCCACCCGTCGCAGCGCGGCGCGGTCGGAGCGATCGAACTGGTCGCCGTCCCGCTCCCCGTCGACTTCGTAGCTCCAGGCGACGTCCTCTTCCATCAGGGCATCGGCCCGAAGGCTCTCGGTCACGTTCTCCGTGAAGCTCTGTGCGTCATTGGAAGCGGAAGAAGAGGAGGTCATTGGATCCTTACGTCGAAAGAAAGTCGGTTACATCGGTCACAACGCGTGACATGGCCGGAAGATTCCCGCAGTGTCCGGAGTCCCCCGTCCCGGCAGCGCCGCCGACCCGTTGATAGTGGCACGCCGCTCCCCGGGCCGTCACTCCGGTTTATGCCCGCTTCCGGTGCCGCCGCACCTTCCGTCCCCCGGGGCCCCTGCGGCCGGCCCCACGGCCCGCCACGTGGCTCTCCTTCTTCCCCGGCGGCCTCGCCCTCCGCCTCACTTACCGGCCGGCTTGCCCGCCGACTTGCCGGCCGACTTGCCGGCGCCCTCGGTGCGCCAGTCCGGGTGCCCGGGCATCGCCGGTGTCTTCTTCCCGTACAGCCACTCCTTGAAGAAGGCGGACAGGTCCCGCCCGGCGATCTCCGAGGCGAGGTGGGTGAAGTCTCCGGTCGTCGCACTCGTGTCCCGGTGCTCGCTGACCCACCGCCGCTCCAGCTGACCGAAGGCGTCCTTCCCGATCTCCTGGCGCAGGGCGTAGAGCACCAGCGCACTGCCGTCGTAGACAACCGGCCTGAAGAGGCTGATCTTCTTCCCCGGTGCGGGACTCCGGGGGGCCGCGGGCGGACCGCCCTGCGCCCGCCACGCGTCCGACTGGGTGTACGCCTGGCGCATCCTCGCCTCCAGCGGGCGCTTCGCGTGGTCCTCGGCGTACTTGGCCTCGTACCAGGTGGCGTGCCCCTCGTTGAGCCACAGGTCCGACCAGGAGCGCGGCGAGACGCTGTCGCCGAACCACTGGTGCGCCAGTTCGTGCACCATGATCGATTCGACGTACCAGGCGGGCAGCTCGGAGCGCGTGAAGAGCGCGCGCTCGAACAGCGACAGCGTCTGCGTCTCCAGCTCGAATCCCGTCTCCGCGTCGGCGACGAGCAGCCCGTACGTCTCGAGCGGATAGCGGCCGACCTGCCGCTCCATCCACTCGATCTGCCCGGGCGTCTTCTTGAGCCACGGTTCGAGCCGCGCGCGGTCGGCGGTGGGCACGACGTCACGCAGGGGAAGGCCGTTCGGCCCCTGCCGACGCACCACGGTCGACCGGCCGACGGAGACCTGGGCGAGCTCGGTCGCCATGGGGTGCGTGGTGCGGAACGCCCGGGTCGCGCCGCCGCCGGCCGCCTTCTCCGCCTCTCCCACGGACAGTCCGTTGGCGACGGCCGTCATGCCCTTCGGCACGGTGACACGGAAGGTGAAGAATGCCTTGTCGGCGGGGTGGTCGTTGCACGGGAACACCCGGTGCGCCGCGTCGGCCTGGTTGGCCATGGCGAGGCCGTCGCGCGTACGCACCCAGCCGCCGTCCGGCCCCTCCTTCGGGCTCGGGTCGCTGGTGTGCCGGACCGTGATCCGCAGCGGCCAGCCCTCGTGCACCGGTTCCTCGGGCGTGACGACCAGGTCCTCCCCCGCCGTCGCGAACGCCGCACGCCCGCCGTTCACCTCGACCGACTCGACGGTCCCCCGCGAGAAGTCGAGGTTGACGCGGTCGAGCCGTTCGGTGGCCACCGCGTCGATCTTCGTGACCGCGTCCAAGGGCTTGCTGTTGCTTCCGCTGTACGTGAAGGAGATGTCGTACTTGCGGACGTCGTATCCGGGGTTTCCCAGATGTGGGAAGAGCGGATCGCCGATGCCGAGGGCGACGGGGGGCGCGGGAGCGGGCACGGTCGCGGCGACGAGGGTGGCCGATGCGGCGGCCAGCAGGGCGGCACGCAGGCGCCGGGAGGTGAGCAGCATGATCTACCGCTACCAGCGCGTGCCGTGGCCGCCGGGACGGCACGCGAAGCCCCCACTCGAAAGAGCGCCGTGTTCGATCAGGCGGGCGCGGGATGCTGGGCGCGGCTCACGTCGTACACGCCGGGCACCTCGCGCATCGCGCGCATGAGCGCCGGGAGCCCGGCGGCGTCGGGGAGCTGGAGCGTGTACGTATGCCGTACGCGCTGCTCGCTCGGCGGTTCCACGGTGGCCGAGACGACCGCCGCGCCCGCGGTGGCGATGGCTTCGGTGAGGTCCGCGAGGAGCCGGGGCCGGCCGAACGACTCGGCGACGAGGGTGACGCGGCAGTCGCCCGTGGCCAGCCACCGCACCCCCACCGGCTCCCGCCCGCGCGCCCGCATCCGTCCCACGGCGGGGCACTCCTCGCGGTGCACGGTGACGGCGCCGCCCCGCACGGCGAAGCCGGTGACGGTGTCCGGCGGTACAGGCGTACAGCAGCCGGCCAGCCGTACGGTCGCGTCCGGCAGGTCCACGACTGCGTTCTCGGCGACGCGGCGCACCAGGGAGTCGATGCCGGGCGCCGCCGAGGCGGCCCCACCCCGGCTCTGGGCTCCGGCGGGCGGCCACCGGCCCCCGCGACGGCCGCCTCGTCCTGCGGGTGGGCGGAGAGCCAGCGCGTGATGGCGATGCGCGCGGCGGCCGTACGAGCGTGGTCGAGCCACCCGGGCAGTGGTCCCGAGCCGATGTCGTGGGCGAGGAGCAACTGCACCGTGTCGCCGTCGCCGAGCACCGTACTGAGCGTCGCCAGGCGGCCGTTGACGCGCGCGCCGATACAGCGGTGCGCCGCCTCGCCGTACTGCGCGTACGCGGCGTCCACGCAGCTCGCACCGGCCGGCAGCCCCAGCGTGCCGCCGTCCGAGCGGAACACGGTGATCTCCCGGTCCTCGGCGAGATCCGCGCGCAGCGACGTCCAGAAGGTGTCGGGGTCGGGTGTGGACTCCTGCCACTCCAGCAGCCGGGAGAGCCAGCCGGGCCTGGTCGGGTCGGCGCGCTCGCCCTCGACGGCCGCCTCGGCGCCGTCGGTCGGTGTGTACGGGTTGCCCAGGGCGACGACACCCGCCTCCGCCACCTTGTGCATCTGGTGCGTACGGATGAGGATTTCGGCCACTTCACCGTCCGGACTCGCGACGGCCGTGTGCAGCGACTGGTAGAGGTTGAACTTGGGCGCCGCGATGAAGTCCTTGAACTCGGAGATCACCGGGGTGAAGCAGGTGTGCAGTTCGCCCAGTACGCCGTAGCAGTCCGCGTCCTCCGCCACGAGCACCAGCAGCCGCCCGAAGTCGGTGCCGCGCAGTTCGCCGCGTTTGAGCCTGACCCGGTGGACGGAGACGAAGTGCCGTGGTCTGACGAGGACTTCGGCGGCGATACCGGCCTCCCGCAGCACCTTCCTGACCTCGTCCGCGATGACGTGCAGGGGGTCGCCCGCGCTCGCGTCGGCGGCGATCAGGGCGCGCGTGCGCTCGTACTCCTCGGGGTGGAGGATCGCGAAGACGAGGTCCTCCAGCTCGGTCTTGAGCGCCTGTACGCCGAGCCGTTCGGCGAGCGGGATCAGGACGTCGCGGGTGACCCTGGCGATGCGGGCCTGCTTCTCGGGACGCATCACGGTGAGGGTGCGCATGTTGTGCAGCCGGTCCGCGAGTTTGATCGACATGACGCGGACGTCGTTTCCGGTGGCGACGAGCATCTTGCGGAAGGTCTCGGGTTCGGCAGCGGCTCCGTAGTCGACCTTCTCCAGTTTCGTCACCCCGTCGACGAGGAAGCAGACCTCCTCGCCGAACTCCGCACGCACCTGTTCGAGCGTCACATCGGTGTCCTCGACGGTGTCGTGCAGGAGCGCCGCGGTCAATGTCGTGGTCTCGGCCCCCAGTTCGGCGAGGATCAGCGTCACGGCCAGCGGATGCGTGATGTACGGCTCGCCGCTCTTGCGCATCTGGCCGCGGTGGGACGACTCGGCCAGTACGTACGCCCTGTGCAGGATGGAGAGGTCCGCGTCGGGGTGGTGGGCGCGGTGGGCGTCCGCGACGTGGCCGATCGCGTCGGGCAGCCGGTCGCGCGACGTCGGACCGAGCAGGGCGACCCGGCCGATCCTGCGGAGATCGAGCCTGGTGCGGCCACGCCTGCGACTGGTGGCGCCTGGGTTGGCGGCCTCTGCACTCATGGGCACCTCCGGCAACGTCGACCGGCGGTGGACGGGTGGACCCACGTCCCGGCCGGTGCTTGATGCTACCGAGCCCACCACGCCTCGCAGTCCCGCTCTCGCTCAGCGTGAACCGGATCACCCATTCGAGCGAAGTCCCGTACGGCACCCGTTTCCTGTTGCTCGCAGGGGCCGTACGGGTCCAGCGGTACGGGTCTCCGCGCTTCCCGTGGCTGTGCGCGCCGGGGGCGACGAGGTGCTACTGGCCCGGAGCCGTCCATTCGGCGTCGATGGTGCCCTCCGCGACGATCACTGCGGGCCCAGTCATCTCGACGGAGCCGTCGGGCCGCTCGGTGATTACCAGGCGCCCGCCGGGAAGGTCCACGGTGTACGCCACGGGCTCACCGGTGACTGCGGGGTCGGCGCCGTCCCTGCGGGCGGCGGCGACGGCCACGGCGCAGGCACCCGTACCGCAGGAACGGGTCTCCCCGGAGCCGCGCTCGTGCACGCGCATCGCGACGTGGCGCGGTCCGCGGTCGACGACGAACTCGACGTTGACGCCGTCCGGGTACGCGGAGGCGGGGCTGAAGGGCGGGGCGGTGAGAAGATCACCGGCATGCTCCAGGTCGTCGACGAAGGCGACGGCGTGCGGATTGCCCATGTTCACGTTGCGGGCGGGCCACTCCCGGGACCCCACGGAGACCTTGACGTCGCCCCCGGGGAGGACGGCCCGGCCCATGGAGACGGTGATGTCGCCGGTGTCGCCGCCGGACTCCGCCTTGGCGATGTGCACCCGCTTGACGCCGCCACGGGTGGCGACGGCCAGGTCGCCCTCGCCGACGAGGCCCGCGCGCTGAAGGTAGCGGGCGAAGACGCGGACGCCGTTGCCGCACATCTCGGCGATCGAACCGTCCGCGTTGCGGTAATCCATGAACCACTCGGCCACGTCGGCCATCGGCCGCGCCTCGGGGTGCGCAGCGGACCGTACGACGTGGAGCACGCCGTCGCCGCCGATGCCGGCCCTGCGGTCGCAGAGCCGCGCGACGAGGGACGCGGGCAGGTCGACGGTGTTGTCCGGGTCGGGAACGATCACGAAGTCGTTCTCGGTCCCGTGGCCCTTGAGGAAGGCGATCGGCGAGGTGTTCACGGCGTCAGAAGTGCTCACGGCGTCAATCGTACGGGCCGGGTACGACAGGCGGTCAGCGGAGGCGGGCCACGCGCCAGACGGCCAGCGCCACGACGCCCGTGCCCAGCAGGACGTACAGCGCGATCAGTCGCCAGTCTGGACGCCTGCCGGACTCCCTGGACGGCAGGCCCGGCCAGGTGTGGCCGACCCGGCGGGCGGCCATCATGCCCCAGCCGGCGGCGCAGCAGCTGATCAGCAGGCCGAGCATGGCGACGACCGCTCCGCCGTCACCGAACTCGAAGGCCAGGGGGAAGGCGAACATCAGGGAACCCAGGGCGGCGAGTCCCACGATCGGCGCGAGCTGCCAGATGCGCAGGCGCCGCTGCGGGCGCAGCTCGACCTCGACCTCGGGGCCCGTCGCGGTCCCGGGCGACCCGTCCTGGTCGTCGGGCCCGTCGGGGCTCAAACGGTCCGGTTCGTCCTGCGCTGTGTCACGAGGGCCGGCTTCCATCGCCACGCGCCCTCCCAACTTGGACTCACTGGTCGATCGAAGCTTGATGATGGCACGGGCCCGGCCACCCGAATGACGGGCGGAGCGTCCCGATGCCATCACGTGATCAGGCTGTAACCGCTCGTTCGACCAACGCCAGAGCCCGATGCGGGAGTTCCGCGCGGTCCTGGGCCGCGCCGCTCAGCCAGTGGACCCGCGGGTCACGGCGGAACCACGAGTCCTGGCGGCGCGCGAAGCGCTTGGTGGCGCGTACGGTCTCGGCGCGCGCCTCCTCCTCGGTGCATTCGCCCGCCAGGGCGGCCAGCACCTGCTGGTATCCCAGGGCGCGGGCCGCTGTGCGCCCTTCCCGCAGGCCCCGCGCCTCCAGGGTGCGCACCTCGTCGACGAGGCCCGCTTCCCACATGCGGTCGACCCGTGCCGCGATGCGCTCGTCGAGCTCCGGGCGGGCGACGTCGACCCCGATCTGGACGGTGTCGTACACCGAGTCGGGGCCGGGCAGATTGGCCGTGAACGGCTTCCCGGTGATTTCGATCACTTCGAGTGCCCGGACGATGCGCCGGCCGTTGCTCGGCAGGATCGCGCGCCCCGCGTCGGGGTCGGCGGCGGCGAGCCGCGCGTGCAGCGCACCCGGGCCACGCAGCTCCAGCTCCTCTTCCAGACGGGCCCGTACGGCGGGGTCCGTGCCGGGGAATTCGAGGGCGTCGATGGCGCCCCGTACGTAGAGCCCGGAGCCGCCGACGAGGACCGGCGTGCGGCCCTCGGCGAGCAGCCGGTCGATCTCCGCTCGGGCGAGCCGCTGGTACTCGGCGACGCTCGCCGCCTCGGTCACGTCCCAGATGTCGAGGAGGTGGTGCGGGACGCCGCCGCGCTCGGCGGGCGTCAGCTTGGCGGTGCCGATGTCCATCCCACGGTAGAGCTGCATGGAGTCGGCGTTGACGACTTCCCCGCCGTAATGCCGGGCGAGGGCGACGCCCAGATCGGACTTTCCGGCTGCCGTGGGGCCGACAACGGCGATGACCCGCGGTGCGGGAGCTGCAGTTCTCACTCGCACAGTCTCGCAAACCCCGGGCCCTCTCCCCGAACGAGTTACGTGACGGCACGCGGCCGGGTTCGTTGCCTGTTGCGAGGTTCCGACCGCCGGTTTACGGACCGGTGCCCCCGGCGGACGCGACGAGACGCTCCGGCCGGGCGCGGGATTTCGCCCACACGAGTAAGGTATGGAGCAGATATGGGCGTTTTTGCATGGTTTAGCCGCAAGTCCAAGAGTGCCGTTGAGGCGTCAACCGAGGAGGCGAAGGCTGCCACTCCGACGGCCGAGACTCCGGGGGAAGCCGCGCAGGAAGAGCCGGAAGGCGGTGCCGAAAAGGGCGCCGACGCTTTCGACGCGGCCGCTGCGGAGAACGTGGAGATTCCCAAGCAGCAGTCCTCGGACGAGGCGGCGGACAATGGCGCCGGAGAGAGCGCCCGTAAGTAGTCCCCCCGAAGAGCGAAGGTGGCCCATGGGTTTCCTGGATTCGTTGAAGGCCAAGCTTGCTCCTGCGAAGGACAAGGTCTCGCACTTCGCGCAGCAGCACGAGGGCCAGATCGAGCACGGTCTGAACAAGGCCGCCAAGGCGGTCGACAGCAAGACCAAGGGCAAGTACAGCAGCCGGATCGAGTCGGGTACGGGCAAGGCGAAGCACGCCCTGGACCGCATCGCGCACATGGACGGCGGGCACGGCGGAACCGGAGGCCCCGGCACCGGCACCACGCCGCCGCCTCCCCCTCCGGCCGTCTGACACGTGACCGTCTGACACGTGGCTCTTAAATGTCGTGGCCTATTGGCCGGCAGCAACGGTGGACGGCCGCGGAGGGAAACTCGCTCCGCGGCCGTCCCCGTGCTCGCGGTCCCGGTGGCCTGCCGTCAGCTCGGTGGTGGCCGCCCGTGCTCTCCGGCGGTCCGGCGGTCTCAGGACCAGACGGCCACGAAGTAGCCGCTCTCAGGACCAGACGGCCACGAAGTACCCGACGCCGTAGGGGGCGTCCTCGTACAGCAGCTGTCCGCCCAGACCGGCGCCCTGCGCCGCGCCCGCGAGGACCTGCCAGGGCGCCCGTCCCGCCGCCTGGAGTTCGCACGCCAGGGTCTCGTCCAGAGCCGTGAGGGCGGCTGTGTCGGCCGCGCCCAGAGCGCGTGCCGCCGCTTCGTCGAAGCCCTCGGCCCGTTCGTCCAGGTAGCCCGGCGCTTTGAGCGTCCGGCACGCGCTGCCTTCGCCCATCACGAGAAGGGCCACGCGCTCCGCCCGTACGGCGAGTTTCCGGCCTTCCTGTACGCACGCATCGCCGGTCAGCCGTTCCCCGACACGGAGGCCCTCCACAGGGGCGTCGGCCCACTGCGTACGGGAGAGCAGCCAGGCACCGACGGCGAGCGACTGGGGAAGCTCGCCGGCGGGGTCGCTTCCCGGGAAGCCCGTCGGCGTCCTGACGGCCGTTCCGAGGAACGCTCCGAGATCGACGCCGAAGCCCCTGAAGCTGCCCCTGGCGCCCTGCGGGTACGTTCCGGTGCCCTCCTGGTCCGCTGCGCCGACCACGACGAGCAGGTCGGGGCGGGACGCCGCGAGGACCCCCACGGCGTCCGCGCACGCGTCCCGTGCGGCGTCGAGTTCCGGTGCGGCACCCGAGGCGACCTCGGGGACCAGGAGCGGCGGACAGGGGCACACGGCGGCGGCGACAAGCATGCCCGGCAGCCTAGTGCCCCTGGGGCGGACCGTTACTGGACGGAGCAGCCACCCGTGGCCGCCGGCAGCGGTTGCGGTACGCCGACCTTGGGAAGGCCCAGCAGAACGCCCGCGCCCTGCTTCGGCTCCGCCGTGCGCTTCTGCCAGGCGTCGCCCGCGCGGGTGCGGCGTACCGCCTTCGCGGGGCCTTCGGCCAGCAGGTGGTGGGGAGCGGCGTAGGTGATCTCGACCGTCACGACGTCACCGGGACGCACGTCCTCCTCCGGCTTCGTGAAGTGGACGAGACGGTTGTCGGGGGCGCGTCCGGACAGTCGGTGCGTGGCGCCGTCCTTGCGGCCCTCGCCCTCGGCGACCATGACATCGACGGTCCGCCCGACCTGCTTCTTGTTCTCCTCCCAGGAGATCTCCTCCTGGAGGGCGACCAGCCGCATGTAGCGCTCCTGGACGACGTCCTTGGGGATCTGGTTCTCCATGGTGGCGGCCGGCGTTCCCGGGCGCTTGGAGTACTGGAAGGTGAACGCCTGCGCGAAGCGCGCCTCGCGGACCGTGTGCATGGTCTGCTCGAAGTCCTCCTCGGTCTCGCCGGGGAAGCCCACGATGATGTCGGTGGAGATGGCGGCGTGCGGCATCGCGGCGCGCACCTTCTCGATGATGCCGAGGAAGCGCTCCTGGCGGTACGAGCGGCGCATGGCCTTGAGGACGGTGTCCGAGCCGGACTGGAGCGGCATGTGCAGCTGCGGCATGACGTTCGGCGTCTCGGCCATCGCGGCGATCACGTCGTCCGTGAAGTCGCGCGGGTGCGGCGAGGTGAAGCGCACGCGCTCCAGGCCCTCGATCTTCCCGCAGGCGCGCAGGAGCTTGGAGAACGCCTCGCGGTCACCGATGTCGGAGCCGTACGCGTTGACGTTCTGGCCGAGCAGGGTGATCTCGGAGACGCCCTCGGCGACCAGTGCCTCGATCTCGGCGAGGATGTCGCCCGTCCTGCGGTCCTTCTCCTTGCCGCGCAGCGCCGGGACGATGCAGAAGGTGCAGGTGTTGTTGCACCCGACGGAGATGGACACCCAGGCGGCGTACGCGCTCTCGCGGCGCGTCGGAAGGGTCGAGGGGAACGCCTCCAGCGACTCGGCGATCTCGACCTGCGCCTCTTCCTGGATTCGGGCGCGCTCCAGCAGCACGGGCAGCTTGCCGATGTTGTGCGTGCCGAAGACCACGTCGACCCAGGGGGCCCTCTTGACGATGGTGTCGCGGTCCTTCTGCGCGAGACAGCCGCCCACGGCGATCTGCATGCCCGGCCGCTTGGTCTTCATCGGGGCGAGCCTGCCGAGGTTGCCGTACAGCTTGTTGTCGGCGTTCTCCCGCACCGCGCAGGTGTTGAAGACGACGACGTCGGCGTCACCGTCGGCGCCTTCCGGCGCACGCACATATCCCGCGCCCTCCAGGAGGCCCGAAAGCCGCTCGGAGTCGTGGACGTTCATCTGGCACCCGTAAGTGCGCACCTCGTATGTCTTCTCGCTCATCTCGTACACCAGGGTACGGGGGCCGGGCACCCCCTGGTCCCCGAGGGGAGTGAACTGGCAGGATCGCCCGCATGCTCCCGGCCCTTTCCCGCATCAGTCGCCGCCGCGCCCTCCAGGGGGCCGTGGCGGCCCTCGTGGTGGCCGGGCTCCTGGTGTGGTGGCTCCTGCCGATCGGGGAGCACGCGCCGAGCGGGAAGATCACGTTCAGTACGGGTGTGAAGACCGGGGTCTACCAGCGCTACGGCGAGCTCCTCGACAAGGAGGTCGCCCGCGACCTCCCGCAGGTCGGCATGGAGCTTCGCTCCAGCGAGGGCTCGCGGCAGAACCTCGCGCGTCTGGTGAACGGCGAGGCCGATTTCGCGATCGCCACCGCGGACGCCGTCGCGCAGTACAAGCGGTACGAGCTCCCTGGTGCCGACCGGCTCCGCGGGTGCGCGCGGCTGTACGACGACTACGTGCAGCTCGTCGTTCCCAAGCGTTCCAAGGTGCGTTCCGCGGCCGGTCTCCGGAACAAGCGGGTCGCCGTGGGGCAGGACGGCTCGGGCGTACGACTGGTGTCGAACCGGCTGCTCCAGGCCGCGGGGCTGGATCCCGACCGGGACATCACCCCGGTGTCCATCGGCATCGACACCATGCCCGAGCGTCTGCGCGAGGGCACGATCGACGCCTTCTTCTGGTCCGGCGGCCTGCCGACCACCGCCGTAAGGGACCTCTCGAAGCACTTCGAGATCCGGCTCGTGCCCCTGGGCGACCTGGTGGACGAGCTGCACGCGGATGCCGGCCCCGCCCGCCACTACCGCTCCGCCGTGATGCCCGCCGACGCGTATCCCCTGGCTCAGGAGGGGGAGGCGGTTTCGACGGTGGCGGTCGCCAATCTGCTGGTGACCACGGACGCCGCCGACGCGCGGCTGACGGAGGGGCTCACCCGTACGGTCATAAGGAGCCGCGACCGTATCGGCATGGATGTGCACGCGGCGCAGCTGGTGGACCTGCGGACCGCCATCTACACGGATCCGCTGGAGCTGCACGAAGGAGCCCAGCGCTACTACCGGTCGGTCAAGCCGTAGACGGCGTTGCGGACGGCGCCCGCGTCCTGGGCCCTCGTGCCGGGGGCGTCCTCATGCCCGGGGCGCTGTGCGCGGGACCCTCACGGTCACCCGCAGCCCCTGGGGCTCGTTGCGGGCGTACGACATGCTCCCGCCGCCCCCGAGCAGCAGGGCCCGCGAGATGGACAGGCCGAGGCCCGAACCGCTGACGTTCTGATGGCGGGCGCTGCGCCAGAAGCGGTCTCCGACGCGTTCCAGCTCGTCGTCGGTCAGGCCCGGTCCGCCGTCGGCGACGGTGACCGTACACGCCTCCCCGTTCGGCACCACCGTGACCGTCACGTCCTCACCGCCGGGCGTGAACTTCAGCGCGTTGTCGATCACCGCGTCCAGGGCGCTGGAGAGCGCCACGGGGTCGCCCCACGCGGTGACGGCCTCCGGGCCCTCCCGTGTGAGGTGTACGCCCTTGTCGTCCGCCAGGGGACGCCAGGCGGCGACCCGCTCGGTGACCAGCTCGCCGATGTCGATGAGCTGGAGGTGTGCGGGGGCCTGCTCGGCGAGCGCCAGCCCGAGGAGGCTGTCGAGGACCTGGGCGAGGCGCTTGCCCTCGGTGCGGACGGAGGCGATCTCCTCGTTACCCTCGGGCAGTTCGAGGGAGAGCAGCTCGATGCGCAGGAGCAGGGCGGCGAGAGGATTGCGCAGCTGGTGGGAGGCGTCGGCAACGAAGGCGCGCTGCTGCTCCAGCACTTCCTCGACGTTGTCCGCCATCTCGTTGAACGAGCGGGCCAGGCGCCGGAGTTCCGGCGGCCCGCCGGCCACCGCGACCCGCGAGTTCATCACGCCGGTCGCTATGTCGTGGGTGGCCGCGTCGAGGATGCGTACGGGCCTGAGCACCCAGCCGGTCAGCCGGAACGCGGCGCTGACCGCGACGAGCATCGCCGCCGCCTCGCCCGCCGCGATCAGCAGCCAGCCGTGCAGGATCCGCGAACGCATCTGCCCGGTCGGCGAATCGGTGACGACGACCGCGACCACGTCACCGTCCCGTACGACCGGAGAGGCGACGACAAGGCGGCCTTCCTGCCAGGGCCACACCTGCGCCGGGTCGTGGCTGCGACGCTTGTAGAGCGCTTCCTGGAAGGCGACCCGTCCCTCGCCGCTCTCGGGAACGGTCCAGTTGTCGGGTGCGCTCGCCATCGCGACGCGGTCGCGGTAGAAGACGCCCGCCTTGATGCCGTACACCGCGTGGTAGCTGGCGAGTTCGCTCTCCAGCGTCTTGCGGCGCTCGTCCTGGCCGCTCTCCGTGCGCTCGGTGACGAACTGCGCGAGCGCCGCGAAGCGCGCCGTGTCGTCGATCCGGTCGACGACCACGCGCTGCTGCTGCGCGGCCGCCACGCTGACGGCGAGCGGAAAGCCGAGCGCGAGCAGGATGCCCGCGAGCAGGACGATGAGCAGCGGAAGGAGGCGGGTGCGCACGTGGGGTTACGGGCCCTGTACGGACGCGGCCGGGGCGACGAGCCGGTAGCCCACACCGCGCACGGTCTCGATGAGCGCGGGCATCCTCAGCTTGGAGCGCAGGGAGGCCACATGCACCTCCAGGGTGCGGCCGGTGCCCTCCCAGCTCGTACGCCAGACCTCGCTGATGATCTGTTCCCGTCGGAAGACGACACCCGGGCGCTGCGCGAGGAGAGCGAGCAGGTCGAACTCCTTGCGGGTGAGCTGCACTTCGCTGCCGCCCACGCTGACGCGGCGGGTGGGCAGTTCGATGCGTACGCCGCCGAGCCGCAGGGCGCTGTCGTCACCCGGAGGCGGCGGGGTCTCGCCCGTGCTCTTGCGACGGCTGACAGCGTGGATACGGGCGAGCAGTTCGCCGGTGTCGTACGGCTTCACGACGTAGTCGTCGGCGCCCAGGTTCAGGCCGTGGATGCGTGAGCGGACGTCCGCCCGCGCGGTCACCATGATCACCGGGGTGTTCCCGCGCTTGCGGATCTTGCCGCAGACCTCGTAGCCGTCCTGATCGGGCAGCCCCAGGTCGAGCAGTACGACGCCGAAGGGCTCCCTCTGGGCCGGCAGCAGTGCCTGGATGGCCTCCTCGCCGCTGCGGGCGTGGACGACCTGGAAGCCGTGGCGGACGAGGATGGCGGAGAGGGCCGCGGCGACGTGGTCGTCGTCCTCGACGAGCAGCAGTCTCATGGCACCCCCCAACCGGTGAAATGTTCTTGAACAGGTCTCGCGCAATATGCCTCATGGCATAAACGCCGATGCATCACGTTCCAGTCAAGACCCTTCCCGTTACGGGCATGTTCCGTTATGGAGCCGGTATCCCCGGCCGGAGTCCTGTTCACGCGGTGTGTCCGGTTGCAGCCGGATCGTTATGCTCAATTTCCGCTCAGATGTGATGACGCTGGTCGTAGCGGCTGACTAGGGTCCTCCCAACCGAGGAGGACGGAGCAAGAAGCCGATGAGCGGAGTTCCAGTGACCAAGGCCGCCGATGACGCTGCCCCCGCAGCCGACGACCTGGTCGTGCTGAGCAACGTCAACAAGCACTTCGGCGCGCTGCATGTGCTCCAGGACATCGATCTGACCATCGCCCGTGGCGAGGTCGTGGTCGTCATCGGGCCCTCCGGGTCCGGAAAGTCCACGCTGTGCCGCACCATCAACCGCCTGGAGACGATCGACTCCGGCGCGATAACGATCGACGGCAAGCCGCTGCCCCAGGAGGGCAAGGAGCTCGCACGGCTGCGTGCCGACGTCGGCATGGTCTTCCAGTCGTTCAACCTCTTCGCGCACAAGACGGTGCTGGAGAACGTCACGCTGGGCCAGATCAAGGTCCGCAGGACGGACAAGGCCGCGGCCGAGAAGAAGGCGCGGGAGCTGCTCGACCGGGTGGGCGTCGCCTCCCAGGCGGACAAGTACCCGGCGCAGCTCTCCGGCGGCCAGCAGCAGCGCGTCGCGATCGCGCGGGCGCTGGCCATGGACCCCAAGGTCATGCTCTTCGACGAGCCCACTTCGGCGCTCGACCCCGAGATGATCAACGAGGTGCTGGAGGCGATGCAGCAGCTGGCGCGCGACGGCATGACGATGGTGGTCGTCACCCACGAGATGGGCTTCGCCCGCTCGGCCGCCAACCGCGTCGTCTTCATGGCCGACGGCAAGATCGTCGAAGAGGCCACGCCCGACCAGTTCTTCAGCAACCCGCGCAGCGACCGGGCCAAGGACTTCCTGTCGAAGATCCTGCACCACTGACGCGAGGTACTTCCACGCGTCTTTCTCTCTTCTGCTGACACAAAGGATGTTCACCATGCAGGTTCGTAAGGTCACTGCGGCGGCCGCCGTCGTACTCGCCCTCTCCCTCACCGCGACCGCTTGTGGCTCCGGCGACAAGGACGACAAGGGTGCCGGCGGCAAGAAGATCACCGTCGGTATCAAGTTCGACCAGCCGGGCATCGGCCAGAAGACGCCGGACGGCAAGTACGTGGGCTTCGACGTCGACGTCGCCACGTACATCGCCAAGGAGCTCGGCTACAAGGCGAGCGACATCGAGTGGAAGGAAGCGAAGAGCGCCGACCGCGAGCTCATGCTCTCCCGCGGCGACGTGAAGTTCATCGCGGCCTCCTACTCGATCAACGACGAGCGTGCCAAGAAGGTCGACTTCGCCGGCCCGTACCTGCTCGCCCACCAGGACATTCTGGTCCGGTCCGACGACAGCTCCATCAAGTCCGCCGATGACCTGAACAAGAAGAAGCTGTGCTCGGTGACCGGCTCCACGTCGGCGCAGAACGTCAAGGACAAGCTCGCCCCCAAGGCCCAGCTTCAGCAGTACACGACGTACTCGCAGTGCCTCAACGGCCTTCAGAGCAAGGCGATCGACGCGCTGACGACCGACGACTCGATTCTCGCCGGTTACGCCGCGCAGAAGAACTTCCAGGGCAAGTTCAAGCTCGCCGGTCTGAAGATGACCAACGAGAACTACGGCATCGGTCTCAAGAAGGGCGATGCCGACCTCAAGAAGAAGATCAATGACGCCCTGACCAAGATGGTCGAGGACGGCTCCTGGGACAAGGCCGTCGAGGCCAACTTCGGCCCGGCCGGCTACAAGCACGAGAAGGCCCCGAAGATCGGCAACATCGTCAAGTGAAGCAGGGACTGATCGGCGCGCCGCCCTCCGGGGCGGCGCGCCGCGCCCTCCACACACGCGGAAGCGCGGGAGATCGTGTTCGACTTTCTTGAAGGTTATGACCTCTTGGGGGCCTTCTGGGTGACGGTGCAACTCACCGTCCTCTCAGCCCTCGGCTCCCTCATATGGGGAACCGTGCTCGCAGGCATGCGAGTCGGCCCGATCCCCCTGATGCGTGGTTTCGGCTCCGCGTACGTGAACTTCGTACGGAACATTCCCCTGACCATCATCATCGTCTTCACCTCGCTGGGCCTCAACCAGACGATGGGCGTCACCCTCGGCGCCGAGGAGTTCGACAGCATCAACTTCCGCCTCGCCGTTCTGGGGCTGGTCGCCTACACGTCCGCCTTCGTCTGCGAGGCGCTGCGGTCCGGCATCAACACGGTGCCCGTCGGTCAGGCGGAGGCAGCGCGCGCGCTCGGCCTGCGCTTCACGCAGGTACTGACGCTGATCATCCTGCCGCAGGCGTTCCGGGCGGTCGTGGCGCCGCTCGCCAACGTATTGATCGCGTTGACGAAGAACACGACCGTGGCCGCGGCCATCGGTGTCGCTGAGGCAGCCTTCCTGATGAAGGGAATGATCGAGAACGAGGCAAACACCCTTCTGATCGGCGCCGTCTTCGCGTTCGGATTCGTCTGCCTCACCCTCCCGACCGGCCTGCTCCTCGGCTGGGTGAGCAAGAAGGTGGCGGTGAAGCGATGAGCTCCCTTCTGTACGACGCCCAGGGACCGCGCGCCAAGCGGCGGAACCTGCTGTACTCGGCCCTGTTCCTCGCCGTCGCCGCCTTGGTGCTGTGGTGGGTGATCGGCAGCCTGGCCGAGAAGGACCAGCTCGACTGGGAGAAGTGGCAGCCCTTCACCGACGGGCGTACGTGGACGACGTACATCTGGCCGGGTCTCGAGAACACGCTCCTCGCCGCGGCGCTCGCCATGGTCATCGCGCTGCCCCTCGGCGCGATCCTGGGTATCGCACGCCTCTCCGACCACAAGCTGGTCCGGGGCGTGGCAGGCACGATCGTGGAGTTCTTCCGCGCCATTCCCGTGCTGATCCTGATGCTGTTCGCCAATGCGGTGTACGCCGGATTCAGTGGTATCAGCTCCGACAACCGGCCCCTCTACGCCGTGGTCACGGGCCTGGTCCTCTACAACGCCTCGGTGCTCGCCGAGATCGTCCGCGCCGGCATCCTGTCGCTCCCCAAGGGACAGTCCGAGGCCGCCATGGCCATCGGTCTGCGCAAGGGCCAGACCATGCGGTCCGTGCTGCTGCCGCAGTCGGTCACCGCGATGCTGCCGGCGATCGTCAGCCAGCTCGTCGTGATCGTGAAGGACACCGCACTGGGCGGCGCGCTGCTGACCTTCCCCGAACTGATGTCGACCATCAGCACGATGAGTGGCTTCAACGGGAACATCTTCGCGTCCTTCATCGTCGTCGCGCTGATCTTCATCGCCATCAACTACGCGCTGACCACGTTCGCCGGCCGGCTGGAAGCACGCCTGCGGCGTGGCAAGAAGTCCACCGGCGCCGTGGTCGGAGCGGACGCGGCCGCCGCACTCTCCACTCCGGGGGAGTCCGCAGGGCCGGACGGCTCGGGCGGCGGGTAGAACTGACGAATTGTGAGGCAGCGGCCACCGCGCCGCTGCCTCTGTCACTTGACGCAAGCACCCGCAGTGGGTTGCATACGTTCTGTGATCGTGCACCGGGTTCCAGCTGCCACTTCCCACATGTCCGTACGGACTGGAGGGGACGCGCCGTGGACCCGGTGATCGTCGTTGGGGCGGGTCCTGTCGGGCTGGCTCTTTCGCTGGCTCTCGCGGGCCACGGAGTTCCCTCCGTCCTGCTCGACGAGGGAGCGGGCAAGGACGAGCCCCGTACGGCCCGCACGGCTCTTCTGCGCGCCGACACGGCGGAACTGGCCGAGCGGCTCGGCTGCACGACTGTCCGTGACGAAGGGACGCGCTGGACCGGCTGGCGGTCGATGCGGCGCAACCAGGACGTCCGGGAGATTCGTTTTGGCGAGGACGGGGACCTGCCCTCCCCCGTACATCTGCCGCAGCACGACCTGACACGGGGGCTGCGGGACGCCGTCATGGCGCACGAACTCGTTCAGATCGTGCCGCACGGGCGCCTCGACACCATCGAGCAGGACGCCGACGGCGTCACCGCACACACCCGCGAGCCCGGGGCCACCTGGTGGCGCGGCAGCTTCCTGGTCGGCTGCGACGGGGCGAGGTCGACGGTGCGCAAGCTCCTCGACGTCCGCTTTCCGGGCCGTACGGCGGTCGAGCGGCACGCCGTCGCGGCGCTGCGTACGGAGCTTCCGTGGGACGGCGAAGCGTTGCTGCACCGGATGCCGCCGTGGCGGTCCGGCGGACAGGAAGTGACCGCGCGCCCGCTGCGGGACGGTGTGTGGCGGCTCGACTGGCTGCTGCCGCCGCGCGGTGAACTCGTCACGCCCGAGGGCCTGGTGGCGCGGGTGCGGGACACGCTGGCCGGATGGTGCGGGGAGACACCTCCGTACGAGCTTCTCGACACGGGCGTGTACACGCTGCACCACCGGCTGGCCCGCAAATGGCGGGTGGGCCGGGCGTTCCTCGCCGGGGACGCCGCCCACCTGCTCGGGGCGCTCGGGACGCAGGGCCTCGACGAGGGGCTGCGGGATGTCGACAACCTCGCCTGGAAGCTGGCGCAGGCGTGGCAACTGGGCGCCTCGGAGAAGCTGCTCGACAGTTACCAGGCGGAGCGGCGTGCGGCGGTCGCCGCGCGGCTGCGCGCCGCCGACCAGGCGCTGCCGGTGCTTCGGGGCAGCGGTCTGCGGACGTACCTTCCCGGCACCGGGCGCGGGCACGACACGCTGCTGACGGACGGGCATCTGGGACGGGGCGCGCTGGGGGCGCCCCCGGAGTACACGCGCTCTCCGCTCGCACCCCCGCACGCCGAGGCGCAGACGCTGGTGGGTACGCCCCTGGGCGGGCCGGTCGCGGACGTACGGGTGACGGCGCCCGACGGAGCCACGGTACGGCTGCGGGACCGGCTGGGCCGGGGGCGGCAGCTGGTGGTACTGGTCGCGCCGGGGACCGGCGTGTGGGACCGGCGGCACTGGATGACCGCCGGGGTGATGCCCCGGCTGGCCGCCGCGGTGACGGCGCTGCCGGTGCGTGCCGAACTGCTGGTCACGGAGGGCTACCCGGGGGCGTCGGCGCACACCGTGCTGCTGGTACGGCCCGACGGGCATCTGGTCGCGGCGTTCCACGGGGTGCGGCCGGCCGAGCTGTACGCGGCCGCGGACGCGGCTCGCGGAGGGGCGCCAGCGGCGGCGCGCACGGGGCCCGGCCGGCAGCGTTCCGGTGAGGCGGAGGGCTCGGCGACGTCTGCGGGCGCCGAGCGGTCCGACCGACCGGAACCTGATGAGCGTACTGAGCGTGCCGACCGTACCGGCCAGGCCGACCCGACCGACCGGACAGCGGACATCAATTGACCGTCACAGGTGTGCGTGGTGTACTCCGGAGCGTGACCGACACCGATGTGCGCCTGTGGCGGAGGGTCCATATGGACCTCGTCCGCTATGCGGGCTGCGTGTGTCGTCCGTCCTGCTGATTCGCCCTTTCTTCTCGCGCGCTGTGCCGTGCCCTGCTGTGCGTCCGGCCGCGCGTTCTCGCGCAATCTTTCAGGACGGTCCTCTGTGTCTCTTCCCGTACGTTCCACTGGCGCGCCCGCAAGCGCTCCCCGGAACGCTCCGACTCCTCCCTCCCGCTCGTCCGCTCCTTCGTCCGCTCCCTCATCCGCTCCCCGGCCTGCTCCCTCGCCTGCGGAGCTGCTCGCGTTCGTGCGCCGTACCGCGGCTGATGCTTCCCTGGTGGCTTCCCTTCCGCTCGACCCGGAAGGCCGTACGTGGGTACGGCTCGAAGGGCCCGGCGGGAGCGAGGCGTGGCTGATCGGCTGGCCGCCCGGCACCGGTACCGGCTGGCACGACCACGGTGGCTCGCACGGTGCCTTCGCCGCAGCGGCGGGCACACTGCGGGAGGAGTCGCTGGCGGCGCGCATCCCCACGGAGGGCTGGAAGACCCTCGAAGTGGCCGACGGGCTCGACCGGGAGCAGCGGCTGACGGCCGGCCGGGGACGGGCCTTCGGCGCGCACCACGTGCACCAGGTGCTGAACGAGTCGGCGGACGATCACGCCGTCTCGGTGCACGCCTACTACCCGCCACTGCCGATGATGCGGCGCTACAGCCGCACGGGTGCGGTGCTACGTCTGGAGCAGGTCGAGCGTCCGGAGGAGTGGCAGTGAGCGGCGAACGTATCGGCATCGACGAACTGTTGGAGCGGGTGCGCGAAGGGCTCGACCGGATCGGGCCGCAGGAGGCGTACGACGCCGCCGGGGCCGGTGCGCTGCTGGTGGACATCCGGTACGCCGCGCTGCGCGAGCGGGACGGGCTGATTCCGGGGGCACTGGTCGTCGAGCGCAACGAGTTGGAGTGGCGGCTCGATCCCCAGGGCAGTCACCGGGCTCCGGAGGCCACGGATCACGATCTGCGCGTCGTGGTGATCTGCAATGAGGGATACGCGTCGAGCCTCGCCGCGGTGTCCCTGCGGCAGTTGGGGCTGCACCGGGCGACGGACCTCGACGGTGGGTTCCAGGCATGGCGGGCGGCGGGCCTGCCGGTGGTTCCTGCTCCGTAAGGGCGCACCCGGTGACGCGTGCGGCGCTCTCGCTGCTGTCCGCGCCGCCGCCTGGTTCCTTTCTGTGCCGTGAGGGGCTCTCCTGTGCACACGTGTCGCTGTGCACAGGAGGGCGGACGGGGGGCGGACGGCCGGGGCGTCCGGCGGGCCGTGCGGTGGGGCGCCTGGTGGGGTGCCCGGCAGGGGCGCCCGGCGGGCCTTCCGGTCGGCTCGGCACCCACCTCTGATACCGCGGCTCAGAGCGGGTCGTAGCCCAGATCGTCGTCGTCCGCGGCTTCGCCCTCCTCTTCGAGGGCGCGTCTGACCACCCGCAGGGCCATGCCCTCCGGATAGCCCTTGCGGGCCAGCATGCCGGCGAGGCGGCGCAGCCGGCGGTCGCGCTCCAGGCCACGGGTGGACCGGAGTTTGCGGGCCACGAGCTCCCGGGCCCTTTCCTCCTCCTGGTCGGAGTCGAGCTGCTCCATCGCGTCGTCGATGAGCGGGGGCGCGACTCCCTTGTTGCGCAGCTCCCGCGCGAGCGCCCGACGGGCGAGGCCCCGGCCGTGGTGGCGGGACTCCACCCAGGCGTCCGCGAAGGCCGCGTCGTTGATGAGCCCGACCTCCTCGAAGCGGGACAGCACCTCGTCCGACACATCGTCCGGGATGCCGCGCTTCTGGAGGGCGTCCGCGAGCTGTTTGCGGGTGCGGGCGGTCCCGGTGAGCAGCCGCAGGCAGATCGCCCGCGCCTGCTCACCCGGATCCTGAGGCGGCAGCCCTTTCCCGGCCCTCGACGGGGCGGGGCTGCCGCTGTCCTCGGCATCCATGCCTTCGCTTGCGCTTCCCGGCCAGTCCGTCCTCCGGGTCACGGTCTAGCTCTTGGCTGCCGCGGGCTTGGCCGCCTTGGCCTTGGTCGCCGGAGCGGGTACCGACTTCGCGTCGCCGGCGGCGGCCGGTCCGCCGACCGCGGCGTCCGCTCCGGGCTCCGCGCCCGGCGCCACCGGCTTGACGCCGACGCCCAGCTTCTCCTTGATCTTCTTCTCGATCTCGTCGGCGAGATCGGGGTTGTCCTTCAGGAAGTTACGGGCGTTCTCCTTGCCCTGGCCGAGCTGGTCGCCCTCGTACGTGTACCAGGCGCCCGCCTTGCGGACGAAGCCGTGCTCCACGCCCATGTCGATCAGACCGCCCTCGCGGCTGATGCCCTGGCCGTAGAGGATGTCGAACTCGGCCTGCTTGAACGGCGGCGCGACCTTGTTCTTGACGACCTTGACACGGGTGCGGTTGCCGACCGCGTCCGTACCGTCCTTGAGGGTCTCGATGCGCCGGATGTCGAGCCGCACCGAGGCGTAGAACTTCAGCGCCCGGCCACCGGTCGTGGTCTCCGGCGAGCCGAACATCACGCCGATCTTCTCGCGGAGCTGGTTGATGAAGATCGCCGTGGTCCCGGACTGGTGCAGCGCACCAGTGATCTTGCGCAGCGCCTGGCTCATCAGCCGGGCCTGGAGACCGACGTGCGAGTCGCCCATCTCACCCTCGATCTCGGCCCGCGGTACGAGGGCCGCGACGGAGTCGATGACGATCAGGTCGATGGCGCCCGAGCGGACCAGCATGTCCACGATCTCGAGTGCCTGCTCGCCGGTGTCCGGCTGGGAGAGGATCAGGTTGTCCGTGTCGACGCCGAGCGCCTTGGCGTATTCGGGGTCGAGCGCGTGCTCCGCGTCCACGAACGCGACGGTGCCGCCGGCCTTCTGCGCGTTGGCCACGGCGTGCAGCGTCAGTGTCGTCTTACCGGAGGATTCCGGTCCGTACACCTCCACCACACGGCCACGCGGCAGCCCGCCGACGCCGAGGGCGATGTCCAGGGCGGTCGACCCGGTGGAGATGACCTCGATGGGGTCGTTCGGCCGGTCGCCGAGGCGCATCACCGCACCCTTGCCGAATTGTCGTTCAATCTGTGCGAGCGCGGCGTCGAGCGCCTTCTCGCGGTCGGTGCCTGCTGCCATGGGTTCCACCCGATTTGCTTGAGTCGATCGCTTCACGTCAAAGACGCTATCTCCTGCCACTGACAACGCGCCCCGGCGTCGTCCTGACCTGTGGATAACTCTCGCGGCCACACGGCCAGAACTCCCATGAGAATGGATGTTCGATTTTGGTGTCAAGCGCACCACGCCAGCCGCACCGGGCCTCCCGCACCGGCCGTCGGCGGCCCTGCCGCTGCACGGCCGGGCGCTCGTCGCCGTCGGCCGCTCGGTCCTCCGGCAGCGCCGTCGGTGGCCGGTGCCCGTCGCGGTGGTGACCCCGCTGCGCTGCGGCCGACAGCCGGCGCCTCCCGCCCGTACGCCGGACGGTCAGATGTCGTCGTCCGAGGGCGGCGGCGTCCGGTCGGTGCGTGACACCTGCCGCGGCTCGTGGCGCAGGGTGCGCCACATGCGTACGAGGGCGGAGGTGCCCTTGCGCCGCGGCTGCCTGCCGTGCACGCGCGGATCGTCCGTCACGGCGTAACGCTTCACATACGCCCCGAGGAACGCCTGGAGGGTCGCGATCGCAGGAATCGCGATCAGCGCGCCGACGGCCCCCATCAGCGCCGTGCCCGCGACGACCGACCCGAAGGCGACCGCGGGATGGATGTCGACGGTCTTCGCGGTCAGCTTGGGCTGGAGTACGTAGTTCTCGAACTGCTGGTAGACGACGACGAATCCGAGCACCCACAGCGCGTACCAGGGATTCACGGTGAAGGCGATCAGCATCGGCAGTGCGCCGGCCAGATACGTACCGATGGTCGGGATGAACTGCGAGATCAGTCCCACCCACACGGCGAGGGCGGGGGCGTACGGCACGTCCAGTATCAGCAGCAGGACGTAGTGCGCGACGCCCGAGATGAGCGCCATCAGACCGCGCGAGTAGATGTAGCCACCGGTCTTGTCGACCGCGATCTCCCAGGCGCGCAGCACCTCGGCCTGACGGGCGGGCGGCAGTACGGAGCACAGGGCGCGGCGCAGCCGGGGTCCGTCGGCGGCGAAGTAGAACGAGAAAAGGAAGATCGTCAGCAGCTTGAACAGCCCGCCGAGCACGGTGGCCGAGACGTCCAGTACGCCGGTCGCGCTGTTCTGTACGTACTTCCGCAGCCAGTCGGAGTTCAGGACGCTGTCCTGGACCTCGACCCGGGAGAGCTCCGTGTGGAAGGTCTGGTTGATCCAGTTGATCACCTGGTCGAGGTACTTGGGGAAGTCCTCGACCATCTCGACGATCTGACCGGCCAGCATCGAGCCGAGCAGTACGACGAATCCGACGCCCGTGGCCAGCACCCCGATGAAGACCAGAAAGGTGGCGAGGCCGCGGCGCATGCCGTGCGCCGCCATCCTGCCGACGGCGGGTTCGATGGCGAGGGCCAGGAAGAAGGCGATCAGGATGTTGAGAAGCAGGCCGACGAGCTGGTGGAACGCCCAGTTGCCGAGCTGGAAGCAGGCGTAGAGCGCGAGCGCGAGCACCATGGCGCGCGGCAGCCACCGGGGCATGCGAGCCCGACCGCTGTCCGCCGCGGGGGGCGCGGGCGGCGGTGCGGTCGGCGGGTCTTCTCGCCCGGCGGGCTCGTCGTTGGGTGCCACGGAGCCAGTCTGACCCATGCCTGTGACATCCCGCCGCTCCCCCCTCGCGGCCGGCACCTCAGCGCTTGTCCGCAGGAACGTCCATCGCGGCGCAGACGGCGCGCCAGACGGTCTTCGCCTCCCAGCCGGCGTCCAGCGCCTGGTGGACCGTACGACCTCCGAGCTCGGCCATCACGTGGTCGCGGGCGAAGGAGTCGGCGTACGCCTCGCCGAAGTGCTCCGCCATCCGCTCCCAGAAAATCGTCAACCGCATGACTCCAGTATCGCGCCCCTGAGAGTGCAGCCGTGTGAGTGGAGCTTCCCGAGAGCGCTTTCCGCTCTACGGTCGTTCCATGGCTGGATCCGGAGCATCCCCCCTCGCCCGCGCCGAGCACTTCGTGTGGCTGACGGCCCGCGTTCTCGAACAGCGGCGGTTCGCCCACCACTTCCTTGACGGCGGCGCCGACGCGGTGGAAACAGCGCTCGCCTCGTACCTGGGAGAAGACGGCGGTTACGGCTACGCCCTGGAACCAGATCTGCGCGGTCCCGTGAGCCAGCCGCTGCACGTCGCCCACGCGCTTCGTGTCCTCGATTCCATCGGGCGATGTGAGGGGCCCCGGGTGGAACGGCTGTGCCGCTACCTGTCCGACGTGTCCACCAAGGACGGGGCCCTGCCGGCGGTGCACCCTTCGTTGCGCGGCTATCCGGCCGCGCCGTTCGTCCCGGTCGTCGACGACCCTCCGAGTGATCTCCTGGCGACAGGCCCTGTGGTGGGGCTGCTGCACCGCAACGAGGTGTGGCACGCGTGGCTCTTCAGAGCCACCGACTTCTGCTGGGCCGCTGTGGAGGCGCTGGAGGAGTCGCATCCGTACGAGATCCAGGCGGCCGTCGCCTTCCTGGACGGCGTGCCCGACCGCACGCGGGCGCGCGCCGCGGCCGCCCGGCTGGGCCGGCTGGTGCGCGATCAGGGGCTCGTGGTGCTGGATCCGGAGCGCGCCGGGGAACAGCCGGTCGCCCCTGGATACGCCCCGGGTGAGCACCACTTCGCGTACGACTACGCCCGTACCCCGGGTTCGCTCGCGCGGGGCTGGTTCACCGACGAGGAGATGAACCGTGCGCTCGACTTCCTCGCGGCCGGACAGCGGGATGACGGGGGCTGGCCGATCCGCTGGCGCGAATGGGCGCCGGGGACTGCCCTGGAGGCGCGTCCCGGCGTCACGATCGACGCGCTGCTGATGCTACGGGCGTACGGACGCGTCATCGGCTGACCCGGCCGGGGCGGCGTCCCGCAGCAGCAGGGCGGCAAGGAGCGGCTGCCGAGCCGCCGCGCGTGGACGCGACGGCCGCCGCACACCGGTGCCGTACGTCAGCCGCTGATCGCCCGTACGCCCGCAGTGACGACCACGGCGGCCCCGACCACGACGAGGAAAGGGGCGCGCAGGACAAGAGCGAGCGCCGCCGCGGCGAGTCCCGCGCCCCGGGCGTCGAGGACCAGCTGCTGACCGGTGCTGAACGTCTGCTGGGCGGTGAGCGCGGCCAGCAGGGCCACGGGCAGCAGGGCGGCCAGGCGCCTGACCAGCGGGCGCTCCAGGGCCCCGGCGGGCACCAGCAGGCCGATGAGCTTGACGAGGTAGCAGCCGACGGCTGTGGCTCCGATAGCGATCCAGACGCTCATCGCCGGTCCTCCTTGGCGGTGTGACGTGCCCTGCGGCCCTGTACGCAGAGCACGGCGGGAGCGGCGAGTGCGGCCACGAGCACGGGCACGCCGGCCGGCAGTACCGGCAGGACCCCGAGGGCAAGGAGCACCGCGAGGCCCGCGACAGTCCGCTCCGTACCGGTGCGGAGCATAGGCGCCAGCAGTGCGAGGAAGACGGCGGGACTCGCGGCGTCCAGGCCCCACGCGTCGGTGTCGCCGATGGCCTCGGCACCGAGTGCGCCGACCAGGGTGGTGAGGTTCCACAGCACGTACAGGGTCAGCCCTGTGACGGTGAAGCCGAGCCGCGCGCTGCGGCGCGAGGGCTGGGCGAGCGTCACGGCCGTCGTCTCGTCGATCACCCAGTGCGCGGCGAAGGGACGTACGAAACGGGGCAGGGCCAGCAGCTGGGACAGCCGCAGGCCGTAGAAGGCGTTGCGTACGCCGAGGAAGAAGGCACCCGCCGCGGCGGTGAAGGGATTGCCGCCCGCCGCGAGCGCGCTGACGAGCGCGAACTGCGAGGCGCCTGTGAACACGAGAAGGCTGAGCGCGCAGGTCTGGAGCAGGGTGAGGCCCGAACCGGCGGAGGTCACGCCGAAGGCGAAGCCGGAGAGTCCGACGGCGACGCCGACGCCGAGCGCGTCGCGTACGACGGCCCTGTCCGGTCTCGCCGCGGGTGGATCTGTGCGTATCGCTGGGGGTGCTGTCTGTTCTGCCACGCCCCGGACACTACGGCCGGCGGCCGCGACCGGTCTTGTACGTTCTTGCGCGTTCCCGCTGGTAGGCGCCGGGCGGCACGCCGACGATCCGGGTGAAGTGCCGGTTCAGGTGCGGCTGGTCCGTGAACCCCACCGCGGTGGCGGCCTCGGCGGGCGCCGTGCCGGCCTCCAGGAGCCGCCGGGCACTGCGCACGCGCGCGTTGGTGAGCCAGGTGTGCGGCGGCATGCCGTACGCCGTCCGGAACGCGCGCAGGAGCGCGAACGGACCGGTCCCGAGTTCGTTCGCGAGCTGTTCCAGGGAAGGGGGCTCCGCCATGCGCTCCTCCAGGAGGCCCTTCGCGAGAGCCGCCGTGCGGGCGCCCGCCGCCGTCGGCGGGCGTACGGGCAGCGTCTGGCCGTGGCGGCGCAGCAGCCCGGCCACGGCGATGCGCAGCAGGCTGTCGGCGGCGAGGGCGTTGCCCTCCTCGGCGGCCTTGTGCACCGCCCGGATGAGCCGGGCGGTGTCCGGATCCTCGACGATGGTCTCGGCGAAGCCCGCCGTTCCGCGCAGGTTCGTCGTCTCGTCGGCGATGGCCGCGACCACCTGCGCCGAGGGATACAGGGTGGCGTACGACCATCCCTCCGGCACGCCCGCGTGGGCGGAGTGCGGAACCTCCGGGTTGATCATGACGACGGTGCCGGGGCAGGCTCTGATCGTGCCCTGGGGCATGACCACGTCCTCGATGCCGCGGAAGACCGCGCCGAAGACGAACCCCTCGTGACTGTGCCGCGAGAAGGAATGGCGGACGTAGCGGGCCCGCAGCAGGTCGAGGCCGGGAACTCCCGGATACTGCCAGTGCCGGGCCCACTCGTCCTTCCCACACGCCGTCACCGGCGCGTCCGCCGCCTCGCGGGGCTCCGGAGCTCCAGCGGCCCCATCCACCCCGCCCATCCCACCGGGCGTACTCACCCCACCACCCCATCAGTCGTCCCGCCGACCCCACCCGGCCCGCCGGCCAGTCGGCCCTCTCGCGCTTCCACCACCGCCATACAGCCATTCTGCGCCCGTCCCGCACGCCGCTGACCTGCGCGTCCATGTCCCGGACGCCCGTTGTCAGTGGTCGGGTGCACGATGGGGGACATGTCCAGGACTGCGCTCGACTCCTTCTCCCCCGCGACCCGCGGCTGGTTCACCGGAGCCTTCAGCGCGCCCACCGCGGCGCAGGAAGGCGCCTGGCAGGCCATCTCGGAGGGGTCGGACGTCCTGGTCGTGGCCCCGACCGGTTCGGGCAAGACCCTGGCCGCCTTTCTCGCCGCCCTCGACGACCTGGCGTCCAAGCCCCCGCCCGCGGACCCCAAGAAGCGCTGCCGGGTGCTGTACGTATCGCCGCTCAAGGCCCTCGCGGTCGACGTCGAGCGCAATCTGCGCAGCCCGCTCACCGGCATCCGTCAGGAGGCCGTGCGCCTGGGAATGACGGAGCCCGATGTACGCGTGGGCATCCGCTCCGGCGACACCCCGGCCAACGAGCGGCGGTCGCTGGCGACCAAACCGCCGGACATCCTCATCACCACACCCGAGTCGCTGTTCCTGATGCTCACCTCCGCCACCCGCGACGCCCTGGCGGGCATCGAGACGGTCATCCTGGACGAGGTGCACGCGGTCGCGGGGACCAAGCGCGGCGCGCATCTCGCCGTGTCCCTGGAGCGGCTGGACGAGTTGCTGCCGCGGCCCGCCCGCAGGATCGGCCTGTCGGCGACCGTGCGGCCGGTGGACGAGGTCGCCAGGTTCCTCTCCCCCCAGCGGCAGGCGGCCATCGTCCAGCCGCCTTCGGGCAAGGAGTTCGACCTGTCGGTCGTCGTCCCCGTGGAGGATCTCGGCGAGCTGGGCGGCGCCCCCGCCAAGGGGGACGACGCCGGCGACAAGCCGTCGATCTGGCCCCACGTCGAGGAGCGCATCGCCGACCTCGTCCAGGCCCACCGCTCGACGATCGTCTTCGTGAACTCACGCCGCCTCGCCGAGCGCCTGTGCAACCGGCTCAACGAGATCGCCTACGAACGTGCCACCGGCGAGCCCCTCCCCGGCGACCAGTCACCCGCCGAGATCATGGCTCAGGCGGGCGCCGCCAAGGGCGCCCCGGCCCTGCTCGCCCGAGCCCACCACGGTTCGGTCTCCAAGGAGCAGCGCGCCCAGGTCGAGGAGGACCTCAAGGCCGGCCGGCTGCCCGCCGTCGTCGCTACGTCGAGCCTGGAGCTGGGCATCGACATGGGCGCGGTGGACCTCGTCGTCCAAGTCGAGTCACCGCCGTCCGTCGCCTCCGGACTCCAGCGCGTCGGCCGCGCGGGTCACCAGGTCGGCGCGGTCTCCACCGGTGTCGTCTTCCCCAAGTACCGGGGCGACCTGGTCCAGTCGGCCGTCGTCACCGAGCGCATGCGCAGCGGCTCCATCGAGGCCCTGCGCGTGCCGGCGAACCCCCTCGACGTCCTGGCGCAGCAGCTCGTGGCGATGGTCGCGCTCGACACCTGGCAGGCCGACGACCTGCTCTCCGTAGTTCGCCGTGCGGCCCCCTTCGCCTCGCTCCCCGAGTCCGCGTTCACAGCGGTCCTCGACATGCTCGCGGGCCGCTATCCGTCCGATGCCTTCGCCGAGCTGCGTCCCCGCGTCGTCTGGGACCGCATCGCCGGTACGGTCACGGGCCGCCCCGGGGCGCAGCGCCTGGCGGTCACCTCCGGGGGCACCATCCCCGACCGCGGACTCTTCGGCGTCTTCCTGGCCGGAGCCGACCCCAAGAAGGGCGGCGGCCGCGTCGGCGAGCTCGACGAGGAGATGGTCTACGAATCCAGGGTGGGTGACGTCTTCACCCTGGGCACCACCTCGTGGCGCATCGAGGACATCACGCGCGACCGGGTGCTGGTCTCCCCCGCCCCCGGCGTGCCGGGCCGGCTGCCGTTCTGGAAGGGCGACCAGCTGGGCCGCCCGCTCGAACTGGGCCGCGCGCTGGGCGCCTTCGTCCGTGAGGTCGGCTCGCTCTCCGCCGAGGACGCAAGGTTGCGCCTGACCGCCGCCGGCCTGGACGCCTGGGCCGCCGAGAACGTCCTCGCGTACCTGGACGAGCAGCGCCGCGCCGCCGGTCACGTACCCGACGACCGCACGATCGTCGTCGAGCGGTTCCGCGACGAGCTGGGTGACTGGCGTGTCGTCATCCACTCCCCCTTCGGGGCGCAGGTGCATGCCCCCTGGGCCCTCGCGCTCGGCAGCCGCCTGACCGAGCGGTACGGCATGGACGCCCAGGTCATGCACGCCGACGACGGCATCGTGCTGCGCCTGCCCGACGCGGACCTGATGGGCTTCGACCTCCTCGACGACGAACCGGTCCGCCAGGGCACGGAGTTCGACAGCGACCAGGCCCCGCTCGGCGCCGCCGACGTCGCGTTCGACAAGGGTGAGGTCAACCAGATCGTCACCGACCAGGTCGGCGGCTCGGCGCTGTTCGCCGCCCGCTTCCGCGAGTGCGCCGCCCGCGCGCTGCTGCTGCCGCGCCGCAGTCCGGGCAAGCGCACCCCGCTGTGGCAGCAGCGCCAGCGCGCGTCCCAGCTGCTCCAGGTCGCCTCGGAGTTCGGCTCGTTCCCGATCGTCCTCGAAGCCGTACGGGAGTGCCTCCAGGACGTCTTCGACGTACCCGGCCTCACCGAGCTCATGGGTGACATCGAATCCCGCCGCGTCCGGCTCGTCGAGGTCACCACCCCCGAGCCGTCCCCGTTCGCCCGCTCCCTCCTCTTCGGTTACGTCGCCCAGTTCCTGTACGAGGGTGACTCGCCCCTCGCCGAACGGCGCGCCGCCGCGCTCTCCCTGGACTCCCGGCTGCTGGCCGAGCTGCTCGGCCAGGCGGAGCTGCGCGAGCTGCTCGACGCCGAGGTCCTGACCGAGCTGGAGCAGGAGCTCCAGTGGCTCACCGAAGACCGCCGTATCAAGGACATGGAGGGCGTGGCCGACCTCCTGCGGGTGCTGGGGCCGCTCACCGACGCCGAGCTGGCGGCGCGCGGAGCCGAACCGGGTTGGGCCGAGGCGCTGTCGACCTCCCGCCGTGCCATCCGGGTCCGTGTCGCGGGCGCGGACCACTGGGCGGCCGTCGAGGACGCGGGCCGGCTGCGCGACGCGCTGGGTACGGCGCTGCCTGTCGGCGTACCGGAAGCGTTCACGGAGCCCGTCAAGGACCCGCTCGGCGATCTCCTGGCCCGTTTCGCCCGTACGCACGGCCCCTTCACGTCCGCAGCGGCCGCCGCCCGGTTCGGGCTGGGCGCGGCGGTGACGGACGGCGCCCTGCAACGTCTCGCCGCGAACGGCCGGGTCGTGCAGGGCGAGTTCCACCCCGCCGGGATCGGCCAGGAATGGTGCGACGCGACGGTGCTGCGCCGGCTGCGCCGCCGGTCCCTCGCCGCCCTGCGCCAGGAGCTGGAGCCGGTTCCGCCCGCCGCGCTCGCCACGTTCCTCCCCCAGTGGCAGCATCTGGGCAGCAGCAGCCTGCGCGGCATCGACGGACTGGTGCGTGCCGTCGAGCAGTTGCAAGGCGCTTCTGTTCCCGCGTCCGCGCTGGAGAAGCTGGTCCTGCCGTCGCGCGTCGCGGGCTACTCCCCCGCCATGCTCGACGAGCTCACGACCACCGGCGAGATCCTGTGGGCGGGATCGGGCGCCCTGCCCGGCAAGGACGGCTGGGTGTCCCTGTACCTCGCCGACGCGGCGCCGCTACTCGTCCCGCAGCCGCACCCCCTCGAACTCACCGCGCTCCACGAGTCCGTCCTCACCACCCTCTCGGGCGGGTACGGCCTCTTCTTCCGCCAGATCGCCGACCAGGTCCGCGCCACCACCCACCCGGACTGCACGGATCCCCAACTGGCGGACGCCCTGTGGGACCTGGCCTGGTCCGGACGCCTCACCAACGACACCCTCGCGCCCCTGCGCTCACTGCTGGGCTCGGGACGTACGGCGGGCTCCACCGCGCACCGCGCGAAACGCACAATTCCGCGCGGGCGTTACGGCACCCTCAGCGCGGCCGCCCGACCCGCGTCCCGCACCGGCCCGCCCACGGTCTCCGGCCGCTGGTCCCTGCTCCCCGCCCAGGAACCGGATCCGACCCACCGCGCCCACGCGCTCGCCCGCACCCTGCTCGACCGGCACGGCGTGGTCACGCGCGGCGCCGTCGCGGCCGAAGGCGTCGAGGGCGGCTTCTCGGCGACGTACCGCATCCTCGCCGCGTTCGAGGACAGCGGTCAGGCCCGCCGGGGGTACGTCGTCGAGGGCCTCGGCGCGGCCCAGTTCGCGATGGACGGCGCGGTCGACCGCCTGCGAGCGGCGGCCACCGCACGCGAGCGCGCGGAATCCGACACGCCGAGCCGCGCGGTGGTCCTGGCCGCCGCCGACCCGGCCAACGCCTACGGCGCGGCCCTGCCCTGGCCCGAACCGCCCGCAGACGCCGGCCACAAGCCCGGCCGCAAGGCGGGAGCCCTCGTCGTCCTCGTCGACGGCGAACTGGCGCTCTACATGGAGCGCGGCGGCAAGACCCTGCTGGGCTGGCCCACCAACCCGAACGACCCGTCGGCCTCCGATCCCCGCCTCACCGCGGCCGCCGAAGCACTGGCGACAGCGGCCAGGCAGGGCACCCTGGGCACAGTCACCGTGGAACGCACCAACGGCACCCCCGCCCTCACCTCCACCCTCGGCAAAACCCTGGAGGCGGCCGGCTTCCACCCCACCCCCCGAGGGCTGCGCCTGCGCCCCTGAGTCCCACCGCGTCCCCGGCGACCCCGTGCCCGGCCCCAACCGCTCTTCGATGCCTCCGGGTGAGCCTTGGCGATCCGGTCGAGCCAAGAACCGACCGTCCCCACCCGTCCCACCTCGCTCAGGCCAGGGCGGGTGAGGCAGGACCAGGCCCGGGCCCGCAATGGCAGCGCCCCGAAGGGAGGGTTCCGCGCCAGCGCTCCGGTCCGCCGCATCATGGATCCATGCCCGAAGGAGACACCGTCTGGCAGGCCGCCCAGCGCCTGCACACCGCCCTGGCCGGACGCCCACTCGTCCGCGCCGACCTCCGCGTGCCCCGGTTCGCCACCGCCGACCTGACCGGACGCACCGTCCTGGACGTCACCCCTCGCGGCAAGCACCTCCTCACCCGCCTCGAGGGCGGCCTCACGCTCCACTCCCACCTCGGCATGGACGGTGCCTGGAGGATCTACGCAGCCGCCGAGCGATGGCGCGGCGGTCCCGCCCACCAGATCCGCGCCATCCTCGGCAACGCCGAACGCACCGCCGTGGGCTACCGCCTCCCCCTGCTCGAACTCGTTCGGACGCAGGACGAAGCGCAAACCATCGGCCATCTGGGCCCGGACCTCCTGGGCCCGGACTGGGACCCTGACGAAGCACTCCGCCGCCTCCTGGCAGCCCCCGAGCGCCCCTTGGGCGAAGCCCTCCTCGACCAGCGGAACCTCGCCGGAATCGGAAACGTTTACAAGTCCGAGCTGTGCTTCTACGCCCGCGCCACGCCGTGGCTGCCCGTCGGTGAACTCCCCTCCCTCGAACGCCTGGTCGCCGCCGCCAAACGCCTCCTGGAGGCGAACCGCGACCGCCCCAGCCGCCGCACCACCCTGCGCGAGCGCGCCCCGACCCCGCTCTTCTACGTATACGGTCGCGCCGGCCGCCCCTGCTTGCGCTGCGGCGCCACGATCCGCCACGCCGACCAGGGCGACAGCACCCGCCTGCGCCCGACCTACTGGTGCCCCCACTGCCAGAAGGGTCCCTCTCCCTGACCGGCGGGAGACCGCCCAACCACCCCCATCCCCTGCACGACAGGACAGTTGACGCACCGTCAGCTCCGGTCGTACCGTCCCCGCATGCCCCTCAAGGCGTACGACCTCACCGGCCGCACCGCACTCGTCACCGGCGCCGCGAGCGGCATCGGCCGGGCGAGCGCACTCCTCCTCGCCGCGGCGGGCGCCACCGTCCACTGCGCGGACCGGGACGAGAGCGGCCTCCGCGAGACCACCTCACTGATCGCCAAGGCGGGCGGCGCCGCTCACCAGCACCCCCTCGACGTCACCGACCGCGCCCGCCTCGCCGACGCGGTGGCCGCGGCCGGCCCTCCGGACATCCTCGCGGCCATCGCCGGAATCATGCACAGCAGCACCGTCCTGGAGACCCGCGACGAGGACCTGGAGCGGGTTCTGGCGGTCAATTTCAAGGGTGTTCTGTATGCCTGCCAGGAGGCGGCCCGCGCCATGATCTCCGCCGGGACCCCGGGCAGCATCATCACCATGGCGTCGGGCGCCGTCGACGCGGCGCACGCCGGGCTGCTCTGCTACAGCGCCGCCAAGACAGCAGTCGTACAGCTCACCAGGACACTCGCCACGGAGCTGGGCCCCCATTCCATCCGCGTCAACGCCGTTGCCCCGGGCTGGATCCGCACCCCCATGACCGACCGCCACGACGCGGCCCTCCAGAGCCGGGCCGAGTCCGCCATGGTCCGAGCGTCCCCACTGGGCCGGGTGGGCGAGCCGGAGGACATCGCGCACGCCGTCCTGTACCTGGCGTCGGACGCCTCCGCCTTCACGACGGGCCAGATCCTCCGCCCGAACGGCGGCGTCGCGATGCCCTGGTAGCCCCACGCCACCCCCGGGCACCGCCGGGCCACACCTTCGCAACCCCGGACCCCCCGGCACCGCCCGGCCCCCTCCCCTCACCCCGGCCCTGGCAGCCCCGGCACCCCCACGCAGCCTCCCGGCACCCCGAGCCGCGCCCGGGCGACCGCGAGCCGCACCCCCGTGATCCCGCGCCGCACACCCCGGCCGAGCCCGAGCCCCAGCGCCAGGACGGCCCGGGAGGCGGCTCCCCCGCCGCCCCGGGCGTACGCCGGGAGCCCACCACCCCCGGCGTACGCCCGATCCCGCGCCGGCGCGCCGGCCCGGCCCCGCCCGTGGCCGCCGGTACGGCGTGGACGGGCAGCAGACTCAGCCCCCAGCCACCCGCCACCACCACCCCCTCGACGACCCCCGTCCGCCCGGGCAGCAGCACAAGCCGAAGCGCCGCGTACCACCACACCACCGCGAGCACCAGCACCGCCCCCGGTCCCCAGAAGTCACGCCATGCCATGGCTGCCTCCTCCGGCCGACGCTAGACGGGCCCGCGCACACGGCGGGAGGGCGCACCGGGAGCACACCCCGGCGCACCCGACCGCACCAGACACCGCACACGCCCGCGCTCTACGCCCCTACTCGCTCTCCGCCTGGAACATCCAGGCGTGCTTCTCAAGATCCGCAGTCAGCCCGATGATGATGTCCTGGGTGACCGGGTCCGGGTCGGCGGTCGCCTCGATACGCTCCCGCATGCGACCGACCACCACGCCGAGCGCGTCCACCAGGATCCGTACGGCGTCCACATCCTTGATCCACCCCGACGGAACCTCCCGGATCGCCGTCGAGCGCGCCACGCTCGCGGACCGCCCGTCCGGGTTGACACCCAGCGCCGACGCCCGTTCCGCCACCGAGTCGGAGTGCAGCCGCGCCGTGGTGACCACCTCGTCGAGCTGAAGGTGTACGGACCGGAACCGTGGCCCCACCACGTTCCAGTGGACCTGCTTGGCGACCAGCGACAGATCGACCAGGTCCACGAGCGCGCCCTGGAGGGCCTCGCCCACCACCTTGAGATCCGCCTCGGGCAGGGTGCTCTTCACGACAGACATCCGTTTTCCTCCTCGGAGAACCGCAGCGAACAACGTCGGCACAAACGAAAACCCACCCCCCGCAGCTCCCGCCCCACAGCCTCCACCACCATGACACAAACCCGACAAAAGGGTCACACGAGGGCATGAAAGAGCCCCGGCGGTCCCTCAGGACACACCGGAGCTCTTCCGCAAGCCTCAGACCACAGTCACCGCGCTCACCGCAGTCAGGCGGCGACCACGTCCACCGCTTCCGCGGGTGCCTTGATCGTCACCCGCTCCGGTGGCACACCTGCCACCGACGTCACCGAAACGGAATTGAGCATCGGGCGTACCGGTGGACGCACCGGCTCGCTCGCAGCCGACTCCGCCAGCTCAGCCAGCGACAGCTCATCACTCACTTCGCGCATGAGCTCGGACATCCGTACGTCAAGCGCGTCGCAGATAGCGGAGAGCAGCTCGGAGGAAGCCTCCTTCTGCCCCCGCTCCACCTCGGATAGATAGCCGAGTGAGACTCGGGCGGACGAGGAGACTTCGCGCAGAGTACGGCCCTGGCGCTGGCGCTGCCGACGCAGCACGTCACCAAGCAGGCGACGGAGCAAAATCATCGGTGGCTCCCTCCTCGGACCGCGTAGCCGCATCCTTCACGCCCCACCGTACCGCCTCGCGCTGCGGCCGTGCGGGGAGCGATGTCGTGTTCACTCAGGGCTGCAAACATCAATTCCCCCCGTTCTGTTCCGTATCCTGTGCCCGCGCATCTTCGTCCAGTTCGCCGGAGAGCAGGGTCAGTACCCTCCGCACACTCTCCATACGGATTTCCGCCCGGTCCCCGTTCAACCTCAACCGGGCCACTTTCCCGGCACCGCCCGGTCCCGCGACCGCCACGAAAACGGTCCCGACGGGCTGCCCGTCCTGGGCTTCGGGCCCCGCGACACCGGTGGTCGCTATGCCCCAGCCGGCGCCGAGTACGCGCCGCACCCCTGCCGCCATCTGCCGCGCGACCTCCGCGTCCACGGCTCCGCGCTGTTCCAGGAGCGACGCGTCGACGCCCAGAATGTCCCGCTTGAGCTCCGTGGCGTACGCCGTGACGGCCCCGCGGAACACTCTTGAGGCACCTGGCGCAGAAGTCAGCTCCGCGGCCACCAGGCCGCCCGTGAGCGATTCGGCGACAGCGAGCGTCTCGCCCCGCCCCGCCAGCAGCTCCAGCACCTCCGCGGCGCCACTCCCACCTGCCACAGTGCCACCCGGCGCACCCGCACCCGCACCGCCGGTCACCGTGACGACTCCGCCGCGATACCGGCCCGCCGGAGCACCACGGCCTGGCGCACATAGTCCAGCCCGGTCGCCACCGTCAGCACGACCGCCGCCGCCATCACCCAGAACCGCAGCGTCGCGAGCGGCCCCGTCAGCGCCAGAACGTACATCCCGACCGCCACGCCCTGCATGAGCGTCTTCAGCTTGCCGCCGCGACTGGCCGGAATGACGCCGTGCCTGATCACCCAGAAACGCAGCACCGTGATGCCCAGCTCCCGGAAGAGAATGACGCCCGTCACCCACCACGGCAGGTCCCCGAGCGCCGACAGACAGATCAGCGCGGCGCCCATGATCGCCTTGTCGGCGATCGGGTCGGCGATCTTCCCGAAGTCGGTGACCAGGTTGTACGTACGGGCCAGGTGCCCGTCGAAGATGTCGGTGATCATCGCGACGGCGAAGGCCGCCCACGCCCAGGCGCGCCAGGCCGGGTCGTACCCGCCGTCCTGGAGCATCAGCATGACGAAGCCGGGGACGAGCACCAGCCGCATCATGGTCAGGATGTTCGCGATGTTCCAGAGGCTGGCCTGATTGACGGCCGCAGCGCCCAGCTTACCGCCCGGCGCCGGCTTGGCGCCGGTTCCGCCCGCAGCGGATGCCGGGACTCCGGTCATCTGCCTGCCTCCTCGTCGGGGGTCTGGGGGTCGCCTCCCAGAAGGTCGCTGTGTTCCGCCACCAGGTCCACGCCCTCGGTTCCGACCACCTTCGCGACGACCATACGGCCGACGGCCAGCCCCTGACCCGAAGTGAACAGCACTTGGCCGTCCGTCTCGGGCGCCTGGTGCGCCGCGCGGCCGACCGCGCCGTCCTCGCCGTCCACCGACTCGACCAGCACCTCGACCGTCTCGCCGAGCCGCTCCTCGGCCCGCTGGGCGGTCAGCTCGTCCGCGAGCCGCGAGATGTGCTCGAGCCGCTCGGCGATGACGTCCGCGTCCAGCTTGTTGTCGTAGGTGACGGCCTCGGTGCCCTCCTCGTCGGAGTAACCGAAGACGCCGATCGCATCCAGTCTCGCACCCGTGAGGAAACGCTCCAGCTCGCCGAGGTCCGCCTCGCTCTCACCGGGGAACCCGACGATGAAGTTGGACCGCACACCGGCCTGCGGCGCCTTGCCGCGGATCGTCTCCAGCAGTTCCAGGAAGCGGTCGGTGTCACCGAAGCGCCGCATCGAGCGCAGCACGCCGGCGGCCGAGTGCTGGAAGGACAGGTCGAAGTACGGCGCGATCTTCGGCGTGGACGCCAGTACGTCGATCAGCCCCGGCCGCATCTCGGCGGGCTGGAGGTAGCTGACCCGCACCCGCTCGATGCCGTCGACCTCCGCGAGCTCCGGCAGCAGCGTCTCCAGCAGCCGGATGTCACCGAGGTCCTTGCCGTACGACGTGTTGTTCTCGGAGACCAACATGATCTCCTTCACGCCCTGCTCGGCCAGCCAGCGCGTCTCGCCCAGTACGTCGGAGGGGCGCCGCGAAATGAACGATCCGCGGAACGACGGAATGGCGCAGAAGGAGCACCTGCGGTCGCACCCGGACGCGAGCTTCACGGAGGCGACCGGGCTGTTCCCGAGACGCTGCCGCAGCGGCGCCCGCGGTCCGGAGGCGGGCGCGATCCCCTCGGGCAGGTCCGCAGGAGGCGTGTCCTGGGCGTGCCCGGGAAGCGCGACGTCGGGGGCGTCCTGGCGCTCGGCCGGGCTGATGGGCAGCAGCTTGCGCCGGTCGCGCGGGGTGTGGGAGGCGTGGATGCCGCCGTTGAGGATCGTCTGGAGGCGGTCCGAGATGTCGGCGTAGTCGTCGAATCCGAGTACGCCGTCGGCCTCGGGCAGCGCTTCCTGGAGTTCCTTGCCGTACCGCTCGGCCATGCAGCCCACGGCGACGACGGCCTGCGTCTTGCCGTGATCCTTCAGATCATTGGCTTCCAGCAGGGCATCGACGGAGTCCTTCTTGGCGGCTTCGACGAATCCGCAGGTGTTGACGACGGCGACGTCCGCGTCCGAGGCGTCCTCGACGAGCTGCCAGCCGTCCGCTGCCAAGCGGCCTGCCAGCTCCTCCGAGTCCACCTCATTACGGGCGCAGCCAAGAGTGACAAGGGCGACGGTGCGGCGTTCGGGCATGGGCTCAAGACTACTTTGTCCCGGCGAGCGCCCCCGCCGCGAGGGTTCCACGGCGCCCGGGCCCCGGATCAGGCCGCCCAACGCGGCCCTTCCGGGCCTCCGCGCCGCCGCCTTCCGGGCCGGAGCCCGGCCCGGAAGGTCCCGGGTCAGCCGACCTCCGGGTCGCCCTTCGTGTACGTCAGCCGCTCGACCTGTCCCGCCTGGAACTCGTCGCCGACCTCCTTGCCGTTCACGAAGAGCTGCATCGCCCCGGCGTCACCCAGTACGAGCTCGATCTTTTCCTTGTCGGTGAAGGTCTTGGACTCGCCCTTCAGCAGCAGGCCGTCGAAGAGGAGCCTGCCGTTGTGGTCCTTCGCCGAGATCCAGCTCTTGCGGTCCCTGGCGGTGAGGGCGACCGTCACCTGGTCCTGCGGGACCGCCGCGATGGCGCTGTCCGAGGGGTCGGGCTTGGGATCGGCGGGCTTGGTCGGGGTGGGCTTGGCCGGCTTAGAGGTGGTGGGCTCGGAGCCCGCGACCTCCCTGGCGCCGCCGCTGCCGTCGGTTCCGTTGAAGAGCGTGAAACCGACGAAGCCGACGACGGCGACGATGGCCGCGACCATGGCCGCGGTCCAGTTGGGGCGCCGGGCCTCGGGACGGATCCGTTCCGCCTCGAAGAGCGGCGCGGCGGGGGTGGGTGCGGGACGTCCGCCGTGTTCGTCGTCGTACTGGGCGACGAGGGCGTCCGCGTCGAGGCCGATGGCGCGTGCGAGCGTACGGATGTGCCCGCGGGCGTACACATCGCCGCCGCAGCGGCTGAAGTCGTCCTGCTCGATCGCGTGCACGATGGGGATGCGCACCCGGGTCGAGCCGCTGACCTCGTCGACCGTCAGGCCGGCGTCCACGCGGGCCTGCTGGAGAACGCGTCCGATGGAGGGGCGGTCGTCTTCGATCGAGGACCGGTCGTCTTCGATCGAAGGCCGGTCGTCTTCGGGAGAGTTGCCGATGGACACGGGGGCGCCTTTCGAGCGTGAGCCACCTGCTGGGTGTTCAGTCTAGGGGTGGTACGAAAGCGTGAGGCAACCGGGAGGGCGGACTTTGTACGCCATCAGAACCGCCTGACAGCCCGATGGTGACACCATCTGTCTCCCCCTCCCTCAACTGGACGTACGAACAAGGGAAACGGTTGCTCACCCCTCACCTACGGGTGAGAATCTCCCCGGATCATAGCGAGCATTTCATCCAATTCATCCGGTTTGACCATTACATCGCGTGCCTTCGATCCCTCACTCGGCCCCACGATGTTCCGGGACTCCATCAGATCCATCAGCCTGCCCGCCTTCGCGAAGCCGACACGCAGCTTGCGCTGGAGCATCGACGTCGAGCCGAACTGCGTGGACACCACGAGCTCGGCCGCCTGGCACAGCAGATCCAGGTCGTCACCGATATCCTCGTCGATTTCCTTCTTCTTCGCCGTCCCGGCCACGACGTCTTCCCTGAAGACGGGCGCCATCTGGTCCTTGCAGTGCTGGACGATCGCGGCGACCTCGTCCTCCGTGACGAACGCGCCCTGCATACGGGTGGGCTTGTTCGCGCCCATCGGCAGGAAGAGGCCGTCGCCCTTGCCGATCAGCTTCTCGGCGCCCGGCTGGTCGAGGATGACGCGGCTGTCCGCCAGCGAGGAGGTCGCGAAGGCGAGCCGCGAGGGCACATTCGCCTTGATCAGACCGGTGACGACGTCCACCGACGGCCGCTGTGTGGCAAGCACCAGATGAATGCCGGCGGCGCGGGCCAACTGGGTGATGCGGACGATGGAGTCCTCGACATCGCGCGGCGCGACCATCATCAGGTCCGCGAGCTCGTCGACGATGACCAGCAGGTACGGGTACGGCGACAGCTCGCGCCCGCTTCCCTCGGGCGGCTTCACCTTGCCGGTCCGTACCGCGTGGTTGAAGTCGTCGATGTGCCGGTAGCCGTACGCCGCGAGGTCGTCGTAGCGCAGGTCCATCTCCCGCACGACCCACTGGAGCGCCTCGGCAGCCCGCTTGGGGTTGGTGATGATCGGCGTGATCAGGTGCGGGATGCCCTCGTACGCCGTGAGTTCGACCCGCTTCGGGTCGACCAGCACCATCCGTACGTCCTCGGGGTCGCCCGCACCATCACCGAGGTGATCAGACAGTTGATGCACGACGACTTTCCCGAGCCGGTGGCGCCCGCGACGAGCACGTGCGGCATCTTGGCGAGGTTGGCCATCTCGTAGCCGCCCTCGACGTTCTTGCCCAGCGCGACGAGCATCGGATGGTCGTCCTCGGCGGCGTCCGCGAGCCGCAGCACATCGCCCAGCTTGACCATCTCGCGGTCACTGTTCGGGATCTCGATGCCGACGGCGGACTTGCCCGGGATGGGGCTGATGATGCGTACGTCGGGACTGGCGACGGCGTACGCGATGTTCTTGGCGAGCGCCGTGATCCGCTCGACCTTGACCGCCGGGCCCAGCTCCACCTCGTACCGGGTGACCGTCGGCCCCCGGGTGAAGCCGGTGACGGCCGCGTCGACCTTGAACTCGGTGAAGACGGTCGTCAGTGAGGCGACGACGGCGTCGTTGGCGGCGCTGCGCGTCTTGCCGGGACCGCCACGCTCCAGCAGATCCAGCGACGGCAGCGCGTAGGTGATGTCGCCGGCGAGCTGGAGCTGTTCGGCGCGGGGCGGCAGCGGCTGGGACACCTCCGGCTGCGCCTTGGTCAGATCCGCCACCTTCGCCCCGGACGAGGGATCGGACGAGGGGTCAGCGCCGGAGCCCGCCCCCGCGTCCGCCCCGCGCACCGGCCCGGGAACAGGTGTACGTTCCGGTTTCCCGGCGCCCTCGCGGGCCGGCGGGACACCGGCCGGGCGCTCGGTGGAGACCCCCTGCGTCAGGTCCGCGACGAGCGGTGAGGGCGGCAGGCCGTTCAGTACGGCGCCGTCCAGCGCGGCGGCGGCGGCCGCGGCCACATCCACCGCGTCCATGGCGCGTTGCGCGGGCGCGGACTGTGCGACGGCCCGGCGGGGCCGCCGGCGCCGGGTGAGCGCCTCCTCCTCCGCGAGCTCCGCCTCGGACTCCGCGGGGACCGGGCCCCGGCGCGCGGGCGAGCGGCGCGCGCCGGCGGGCAGCGCCTCGCGCCACTGCTCCTCGTACCGCTCGTCGTCCTCGTACACGTACTCCTCCGGCGGCGCCGCCAGGATCCCCAGCATGATCCCAAGCTGCCGCAGCCGCTCCGGGACGGCGTTGACCGGCGTCGCGGTGACGACGAGCAGCCCGAAGACAGTGAGGAGCAGCAGAAGCGGTACGGCGAGAACGCTGCTCATGGTGAAGACCAGGGGCGTGGAGGCGGCCCAGCCGATCAGGCCGCCGGCGTCCTGGAGCCCTTCGATGCCGTCGCCGCGCGCGGGCGAACCGCAGGCGATGTGGACCTGTCCGAGGATGCCGACGACGAGGGCGGAGAGCCCGATGACGATCCGGCCGTTGGCCTCGGGCTTCTCCGGATGCAGGATCAGCCGTACGGCGATGACGCCCAGCAGTATCGGCACCAGCAGGTCGAGCCGCCCGAAGGCACCGGTCACCAGCATCCCGACGAGGTCGCCGACCGGCCCGCGCAGCTGTGCCCACGTACCGGCGGCGACGATCAGCGCGAGTCCGAGCAGCAGGAGCGCTACGCCGTCCTTGCGGTGCGCGGGGTCGAGCCCCTTCGCGCCGCGCCCTATTCCGCGGAACAGCGCGCCCACACCGTGCGCGAGCCCCAGCCAGAGGGCGCACACGAGCCGGACGACGCCCCCGGTGGGCGACGGTGCCGCCTTGGCGGCGGGTCTGGCCGCGGCCTTCTTTGCCGGCGCCTTCTTGACCGGCACCTTCTTCACGGGCGCGGTCTTCTTCGCCGCGACGGCGGACTTCTTGGCGGGCGCCGCTTTCTTCGGGGCGCCGGTGGTACGGCCGGCGCGCGGCTTCGCGGTGCCCGCCGTGCCCTGGGAACCCTTGCCGGACGTACGTGAGGCCATGGTGGTGAGGTTACCGGTGTGAGCGGCGCCGGACACGTGTGCCCACCGCTTCACCCGTTCGTGTCGTGCGGTGGAGGGCGGGAAACTGACGCCACCTCACGCGCTCGCGGCACCCGGCGATTACACCCAGGAGTCCGTCCGGCGAGCGCAACAGACCCGCACAGACCCGCACACGGGCGCCGTGTCCGACCCGCACGTGCGGCCGGAGCGCCTTTGGCCGGTAGGGCCGGCGCGTCCGGTCGGCATGTACGGCCAGGACGTCCGCTCAGTGCTGCGAAGGGAACGGCGGCGCGGCGCCGTTGGTGCCCGGCTCCAGCGCGTCGAGCGCCCGGCGCAGACCGGTCAGCTTGCGCTCCAGGTGGGCGGCCGTCGCGACGGCCGCCGCGTCCGCCGACTCGTCGTCGAGCTGCTTGGACAGCGCCTCGGCCTGCTCCTCAACGGCGGCGAGCCGCGCGGAGAGTTCGGCGAGCAGCCCGGCGGGCTCCTTCGTGTCGCCCACACCGCCGGCCTGGCCGCCGCCTTCGAGCTGGAGGCGCAGCAGCGCGGCCTGCTCGCGCAGTTGGCAGTTCTTCATGTACAGCTCGACGAAGACCGAGACCTTCGCACGCAGCACCCACGGGTCGAACGGCTTGGAGATGTAGTCCACCGCACCGGCCGCGTAACCCCGGAAGGTGTGGTGCGGACCGTGGTTGATCGCGGTGAGAAAGATGATCGGGATGTCCCGGGTCCGCTCGCGCCGCTTGATGTGCGCGGCGGTCTCGAAACCGTCCATGCCCGGCATCTGGACGTCCAGCAGGATCACCGCGAAGTCGTCCGTCAGCAGCGCTTTGAGCGCTTCCTCCCCTGACGATGCCCGTACCAGTGTCTGATCCAGCGCAGAGAGGATGGCCTCCAGCGCCAACAGATTCTCCGGCCGGTCATCGACCAGGAGGATCTTGGCCTTCTGCACCATGGCCCGCCCTCCTCGCCCCGGCAGTGCACCGGGCGCCGCCCCAGGGGACGACTCTCTTGCGCCGCCCGTCCTTGTGCCGGTCATGGTAGCCGCACCCCGCCTGTCGCCACACCCTGTCACCGCGATGTCACTGTGCACGTAGCAAAAACGCGGTGGGAGACCAGAAGGTTCCCCGAATACCGCAGACTCACACACCTTCGGCCACAGTCCGTCAGCAACCCGTCGGATTCACACAGCTTACGATCACTCCCCACGCATCCACTGGTCCATCACCGAGAGCAGATGGTCGGGATCCACCGGCTTCGTCACGTAGTCGGAAGCGCCGGACTCGATCGCCTTCTCCCGGTCGCCCTTCATGGCCTTCGCCGTCAGAGCGATGATCGGCAGCCCCGCGAACTGCGGCATCCTGCGGATCGCCGTCGTCGTGGCATAGCCGTCCATCTCCGGCATCATGATGTCCATCAGTACGACCGTCACATCATCGTGCTGCTCCAGGACTTCGATGCCCTCGCGGCCGTTCTCCGCGTACAGCACCGACAGCCCGTGCTGCTCCAGCACGCTGGTGAGCGCGAAGACATTACGGATGTCGTCGTCGACGATCAGCACCTTCTCGTGCGAGAACATGATCCCGCGCCGCGGCTCCGGCGCCTGCGCCGCCTCGCCCTGACCGTCCCCGGCCCATGAATCCTGGCCGGCCGCCTGCGCCTGCGGTACGTGCGGGACCTGGCCGGTCTGATCACCCTGGCCGGCCACCTGCCCCGGCAGCGCCGTGCGCTGATCGCCGCCGCTCACCGCCCGGCGACGCCGCCGGAACAGCCCTGCGGGACCGGTCTGCGGGTCGGACGGCAGCCGGCCCGGCCGGGTGTCGGTCGACGGCTCGGTGTCCGTCGCCCGGTCCTCGTCCGGCGCGCTTCCGCGCAGCGGCTCCATGCCACCGGGCGTGAGCTGCGGGTAGCCCTGCGGCGGCAGTTCGCTCGGGTGCAGCGGCAGGTAGAGCGTGAACGTCGACCCGCGGCCCGGCTCGCTCGCCGCGTGGATCTCGCCGCCCAGCAGCCTGGCGATCTCCCGGCTGATGGACAGCCCCAGGCCGGTTCCTCCGTACTTCCTGCTGGTCGTCCCGTCGGCCTGCTTGAACGCCTCGAAGATCACCCGCATCTTGCTGGCGGCGATCCCGATACCGGTGTCGGTCACCGAGAAGGCGATCAGATCGGCGTCCATGTCGCGCAGCGAGCCGGCCTCCAGCAGCTGCTCGCGGATCGCGTTCGGTACGTCGGCCTTGGCCGGCCGGATGACCAGCTCGACGGCGCCGCTGTCGGTGAACTTCACCGCGTTGGACAGCAGGTTGCGCAGGACCTGGAGCAGCCGCTGCTCGTCCGTGTGCAGCGTCGCGGGCAGCTCCGGGGACACCCGTACGGAGAAGTCGAGTCCCTTCTCCGCGGTGAGCGGCCGGAAGGTCGCCTCGACGTAGTCGACGAGCTGGACCAGCGCGATCCGGGTCGGGCTGACGTCCATCTTGCCCGCCTCGACCTTCGACAGGTCGAGGATGTCGTTGATCAGCTGGAGCAGGTCCGAGCCCGCCCCGTGGATCGTCTCGGCGAACTCCACCTGCTTCGGCGAGAGGTTGCCCTCCGCGTTGTCGGCGAGCAGTTTCGCCAGGATGAGCAGCGAGTTGAGCGGCGTACGCAGCTCGTGCGACATGTTCGCCAAGAACTCGGACTTGTAGCGCATCGAGACCGCCAGCTGCTCGGCGCGCTCCTCCAGGACCTGCCGGGCCTCCTCGATCTCGGTGTTCTTCACCTCGATGTCGCGGTTCTGCTGGGCCAGCAGCTCGGCCTTCTCCTCCAGCTCCGCGTTGGACTCCTGAAGGGCCTTCTGCCGGTTCTCCAGCTCCGCCGAGCGCTCCCGCAGCTGCTCGGTCAGCTCCTGCGACTGCTCCAGCAGCACCTCGGTCTTGGTGTTGACGCTGATCGTGTTGACGCTCGTCGCGATCATCTCGGCGATCTGGTTGAGGAAGTCCTTCTGGATCTGGGTGAAGGGCTGGAACGACGCCAGCTCGATCACACCGAGGATTTTCCCCTCGAAGAGCACCGGCAGCACGATCACATGCGCGGGCGGCGCCTCGCCGAGACCGGAGGAGATCTTCAGATAGCCCGGCGGCACGTTGTCCACCAGGATCGTGCGCTTCTCCTCGGCCGCCGTGCCGATGAGCGTCTCACCGGGCTTGAAGGACGTCGGCATGGAGCCCGCCGAGTAGCCGTAGCTGCCGCGCATGCGCAGCTCGTACGGGCTGTCCTCGTCCGCGCCCACCTCGCTCGTGCCGCGCGTCGTCAGCGCCAGGAAGAACGCCCCGTGCTGCGCCGAGACGACCGGGGTCAGCTCGCTCATGATCAGCGAGGCCACGTCGTCGAGATCGCGGCGGCCCTGCATCAGACCCGAGATGCGGGCCAGGTTGCCCTTGAGCCAGTCCTGCTCCTTGTTCGCCAGGGTGGTGTCGCGCAGGTTCGCGATCATCGTGTTGATGTTGTCCTGGAGGACCTGGATCTCGCCCGCGGCATCAACGTCGATCTTCAGATTGAGGTCGCCGCGGGTCACCGCGGTGGCCACGGCCGCGATGGCGCGCACCTGCCGGGTGAGGTTCCCGGCCATCTCGTTCACCGACTCCGTCAGGTCGCGCCAGGTGCCGTCCACGTCGCGTACGCGCGCCTGGCCGCCCAGGATGCCCTCGGTACCCACCTCACGGGCCACCCGCGTCACCTGGTCGGCGAAGGACGAGAGCTGGTCGACCATCGTGTTGATGGTGGTCTTGAGCTCCAGGATCTCGCCGCGCGCGTCGATGTCGATCTTCTTCGTCAGGTCGCCCTTGGCGATGGCCGTCGTGACCATCGCGATCTGGCGGACCTGCCCGGTCAGGTTGGACGCCATCGAGTTCACCGACTCGGTGAGGTCCTTCCACGTACCGGAGACTCCGGGCACCCGCGCCTGGCCGCCCAGTTCCCCTTCCGTACCCACCTCACGGGCCACGCGCGTGACCTCGTCGGCGAACGACGACAGCGTCGTCACCATGGTGTTGACGGTGTCGGCGAGCTGCGCGACCTCGCCGCGCGCCTCGACCGTCACCTTCTTCGTCAGGTCACCGTTGGCGACCGCCGCCGACACCTGCGAGATGTTCCGCACCTGGGACGTCAGGTTGTTGGCCATCAGGTTGACGTTGTCGCTGAGGTCCTTCCAGATGCCGGTGACGCCGCGTACGCGCGCCTGGCCGCCCAGGATGCCCTCCGTGCCCACCTCACGCGCGACCCGCGTCACCTCGTCGGCGAACGACGACAGCTGGTCGACCATCGTGTTGACGGTGGTCACCAGCTCCAGGATCTCGCCCTTGGCGTCGACCGTGATCTTCTTCGACAGGTCGCCCTTGGCCACCGCCGTCGTGACCTCGGCGATGTTGCGGACCTGCGAAGTCAGGTTGTTGGCCATGGAGTTGACGGACTGCGTGAGGTCCTTCCACGTACCGCTGACGCCCTGCACCTCGGCCTGGCCGCCCAGCATGCCCTCGGTGCCCACCTCGCGGGCCACCCGGGTCACCTGCTCGGCGAAGTTCGACAGCTGGTCCACCATCGTGTTGAGGGTGTTCTTCAGCTCCAGGATCTCGCCGCGCGCGTCCACGTCGATCTTCTGCGACAGATCGCCGCGCGCCACCGCCGTCGCGACCTGGGCGATGTTGCGGACCTGGGCGGTGAGGTTGCCGGCCATGCCGTTCACCGAGTCGGTCAGATCACGCCACACACCGGCCACACCCGGCACCTGCGCCTGGCCGCCGAGCCGGCCGTCCGTACCCACCTCGCGGGCGACCCTGGTCACCTGGTCGGCGAAGGACGAGAGCTGGTCGACCATCGTGTTGATGGTGTTCTTCAGCTCCAGGATCTCGCCGCGCGCGTCCACGTCGATCTTCTGCGACAGATCGCCGCGCGCCACCGCCGTCGTCACCTGGGCGATCTGCCGCACCTGGGACGTCAGGTTCCCCGCCATGAAGTTTACGGAGTCGGTGAGTTCCTTCCACGTACCGCTGACGCCGTCCACCCGCGCCTGGCCGCCGAGCCGGCCCTCCGTACCCACATCACGCGCCATCCGCGTCACCTGGTCGGCGAACGACGACAGCTGGTCGACCATCGTGTTCACGGTGTTCTTCAGCTCCAGCATCTCGCCGGAGACGTCCACCGTGACCTTCTGCGACAGATCACCGTTGGCGACCGCCGTAGTGACCTGCGCGATGTTGCGCACCTGGCCGGTGAGGTTGCGGAAGGCCGTGTTGACGGAGTCCGTCAGGTCCTTCCACGTGCCCGCCGCGCCCGGCACCTGCGCCTGACCGCCCAGCAGACCCTCGACGCCGACCTCTCGCGCGACTCGGGTCACCTCGGAACCGAAGGACTGGAGCTGGTCCACCATCGTGTTGACAGTGTTCTTCAGCTCCAGCATCTCGCCCGCGACGTCGACGGTGACCTTCTGCGTCATGTCACCGTTGGCCACCGCCGTCGTGACCTGCGCGATGTCCCGCACCTGCGTCGTCAGATTGCGGAAGACGGTGTTGACGGAGTCCGTCAGGTCCTTCCACGTTCCGGCCGCGCCCGGCACCTGCGCCTGACCACCGAGCAGACCCTCGCCGCCGACCTCGCTCGCCACCCGCGTGACCTCGTCCGCGAACGTACGCAGCGTCTCGGTCATCTGGTTGATCGTCTCGGCGAGCTGCGCGACCTCACCGCGCGCGCTCACGGTGACCTTCCGCGACAGATCACCGTTGGCGACCGCCGTGGTCACCTCCGCGATCCCGCGCACCTGGGCGGTCAGGTTCCCCGCCATCAGGTTGACCGAGTCCGTCAGGTCCTTCCAGACACCCGCCACCCCGGGCACCTGAGCCTGGCCGCCCAGCTCACCCTCCGTACCGACCTCGCGCGCCACACGGGTCACCTCGGAGGAGAAGGACGACAGCTGGTCGACCATCGTGTTGACGGTGTTCTTCAGCTGGAGCATCTCACCGGCCACATGCACGGTGACCTTGCGTGACAGATCACCCTTGGCGACCGCCGTCGTGACGAGAGCAATGTCACGGACCTGAGCCGTGAGCCGGTACGCCATGGTGTTGACGGAATCCGTCAGATCTTTCCATGAACCGGACATACCGCGCACCTGGGCCTGACCACCCAGTTTTCCTTCGGTACCCACTTCGAGCGCGACTCGCGTCACCTCGTCCGTGAACGCCGACAACTGGTCGACCAGGTTGTTGACCGTACGCCCGACCTTCAGGAACTCGCCCCGCAGCGGATGCCCCGCGCCCTCCGCACCCTCGGAGCTCTGCGACCGCAGCTCCATCCGCTGGTCCAGGTCACCGTCCGCGACCGCCGACAGCACCCGCCCGACCTCGGAAACCGGCCGCGCCAGGTCGTCGACCAACGCGTTCGACGCGTCGATCGCGGTCGCCCAGGAGCCCTCGCAGGCCCCCGTCTCCAGCCTCTCGGCCAGCTTTCCCTCACGTCCGACCATGCGCCGCACCCGCGCGATCTCGCCGGTCAGATGCAAATTCCGGTCGGCCACCTCGTTGAAGACAGCGGCGATCTCGGCCATCACACCGTCGCCCGACACCGTCAGGCGTTTACGGAAATTGCCGTCCCGCATCGTCACAAGGGCCTGCAACAGCCTGTTCAGGGCCGCTGTATCCACTTCGGTTGTCCCATTGTTCCGGGACCGTCCGCCTTTTGCGCGCGTGCTGGTGCTCCGCGCGGCTGCGCCAGACTCCACCGTGTCCCTCCCGCAGGGGTCGACCGTACTCATCGGGCTTCGCCCGAAGCCTTCCCAGTGTTTCACCATGGCCGAACCAGGCCATAACAGTTCGGCAGCTTCGCACACCCCTCCCCGGACTCCCGGGGCGGAAACACTGGTGACCGGCATCCGCTCGGACAGGGAAGGTAAGTAACCTGGCTTCCGGCTGTCCAGCCGCCCCGGTCCGCCCGGCGGGGGCGGTTGAACGAGATCCACAACCGGGCACCGGAGGGGCGGGCCGATCATGGCAGAGCCGGGCGTCGAGACGCGTACGAGGAGTTCTGTGATCACCGCGCGGGCGGCTGCCAGCTTCGACCCCGTGGGACGGTCCGTCGCGACCGCCCGCGCCTTTGTCAGGGACACACTCCAGGGCTGGGGGTACGCCGACATCGTGGACGACGCGGTCGTCCTCACCAGCGAGCTGGTCACGAACGCCGTGGTGCACGCCGGCACCACCGCCGACGTCCTGTGCCTGCGTACGGAAGAAGGCGTCCGCGTCGAGGTCGGCGACCGCTACCCCGAGCGCGAGGTCCCCCTCCAGGGCATGGCGCAGTCCTTCGGCAACCCCGAGCGCGAAGGCGGCCGCGGCCTGCTGCTGTGCGCCGCCCTCGCCTCCCGCTGGGGCGTCGACTACGCGCCCGCCCACAAGCACGTCTGGTTCCAGCTCGACCTTCCGGAACGCCCGGTCGGCATCCGCTCCGCCGGCCCGGTCCTCCCCGTCGAGCTTCTCCCGGTCGCCGACGGCCGCATCCGCGTCGCCGTCGTCCAGATCGACCGCTCCGGCGCCATCAACGCCTGGAACGAGGACGCCGAAGACCTCTTCGGATACGCCGCCGACCAGGTCATCGGCAAGCAGCTCACCGACTTCGCCGCCTGGCCCCACACACCCGGCATCGCCACCGGCATCGCGGACGCCCTCCAGCTCTCCCGCTGGGAGGGCAGCTACGGCGTCCGCGCCGCCGACGGCCGCACCGTCGCCGTCTACGCCTCCCACCTGCGCGTACGGGACACCACCGGCGAGCCCTCCACCATCTGTCTCCTCGTACGCGACTTCGAACGCGCCGTGCTCCAGTCCCCCCAGCGCACCCCCAGCGACACCGCCAAGGGCTCGCTCTCCGAGGGCCGCGCCACGGACCCCTTCGAGGTCTTCATCGGCTCCCCCGCCCCCGACGACCTCGACGGACTCCTCCAGCGCACCGTCGAACGCTCCCGCGACATGCTGGACGCAGACTCCGCGTTCCTGCTCCTCGCCACCGACGACGAGACCGAGCTGGAGGTACGGGCCACCACCGGCCTCCCCTCCGCCCGTCAGCGCTTCGCCCGCGTCCCCGTGGAGGCCGGAGCCGGGCGCTACGGCTCCGCCCGCATGCCAGCCGTCCACGACGACCTGGCAGCCGTCCCGGGCGCCGTACCGCTCCTGGACGGCACCGGCATGCGCTCCGTCGTCACCGTCCCCCTCAAGGTCGAGGGCCGCCTCACCGGCTCCCTCGGCGTCGCCGCCGAAGCCCCCGGCCGCTACTCGAACGAGGAGGCCCTGCGCCTCCAGTTCGCCGCCGACCGCATCGCCCTCGCCGTCGAATCCGCCCGCCTCGGCGAACTCGAACGCCTCCGCCGCGGCTCGCTGTCCTTCCTCGTCGAGGCGTCCGACCTCCTCGCGGGTACGCTCGACCGCGACCAGACCCTCGCCCTCATGGCACAGATGACGGTGCCCACCCTGGCCACCTGGTGCGCCGTCTACACCATCGCCGACCAGTCCTCGGAGCCGTACCTCTCGTTCGTGCTCCACGAGGACGAGGAGCGCATCGACGGCCTCAAGGCCCTGCTGTCCAAGATCGACCCGCCGGAGCCCGTCCCGACCCCCGGTGCTCGCGTGTGGGCCGCCCCCGGCGAGGCCGCCCACCAGGCAGCACTGCGTACGTCGATGCGCAGCCTCGGCCTCGGCTCCACCCCGCACGTCGGCTCGGGCATCGGCACCACCCTCGCCACGGCCGCGGCGGTGGGCGGCGAGACGGTCGTACTGCCCCTCGTCGCCCGCAACCGCGTCATCGGCATGCTGACCCTCGGCAAGCCGACCGACGACCACTTCCGGCAGGAGATCCTCGAACTCGCCGAGGACCTCTCCCGCCGGGCCGCGCTCGCCCTCGACAACTCACGCCTGTACTCCGAGCGCATGGCCATCAGCCAGTCCCTCCAGCGCAGCCTGCTCCCCCCGGAGCTCCCGCACGTCCCGAACGTCGAGGTGGAGGTCATCTACCGCGCCGCGGGCGAGGGCAACGAGGTCGGCGGCGACTTCTACGACCTCTTCCCGATCCGCGACGGCGCGTACGGCTTCGCCATCGGCGACGTCTGCGGTACGGGCCCCGAGGCCGCCGCCGTCACCGGCCTCGCCCGCCACGCCCTGCGCCTCCTCGCCCGCGAGGGCTTCGGCGGCCCCGCCGTCCTGGAACGCCTCAACGCGGCCATCCTCGACGAGGGCGCCCGCAGCCGCTTCCTCACGCTCCTGTACGGCGAGCTGTGGCCCCAGGAGGACGGCAGCGCCGTACTGAAAGTCGTCTGCGCCGGCCACCCGCTCCCGCTGCGCCTGCGCCCGGACGGCTCGGTCGAACCGGCCGCCGAACCGCAGCCGCTCCTGGGCGTCATGGAGGACCTGGAGCTGTACGAGCAGATGGTCACGCTCGAACCCGGCGACGTACTCCTGTGCGTCACCGACGGCGTCACCGAGCGCCGCGAGGGCACGCGCATGCTCGGCGACGACGGCCTGGCCGACGTCCTGGCCACCTGCACGGGCCTGACGGCCGGCGCGGTCGCCGGCCGCATCCTGCGCGCCGTGGAACGCTTCGCTGCCGAACCGGCCTCCGACGACATGGCCATCCTCGCCATGCGCGTCCCGATGCCGCACACGATGTAGCGAGCGGGCTCCCGGATACGCGAAAGGCCCCCGCCAACCGGCGGGGGCCTTTCGTGTGTTGAGCCCCAATACGGAATCGAACCGTAGACCTTCTCCTTACCATGGAGACGCTCTACCGACTGAGCTATTGGGGCCTGCTGCGCTGCGGCAACGGGATAGATCATACCCCGGATCCAGCCGTGCTCCGAACCCGCCGTTCCTCTGGACCGTCCGCCCCCGCGCTGCGACCATGCCCGGATGCGGATCCGTCCCGGCACGCCCACGCACCTGACGCTCTGGTCGGCCGTAGTGGCCACACTGCTCTCGCTCGGCGCCTGCCGCCCGACCGACGCCGAGCATCCCAGGAAGCAGCTGAAACCGACTGAAACAGTCCGCGAGACCCCGCGTCCGGGCGACCAGAAGATCGCGATGACCTGGGACGGCAAGAAGCGTGTCTACCGCGTGCACGCACCACCCGGGTACACCCCGGCCAAGAAGCTGCCCCTGATCGTCGCCATGCATCCGTACCCGAGTACGGGCGAGTTCGTGTCCAGGCTCAGCGGACTCGACGAGAGAGCCGACCGCGAGAACTTCCTGGTCGCCTACCCCGACGGCCTGGACCTCGCCTACAACGCCCTGAGCTGCTGCGGAGACGAGGACGACGTCGGCTTCATCCGGGCCATGACGAAGCGTCTCGTCGACAGATGGAAGGCCGACCCGGATCGCGTCTACGCCACCGGCATCTCCAACGGCGCCGACATGTCCTTCAAGGTGGCCGTCGAACTCCACGAGACCTTCGCCGCGATCGCCCCGGTGAGCGGCGCGTACAGCGGGCCCGACACTCAGGACGCCTCCTACTTGCCCAGGACACCCGTCTCGGTCATCACCTTCATCGGCGGCCGGGACAAGCTCTACAACACAGCGGACACCGCGATCGAGGCGTGGCACGAACGCCTCTCCTGCAAGCCGGCACCGGCTCGGAAACTCAAGGACCAGATCACCCGTACGTCCGCGAAGTGCCGGGACCAGTCCGAGGTGGTCACCTACCGGATCCCGCAGATGAGCCACAGCTGGCCGGGCGCCGAACCGGGCGACATGGCCGCCCCGGAAGCAGGGGTCAACGCGACCGACCTGATGCTGGAGTTCTTCGCTTCCCACCCCAAACAAAGGTCCTAGAAAGCGGGTTGCAGGAGCCCGCCGAGCGCATTGCAGGCCGCCACGACGCGCTGAAGATCCCGCCGGGACAGCGAACCGCCGACGGGCAGCGTGAGCGTCTCATCGGCAGCCCGAACGGTCTCAGGCAGAGAGACCTCCTGCCGGAAGGCGGGCAACCGGTGTACGGGCGTCTGCACGGGCACCTCACACTCAACGCCCCGGCGCCGGACAGCACGAGCGAACGCGTCCCTGTCCGGCCGCCCATTGCCCGGCACCCGGACGACGTACCGCTGGTACGTATGTCCCGGGCACGGCTCCGGAGTCCGCACCCCGGTGAGCCGCCTGTCCAAATAAGCTGCCTGGACCTGCCGTTGAGCAAGCGCACTGGGATCGAGGTCCTCTGCGTCCCGGTGCTCCACCACCAGGAGCCCCCGTCGCTGCCCGAGCTGCCGCACCGCCCGCACGCCGGCCAGATACCCGAATCGCGGTACGGCGACCACGGCAACCGTACGAGAGGTGACGGCGGCTTCCACAGCGGCCGCGTCAAGGCAGTACGTGGCCCCGTCGATGTCGGCGAACACCGGCACGGCGCCAAGGGCCAGCACACCCTCGGCCACTTCTGCGTTCCCGAAGGCCGGCACGACGACCTCGTCGCCGACACCGACACCCGCGGACTTCAGCATTCCGATCGTCCCCATACCTGGGGATGCTGGTCGTACAACGTGAACACCAAGTGACCGGGCATAAAAAAACGCTGGTCCCCGAACCGAAGTTCAGGGACCAGCGTTGAATGATTGTTCGGCGGCGTCCTACTCTCCCACAGGGTCCCCCTGCAGTACCATCGGCGCTGAAAGGCTTAGCTTCCGGGTTCGGAATGTAACCGGGCGTTTCCCTAACGCTATGACCACCGAAACTCTATGAAGTTGAACAAACCGGAAACGGCACAGTTCGTTACTTCAGAACTAACACAGTGGACGCGAGCAACTGAGGACAAGCCCTCGGCCTATTAGTACCAGTCAGCTCCACCCGTTACCGGGCTTCCACATCTGGCCTATCAACCCAGTCGTCTACTGGGAGCCTTAACCCCTCAAAGGGGGTGGGAATACTCATCTCGAAGCAGGCTTCCCGCTTAGATGCTTTCAGCGGTTATCCTTTCCGAACGTAGCCAACCAGCCATGCCCTTGGCAGGACAACTGGCACACCAGAGGTTCGTCCGTCCCGGTCCTCTCGTACTAGGGACAGCCCTTCTCAATATTCCTACGCGCGCAGAGGATAGGGACCGAACTGTCTCACGACGTTCTAAACCCAGCTCGCGTACCGCTTTAATGGGCGAACAGCCCAACCCTTGGGACCGACTCCAGCCCCAGGATGCGACGAGCCGACATCGAGGTGCCAAACCATCCCGTCGATATGGACTCTTGGGGAAGATCAGCCTGTTATCCCCGGGGTACCTTTTATCCGTTGAGCGACAGCGCTTCCACAAGCCACTGCCGGATCACTAGTCCCGACTTTCGTCCCTGCTCGACCCGTCGGTCTCACAGTCAAGCTCCCTTGTGCACTTACACTCAACACCTGATTGCCAACCAGGCTGAGGGAACCTTTGGGCGCCTCCGTTACTCTTTAGGAGGCAACCGCCCCAGTTAAACTACCCATCAGACACTGTCCCTGATCCGGATCACGGACCGAGGTTAGACATCCAGCACGACCAGAGTGGTATTTCAAGATTGACTCCACACACACTGGCGTGCATGCTTCAAAGTCTCCCACCTATCCTACACAAGCCGAACCGAACACCAATATCAAACTGTAGTAAAGGTCCCGGGGTCTTTCCGTCCTTCTGCGCGAAACGAGCATCTTTACTCGTAGTGCAATTTCACCGGGCCTATGGTTGAGACAGTCGAGAAGTCGTTACGCCATTCGTGCAGGTCGGAACTTACCCGACAAGGAATTTCGCTACCTTAGGATGGTTATAGTTACCACCGCCGTTTACTGGCGCTTAAGTTCTCAGCTTCGCACGCCCGAAAGCGCACTAACCGGTCCCCTTAACGTTCCAGCACCGGGCAGGCGTCAGTCCGTATACATCGCCTTACGGCTTCGCACGGACCTGTGTTTTTAGTAAACAGTCGCTTCTCGCTGGTCTCTGCGGCCACCCCCAGCTCACGGAGTAAATCCGATCACCAGTGATGGCCCCCCTTCTCCCGAAGTTACGGGGGCATTTTGCCGAGTTCCTTAACCATAGTTCACCCGAACGCCTCGGTATTCTCTACCTGACCACCTGAGTCGGTTTAGGGTACGGGCCGCCATGAAACTCGCTAGAGGCTTTTCTCGACAGCATAGGATCATCCACTTCACCACAATCGGCTCGGCATCAGGTCTCAGCCTTAACGAGGGACGGATTTACCTACCCCTCGGCCTACACCCTTACCCCGGGACAACCACCGCCCGGGCTGGACTACCTTCCTGCGTCACCCCATCGCTTACCTACTACCACCTTGGACCGGCGGCTCCACCACTTCCCTTTGCCCGAAGGCTCCAGGACGGCTTCACGGCCTTAGCATCAATGGATTCGATACTGGGCGTTTCAAAGCGGGTACCGGAATATCAACCGGTTGTCCATCGACTACGCCTGTCGGCCTCGCCTTAGGTCCCGACTTACCCTGGGCAGATCAGCTTGACCCAGGAACCCTTAGTCAATCGGCGCACACGTTTCTCACGTGTGTATCGCTACTCATGCCTGCATTCTCACTCGTGAACCGTCCACAACTCGCTTCCGCGGCTGCTTCACCCGGCACACGACGCTCCCCTACCCATCCACACTCCCGTTGGGGATATATGTGTGAATGACACGACTTCGGCGGTACGCTTGAGCCCCGCTACATTGTCGGCGCGGAATCACTTGACCAGTGAGCTATTACGCACTCTTTCAAGGGTGGCTGCTTCTAAGCCAACCTCCTGGTTGTCTCTGCGACTCCACATCCTTTCCCACTTAGCGTACGCTTAGGGGCCTTAGTCGATGCTCTGGGCTGTTTCCCTCTCGACCATGGAGCTTATCCCCCACAGTCTCACTGCCGTGCTCTCACTTACCGGCATTCGGAGTTTGGCTAAGGTCAGTAACCCGGTAGGGCCCATCGCCTATCCAGTGCTCTACCTCCGGCAAGAAACACACGACGCTGCACCTAAATGCATTTCGGGGAGAACCAGCTATCACGGAGTTTGATTGGCCTTTCACCCCTAACCACAGGTCATCCCCCAGGTTTTCAACCCTGGTGGGTTCGGTCCTCCACGAAGTCTTACCTCCGCTTCAACCTGCCCATGGCTAGATCACTCCGCTTCGGGTCTAGAGCGTGCAACTCAATCGCCCTATTCGGACTCGCTTTCGCTACGGCTTCCCCACACGGGTTAACCTCGCTACACACCGCTAACTCGCAGGCTCATTCTTCAAAAGGCACGCAGTCACGACTGCATGTGCAAGCACATACAGCGACGCTCCCACGGCTTGTAGGCACACGGTTTCAGGTACTATTTCACTCCGCTCCCGCGGTACTTTTCACCATTCCCTCACGGTACTATCCGCTATCGGTCACCAGGGAATATTTAGGCTTAACGGGTGGTCCCGCCAGATTCACACGGGATTTCTCGGGCCCCGTGCTACTTGGGTGTTGCACAAGCAAGCCGTTGATGTTTCAGCTACGGGGGTCTTACCCTCTACGCCGGACCTTTCGCATGTCCTTCGCCTACCAACGGTTTCTGACTTGCCCAACAGCCGGCAGACTGTTGAAGTGCAATCCCACAACCCCGTATGCGCAACCCCTGCCGGGTATCACACGCATACGGTTTGGCCTCATCCGGTTTCGCTCGCCACTACTCCCGGAATCACGGTTGTTTTCTCTTCCTGCGGGTACTGAGATGTTTCACTTCCCCGCGTTCCCTCCACATACCCTATGTGTTCAGGTATGGGTGACAGCCCATGACGACTGCCGGGTTTCCCCATTCGGAAACCCCCGGATCAAAGCCTGGTTGACGGCTCCCCGGGGACTATCGTGGCCTCCCACGTCCTTCATCGGTTCCTGGTGCCAAGGCATCCACCGTGCGCCCTTAAAAACTTGGCCACAGATGCTCGCGTCCACTGTGCAGTTCTCAAGCAACGACCAGCCACCCATCACCCCGCCCTTACGGACGAGTGCACTGGGGCCGGCATCGCGAAGATATAGACCAAATGGTCCGTACCCTCAGATACCCAACAGCGTGCCCGACCCGATTTACTGTGCTCACTTTCCACGCCGAAGCAGTACTCGTGAACCCACCAAACCGTGCCGAGTAGTCAACGTTCCACCCATGAGCAACCAGCACCGGACGTTCGCCGATGAACTGGCCTCTGACCGGGTGGTAAGAAGTGCTCCTTAGAAAGGAGGTGATCCAGCCGCACC